>JAEDNK010000046.1 GCA_016302545.1 Bacillota bacterium
TCTATAATTGCAAGATAAATCTGCAGCATCTTTGTCCCCTTTTCATATAATTTCTATTACTTATATTCTAAAGGACTACGGATATACTGTCAAATCTTATCAACCGTTCATATATAATAACCGGAAAAAAGCCAAAAAGGGGACAAGAATTTTATTTTTCTCAAAAATTTTTTTCTCTAAAAAACGCCCTAAGCGAGCATTGCCGCTAAAGAGCGTTTTCTTAAGTCTTATGTAACAATCTTTATGATGTTATTTCCTCCGCATAATGAACCCCTTCAAGCTCCAGCACATCGTTGATGATAAGGGAGTGTCTGATTCGCCGCCCCATATCCATTTCTATCCTGAGAATGATATCTCCCTCCACGATGGGCTGCTCGTTTCTTCTTTCCATGGATTCAATCCTGTATCCGCATTCATCCTTTATAAAGTGCAGCAGCTCCGGCACAAAGCCTCCTTCCAGCTCGATGTAAAGCTCCATGGTGCGGGTGTGGTTTTCCACATAGCGGGTCATGTAGTGCATGTAGTAATTAGTTATCAATATCAATACAAGGCATATCAGGGCAGGTCCCGCAAGTCCCGCTCCTATGGATATACCCATAGACGCGGTAACCCATAAACCCGCCGCAGTAGTCAGCCCCTTTATCTGCCGCCTGTCTGTGACTATTATGGTTCCGGCTCCCAGAAAACCTATGCCGCATAGCAGCTGGGCGGGGATTCTGCTTATATCTGCCACGCCGCCCGACATCTGTGCAAAGTAAAGTCCCGTTATGGTTGCCAGCGCCGAGCCGAGACATACCAACGCAAAGGTTCTGATTCCTGCCGCATACCTCTTGTTGGCTCTTTCTATACCAACCATGCTTCCCAAAAGTGTAGCCATAACCAGCCGCACACCTACCGACAGTATCGTAAGTTCTCCGAAAAAATCCGATATTGCGTTCATCAATGTTTCCTGCTCCTCATAATTCCTATCTGTAAGGCAATAACCGCTATAAGAAGAAGCGCCAGCGTTCCTCCGAATATCAGATACATAAGCTTGTCTGCATCAAGAGTCAATGTGTTTTTCTCTCCTCCTTCGGACAGATCAGAGCCTCCTGCTGCCGATACAGCATTGTCAGCCATGCTTTTACCGTATGCAAAAACTTCATCCACAGTCATGCTGTGCTTCCTTGTGAATTTATTGTTTTTTTCGCTGTAAAAATACCATGCCGTCTCTTCTTCTCCGCTTTCACCTTCACCGGAGGCTTCCGCAGGTCTGAGGAGCCCCAGCACAATATTTCCCTCGGCGCTTTTAATGACGGGAATCTGCTTGTCGTTGTAAGAAGCCGCATCCTCATGGAAAGTTTCAGGGATTTCTATATTCTCAAAATCCTCGCAGACTATATAGGTCACTCCGCCGATTTCCGTCTCTATGGGCTGATTCTCCTGAGTCTGGCTGTCTGTCTGACTGCCGGAGCCTTCACCGTACTGTCCGCTGCCGGAGGTTCCTCCCTCTGCTGCTTCTCTTGTAATAGTAATGGTATATGTCTTGGTTTTGCCGCTTTCCGCTGTAACCGTCACCTTTCTCACATTTTCTCCAACCTTAAGATTAGGAGAGCCTGTCACGCTGACCGATGATTTGGAATCCGCCTTGTCTGCCGAAACGGTGCATGTGGTCACGCTGTTTGGAACCTTCACCTTATATGATGTAACGCTTGGTGAAAAGGCGGGCGAAAGGGTTCCCGAGGACACAGCCATAGCCGAAAGATCCGCATTGGTTGATGCTTTATCAGCCGTACTTTTCACCGTGACAGTGGTAGATGCGGAACCTGCAGTAAGCTCCTCCATATCGATATTGTAAACATCCGTAGTGGAAACGCTTACCGTAGTGCTGCCCGCTTTCACGGCCTTAAACTTCAGCTTGCAGGAAAGAGCCTCCGTACCCGAACCGTTTGCCATGGTAAGGATTACGGTGCCTCCCCCTCCGTTTGCCTCCGCTCCAGAACATGAGCTGTATTCAAGGACAGATGAATCATAAGTTACCCTTGCAGTTGCCGAGCCGAAGGTAGCTCTCGAATATTTAAGAGTGATGGTAAGGCTGTCGCCTTTTTCCACCGTTCCCCCTCCGCTTAAGGATACCTTAGCGGAAGCTGCAAAGGCATTTTCCGTTTCAACGGAAAATCCGGCTATAAGCATAGTAACTGCAATCACTGCCACAATAACGGTTTTCCAAAACCTTAAAAAATCTTTCCCATATCTCTTTTCCATCGCTGTATTCCCCCTATGCCTTATCAACTATGGTATAGCTTCCTACAATGTGCTTCTGTACATAAAGTACATCCAGCGAGTTAACTCTGCCGTCACCGTTTATGTCCGCTGCATCAAGATAAGTATTCTTAAGCGGTCTGCTTTCAACTATGTGCTTCTGTATGGCAAGAGCGTCTGCGGAATTGATTTTGCCGTCTCCGCTTGTATCTCCTCTTATAACGACAGCATACTCGCTGAGTTTTTCTCCCTTGCTGTCATAAAGAACCGCCTTCATTCCTGTAGACATAGTGCCTGAGGTGATTGCGCTGCCCTCTGCATTGACAACCTCCAGTCTGCCGCCGGTTACGGTAACTTTCTTTACAAATGTGCTGTATGAGACCTTTTCTCCTATACCTCTGACGCAGTCGTCAAAGGTATACTCTGTCGAAGAAAGCTTGGTTTCACCCTGCTGGCTCTGACCGTTTTCCGCCTTGGAAACGGTAATTGAATAGGTTCGCACATCTCCGCTTGGCGCAGTCACCTTTATATTTATAACTGTAGTATCGCCTGCAAGTGTCGCTTTGCCAGCACCTGTCATGGACGCGCTTGAAGAACTTGTCTTGGCAGTTACATTCACATAGCTTGTGCTCTTATCCACTACCAGCTCATAATCCGATACATATCTGCTGAACTCAGGAGTCAGGCTGAATCCCTCAACAGACAAGCTTGAAAGGTAATTGTTGTTGTTTCCGTCTCCCGGCATCTCACATGCCTCAGACGGCATGTTCTTATATACAGGTATTATAAGCGTTATAGGATCGCTCAGAGAATCGGTATAACCGTTTCTTAAAGATGCGGCTTCGCTCTCTGCCCCCTGAATGTTGGTCATGTACTGACCTGTGCCCACGCTTGAAAGTCCGTTCATCACATTAAACTTTTTAAAGTATAAAGTGTTCTTATTCTGCTGGACATACTGAGCTCCGTAGAACCGGGCCCCGCCAACTATGGATTTATATCTGCTGTCCCACGGTCTTCCGTAGGAGCCGCTCTGGGAGGCATACCACACGCCTCTTGTCACTGCGCTCATGGAGCCGGACTTGTACGCACCTATATTGAAAAAGTTGTAATATCCCTCGTATCCGCTTACGGTTCCGGAAATGCAGCCTCCCGCGCCGCTTGAGCCCTGCTCCACTAAAATCATGGATGCAAGGACATAAGGGTTGACACCTGATATCTTGCCCGCTTCCATAAGGACATCCGCATAGGTATCGTATCCGGACTCGGGAAAGCTTCCCGACATGAAGCTGTTTTTAATTACCTTCTGCAGTCCTTCCTTCGTCTGTGTAGTCTCATCGTAGGAATGGGTCAGAAACTGGAAAGCACCTATGGGGTTGATAAAGTTTCTAGGGTCCAGATAGTATGCCACTATTTCCTTAGAGGCACATACCCAGCCGCCGCTGTCGTATTCTATGTATTTTCCCGTGGTAAAGTCATAGGCGCCTTCAGCCATAGATTTCCATGAGGCCGGAGAGCTTGATGCCACCAGAGATGTTCCGATTTTACTTTCCGCTGAAAGAACGCTTTCCCAGTCGAGACCTGTATCAGCAGCTTTGAATATCCACTGAGGGTACTGTGCATGAAGCTGCCTGAGATATGGCTTGTAGGACTCAGGAAAGCCCTGAGAGGTGAGATATGCCTCAAAGTCCCCATCGTGCTGATACTCTGCGTTATTGTTCACTTCAATGTATTTGGCTGAGACAAACCCTTCCGTTCCTGCAGGCGAAATTACATGATACCACTTGTCCCCGCTGGTATCATATGTCTCGTCCAATATTATGACAACCTTGTTTATTGAAAGCAGCCCCAGAGAAGTATAGTTGCTTCCCGGACCGCTTCTAAGATTAAGGGCCGTGGTTGCCACTGTTCCCGTCTTAGTTTCTGCCGCCGCAAAGCCCGTCATGGCAATAAGAAATAAAAATACCAGTGCAAGGCAAAGCAGTATTCTTATGTAAATTCTGTAATGATTGTTATGTGTCTTAGTCTGCAATGTACCTGTCCCCCTTTATTTGTCAGGTCCCAGCCTTCCGTCGTTATAATGCTTGCGGCACAAGGAAACATACATGTCGTTTCCGCCTACCACAATCTGCTGTCCCTGCTTCACAAACTGGCCGTCCACAATTCTGGCAACCATGGTAGCCTTACGTCCGCACCAGCATATAGTCTTGATTTCTTCAATCTTATCTGCATATATGAGCATATAGTATGAGCCCTCGAAGAGCTCGTTTCTGAAATCGTTTTTAAGTCCGTAGGCCAGCACGGGAACCCCGCAGCTGTCCACGATTTCCACCAGCTCCTGTACATGATGCTTTTTAAGAAACTGGCATTCGTCGATAAGCACGCAATCTATGGGATGCTTTTCGTTTTCTCTCATAAAAAGCTCCAGAATGTTGGTATCGTCGTTTACAATCATGGCTTCTCTCTGTATGCCGATTCTGGATGTTATAACACCCATACCGTATCTGTCATCTATGGCAGGAATAAGGGTCAGCACATGCTTGCCCCTTTCCTCGTAGTTGTATGCCACCTTGATCAGCTCGATGGACTTACCGGCATTCATGGTGCTGTATCTATAATATAACTGAGCCATATTTTTTCCTCCAAATAAAACCTGAAATTAATTCAATAGATAGTATAATTGTAATTGAAATCGGCGGGAAAATCAAATATAATATTTCATGTTGACAAAATCATTTAAATGTCAAGGACAAAATCAGTTAGAAAGGATTCTCTTATGGAAGATATATTTATTATCGTATTGAAATGTCTGCTGCTGGGGGTTATCTGGGCGGCTCTGCTGATTCCGGTTATTTTTAACCGAGGGGGCTGGCTTAAGTATTTAATCACCGTTGCAGTAATAGCTGTACTGTGCTTCATTCTCAGAGGCTATGCGGGCATAATCAACAAGATGACCGTTATCGCTCTCATCACTTTGGTTATTTCGTGGATCATATCCATGGCCGTCTTTGACAAGGAAAGCAAGGTCAAGTCCAAGGTCATAGCTTTCAGCTGCGTCATGTCGGCGCTGTCCTACCTTATCTCACTTTGGGTAGGGTTTGATATTCTGTAAGAAAAAGGCGGGCCGTTACCTGGGCTCGCCTTGTTTTATCATCTTGACTATTTACTGTCTATTTTTCTTTCTTATTAAACAAGAATATGAACACCACAGCCGACACCGCCATGAGCATCGGATAGAACACATAAGGGATTATTGCGTATGTGGTGATTCCCGCAGCGGCTGCCGCATACAGAAGCTGGGCTCCGTAAGGTATAAGGCCCTGAACCACCGATGCAAAGATGTCAAGGAGTGAAGCCGTTCTACGAGGATCGATGTCATATTCCATGCTGATTTCTTTTGCGATAGGTCCTGCCAGAACAATGGCAATGGTATTGTTTGCAGTGGCAAGGTCTACTCCTGCAACCAGAGCCGCAATGCTTATCTGTGCGCCCTTTTTAGTCTTGGTATTTTTATGTATAAAGTGCAGAATTGCGTCTATACCGCCGAATTCCCTTACCAGAGCGGCAATAGCAGCCACGGTGATGGATATTACCGTTATGTCGTACATGGAGGTTACGCCCGCGCCTATGCTTGTGAAAATTTCACTTACAGCCATAGCTCCGGTGGCGACACCTGCGATTACAGAAGTTACCGTTCCCACAATCAGTACCACGAAAACATTTATTCCAACAAGAGCTCCCACCAGCACGAGGATATACGGTACAACCTGCCATATATTATATTCCCCCAGCTCCACCTGTGACGAGCCGTGCATGGTCATGACAAAATATATAATCGCGCTGACAACAGCGGCAGGAAGGACGATCTTAAAGTTCATTTTGAACTTGTCGCTCATTTCACAGCCTTGAGTCCTGACAGCGGCAATAGTCGTATCGGAAATCATTGAAAGGTTGTCGCCGAACATGGCTCCGGAGACCACCGCCCCAAGACACAGCGCCATTGGAAAATCAGTAGCCTCGCTTATACCTACCGCAATAGGCGCAAGGGCAACGATGGTTCCTACAGATGTACCCATGGAAATGGAAATGAAGCAACCGATTAAAAACAGCCCCAGCACTGCAAACTGACTAGGTATGAGAGAAAGTCCCAGATAAACCGTGCTGTCCGCACCTCCCGCAGCGGTAACCGCTCCGCTGAAGGCTCCGGCAGTAAGGAAAATAAGGCACATTGTCACTACATTGTCGTCGCCGACGCCCTTAGTGCAAACTTTTATCTTTTCATTAAAGCTGAGCTTAGGGTTCTGCACGAAAGCCACCGCAAGGGCTATAAGAAAAGCCACTATGGTCGGCATGGCATAGAAATCCTTTGCTATAATTCCGCTTCCTATAAACAGAACCAAAAACACTATAATCGGCAAAAGCGCCGCAAAATTCCCCTTTTTCTCCTCCAAAACAGCATCTTGTCTCTCTTTTTCACTCATCATCTGTAATTCTTTCTCCTTTTCCGGTCCACGCTGCTATTTCAGCAGTGAACCTGTAAACACCATTTTTTCCTTTGCAAAGTTATTTACGCTGTAAACAAGCAGCACCCGGTCATACTCTTCAGCAAGGCGTGAAATATCCCCGCGATAGAATCTCGTATCCACCATGGTTATCTTTGAGAAATCATCGAGGAGGAAGGGTATCATGGAATTGGCGAAGGAGTCCTTTACAATCAGAAGCTTTTCGCCCTCCTGCCCGACCTGTGCCCATGGACCTGTTTCAATGTCTACCTGGGCGTAATTACCCCCAAAGTAAACTGCGTATTTATCCTTTTGACTGAGGTATTCATCGAAGTACAGAGAACCATACTCCTTTCCTTCGATTTCAACCCTTAAATCGGCGCCTCGCGCAGCAGCCGATGTTTCTATAATATCAGTTTCCAGGGTTTTTAGCAACACTTTTGAATATAATGTACCCTTAAAATTGCGGGAAAGGACTTCCATCTCACCGGCTGAAATCCGGCGGGCGCTTTCCGCTTTTCCGGCTGCAGCCAGAAATTGTGCGGCACCTATTCGCGCTCCCCGCCCCGTCCAGTGATGATCTGTCATAAAGTAAATATTTTCGTAAGGTTTCGCCGCTATAAGGCTGTTTCTCACATCTATAAGGCCGTCTCCCAGAAGCTCTGCCGCCTGTCTGAATGCCCCGTCTTCATCAAAGGTGAGGGCATGAGCCGGCATTTTATCTGCATAAACATAAGCCGCCGTAGGGACAAGCATAGTCTGCATTTCAATTCCTTTATCACGGCACAGTCTATTGAGCTCAGCCGCCGCGTCCAGATTTTTCTTGTAGTTTTTCCAATCAAAATCTGTCTCCGTTACTCTTTCTACGCCTCTTCCGCCTATACAGAGATATATTCCGTTGATATCGCTTACTCCCAGTGCGGCCTCTGTCATACTCTTTGTTTCAACCCATTTTTTGCGGCCTATAATCTGATCGGAAAGGTACTCCTCCGATTGCTTTTCATAGCTGCCATCCAGCAGTTTTTTAACTGTCAGCTCAGGCTTTGCTGTCAGATATCTGTTTTCATCCGGTGAAAATTCCACATCAGGAGTGAGCATGGTCCCCACGCTCAGAGTCAAAAGTAAAACCGCAGCGGCAGATATTAATATTAAACTTCTTTTTTTCATTTTTCTGCCTCCTCTAAAACCTGAAATAAAGGAACGGATTATATGACCCGCTCACCAGAAACGCCATTGAAAGAATTAAAATTCCCATAAACAGTACTGTTTCAATTACAGACAGAAGTACTTCCTTGTCCTTAAGTACGTCTGCTGCAGCGGTGCACACCATCTTCGGCAAAGGTGTAGAGCCGATTACACATGCAATCAGCAGCCAGATTCTGCTTTCAAAGAAGTATATGAATGCATCATCTGCAATTTTTCCTGTACTTCCAAACATCATACCGATATAATGTGCCACATCACCCAGGTCCTCAACGGCGAAAATCACCCAGCCGATTACAATGATAAGCAGGCTGTAGACGTGACCTATGGCTGCAGGGCATTTTTCCAATATGCGCAGCAGTCCCAGCTTTTCTATTATCAGAATAATGCCGTAGTACACGCCCCACATGACAAAATTCCAGCTGGCTCCGTGCCACAGACCGGTCAAAGCCCAGACAATGGAAATATTCAGAAGCTGGCGCGCAATACCTTTTCTGTTTCCGCCGAGAGGGATATACACATATTCCTTGAACCATGAACTTAGGGACATATGCCATCTGCGCCAGAATTCCGTTATGCTCCGTGAAATATACGGATAGTTGAAGTTTTCCAGATAGTCAAATCCAAAAATCTTGCCCAGACCTATGGCCATGTCCGAATATCCTGAAAAGTCAAAATAAATCTGGAAGGTAAATGCCACAGCTCCCAGCCATGCCGCTGCAGCACTGAGATTTTCCATAGAAGAAAGCTCCATCCATACGACATAGATCTGGTTTGCCAGCAGCACTTTCTTGCCGAATCCTACGATAAATCTGCGTACGCCCTCGGCTGTCTGCTCCAGGTTGGTTCTGCGTCCCGCCAGCATTACCGCCACATCTGAATATCTCACGATAGGTCCTGCAATAAGCTGCGGGAACAGAGCTACGTACGCTCCGAAGGTTATCAGATTCTTCTGCGGCTCCACTTTGCCTCTGTAAACATCTATAATGTAGGACATGGTCTGAAAGGTATAAAACGAAATGCCTATAGGCAGTGCTATGCCCGGCAGCGTAAGTCCCGCTGCCGTCAGTCTGTTGACCGTATCCAGCACAAAATCGGTATACTTGAATATGCCCAGCAGCGCCAGATTTCCAAAAACACAGAAAATAAGCATAGGTCTGACCCTGTGCTTATTCCCCATACCCGTATGTTTTCCGATAACAAGCCCTGATGCATAGTTGAATACTATGGAAAAGATCATTATTACAATGTATTTTGGCTCGCCCCAGCCGTAAAAAACAAGGCTTGAGGCAAGCAGCACGGCATTCCTGACCTTTACCAAGCGTGCCGGCACAATGAAATATGCCAGCAGGGTCAGTGGCAGGAACGCCATTAAAAATACAGAACTGCTGAAAACCATTTATTTATAACCTCTCGTCATTTCATATATTTCTTTTCATATGTATCTTTTTCGTATTCTTCCGTCTGATACGAAGCGCCCTCATCCGAGCCCCAGTTAAGCTCATTGATGATTCCCGTAAGCTTTTCAGACACTTCAGGCGGTATTTCTCCGCTGCCTTCATTCCATCTGTTGATATCGAACTTATAGACAACCTTTCCGTCCAGGGAATATGCATTGCTGAAATATACGCTGCCGTTTTCCACATACATTGAGTTGCTTATGTATTCAGCCACCGACCTGTTAAAGTCGGTTCTGTCATTAAGTATCACCGCAGCAAAGCCTGCCCCTTCGTCTATGGCCTTCTTTATCGCCGCCGGTACATCATACAGATCTTCACATTGCTCGGCATTATTAAGCATGTAGCAGTATTTGGTGCCGTTGGCAGCCGGAATCTCCGAATGGTCCCAAGGCCAGTTACCGTCATCCTTGACGCTGTCGGGAACATTGAAATATGCGTAGCTTGGCTTTGAGCCGCTGCCTCCGTCAAAGGTGACATCAACATGATACCATTCACCGTCCAGCTGTACCACATTCCATGCGTGCTCGCCCTGCTCTGTTGAATGGATTATCTTGCATGGGATATTCAGTGCGTCCATGAAAAGCTGAAATGTGGTGGCATTGCCCACGCAGATGGCGTTATGTGACCTGAGAACTCCGTAAGGCGTATAATTATCTGCCGCGGCGGAAATGGGGTTCAGTCCCTCATCGCTGTATGTAACCCATGCCCGCTGCCAGTCGTATACCGCCTTTTCCTTTTCGTAGTCTGTCATGTCTTCTGTTATTATCTCGTCTATCACTTCGGTCAGCTTATCCAGCACGAAAGCATCTTCTGCATTAAGGCCGTCTCCGCTTCCCTGTCTGTATGCTGCTATAACCTTGCTGTCGTCATAGATTTCATGGATGTTTCCCTCAGCCTGATTTAATATCTTATTCATGCTGTCTATCATCTTGCTGTTCTGCACGAAGATTACGCCTATAAGCACCACTGCCGCAATACAGGCTATCAGTATGCTCTTTCCCTTTAATCTGTTCTTTGCCTCCGCAAAAAATTCGCAAGTATGTCTCTTTCTTATCTCAATTCTTTCTTTAAATGGAATCTTTTCGCCTTTATCAATCATTTTCCCCTGCTCCTTCTCTTACTATTCAACCCCTTGGCTTATTACCTTTCTGATTTCCGCTTCGAAGCCCTCGTTATCATCGCTGATTATGAGCGCCGCATAATTACCCTGCACTATGACGGAAGCGTTGTCAAGCTTATATACCTCCTCCGGCTTGTAGCCTGCAAAAGCGCCCCGCCTTTCCTCTATTCTGTCCTGCAGCTTCTGCTTAGCCACCTGGACATCACCGTTTTCTTTCATGCACACTATGGAAATTTCATCGGCCAGTCCTCCGCTTTCGGTGTACAGTATGGCTCCGTCGCTAACATCTTTAAACTGGATTCCGTAAAGATTGTCAAAGCTGTCGTCATACAGGTCCTCTCCGTAGCTTACCAGTGTGTCAAAGCTCCCTTCCGGTGCAATTTTTTTGCATCCGTCAAGAATATCACGGCAACTGGCTTTACTGTTCTCTGATGAGCATCCTGACATGGCCATCGCCGCCAGAGCTGTCACTATAACTAAAACAAGTGCTGCAGCCATTTTTTTGTTTTTTTTCATATCCATTATTACTCCCCTTTCTTTCTTTTCTCATTTATATTACATTATATAGACGCTTTTGAATAGACAAAAGTTGTAAAAATATAAAAAAAATTGCCCTTCGGACCAAGTCAGCAAAAGGCAATCTTTTTTAATAATTGGTGCCCAGACTCGGAATCGAACCAAGGACACGGGGATTTTCAGTCCCCTGCTCTACC
>JAEDNK010000169.1 GCA_016302545.1 Bacillota bacterium
CGAGGGTTTCTCGGCAAGTACGAGTTTCATTGTGGGGTACCTCCTTACATAGAATTACCCCTCCGATCCGGTATGGAAGGGAGGGGTATGTAAGGATTATGCGAATACTGTTCTACGGACATAGCCTGCGCTAGCGGAGCCAAGAATGCTACCAACCAAAGCACCAATAATAGGGCGTTTCTTGCACAGATGTCTGCCCAACGAAGCTCCGCCTGTAGATGCTACCGTTTCAAGCACCACAAAGAAAGAATTCTTCCTGAACTGTTCCTTCGTAATCTTTTTCTTGAAAAGAAGATATCCCTCACGGGCTACTCCGAATACTGCAGTTACGATACCTGAGATTACTGCGGCGGGGATCTTGTAGATGTTAGTTGCAATGTATACAATGCCACCTCTCAATGCTCCCTTGCCACTTCCAATAGCAAATTTGGAAAAAATGTCTTTATAATCCTGCTTTGTGAACTCAGACAGTTTTTTACCGCTTTTAAGCTTCTCGATAAATTCCGTACCAGCACTCACACCGCCTTCGATGGCAGAAGAAATACCGCATATCTTCAGAAATTCTTCAAAAGTTGGGGCATTTTCTTGCTGAACGGCTTTTTTCTGCTTTTCGAATTCGGTCCCGGTCTCATCTTCAACACGCTTTACCGTATCCTCAATGTTCCCTGCTTGAATATCCGAATATGTGACCTCCATGGGTTCTATCGTAACGTCTGGGTTCTCCTCTGTGAAAGCGCGAATATACTTCCACAGTCTTAAATCTTCCTTTCGAAGCTTCATGGCAACATCTTCCGGCAAATATTTCAAGCGATTATATCTGTCGAACATGTCCTTAGGGATTTGATATATACCGCCTTCCTCTACAAACTCGGGGTATTTTACCTTATGACGCTTTATTGCATCTAATCCCAGATGTCCACCTGCCTGACAGGCTTTTTGCTGAATTATTTCGATTCCGCGAGTGTAGTCCGTCATGCTATTGTCATCAAGTAGAATGTATAAAGGTTCATCTCCGTTGAGAAATGCCTTAATGTTTGAAATATGGACTTGCGAAGTCTCTCCGATAAATCCATGAATTCCTTTTGTGCCACCCCGGTTGCTTGTGAGAAGCTTTTGTACCTCTGCCTTTAACAGACGAATTTCTTCATCTGCTCCAGCCTGATTCTTGTCAATCCTTGCCAACGCTTTTAACAGGCGATTAATTCGGATAGCGTTTACAGCGTCGACAATGACAGCATCTGCTTGACCTGACACTTCATTCGCTGAATCACGAATGATATCCGTAACGATATGTTCAGCCTTTAGGTTGTCTGTACAGGTCCTTTTCTTCGTTTTGCTTGCTTTCGAATAGATACCGTAACCAACACCAGCAAGCCCAGCTACTCCAGAAACAATAGCGATTATTCCTTTGTAACTTAGATACAAACTGATAAACCTCCTTCCTTATTTCTTTGAATTCACTTTAGCTGCTATTGCAGCAAGATCGTAGTTTTCAAGCGCATATCGAAGTTCTCTGATACGCTGTTCTTCAGATGCAACATCGTTTTGCAACTGTTCGATAGTCTCTTTCTTTTTTTGAGAGCTTCGTCTTAATTTCTCTATCTCTTCCTCAAGATAGCGTTGTATGGTGGATGCGTTAACCTTCGTTTCCTTTTTAGTAAACAGAACACCTGCTAACCCGCCTGCCAGAGACCCCATCATTAACGGCAATCCTACGGCTGGTGCTGCGGCAGCCAGTACTCCAGCAGCAAATCCGGAGTATTTCGGCATTTCTTTTAGGAATTTTACTAATGCATCTTCCGACATGATATTACCGCCCTTTTTTGAATTCTGAACAGCTTCGAGCTTTCCGGAACGAATCCATCTTCGGACAGTCTCCGGATTTGTATCCAGCATTTCAGATATCTGCTTAACACTATACTCTTTCATACCATATCCCTCCGCCCATAATGTAGCATTATATGTAGCACATGTCAATATTAATGTAGTATTAAATATGTAATAGGGCAGCTTCCGCCGCCCCGGGCCATGCCCTCAAGCCTTATTCCTCAGGATTTTCCTCTTCGGAATCCTCATCGTCCAGATAACCGTAGTCGTCATCGTCTTCATCTACCGGGATCTCATACTCTTCCTCCTCATCATCCGTATAATCCGCATCCGGATCAGGTC
>JAEDNK010000170.1 GCA_016302545.1 Bacillota bacterium
AAACCTTGTCTTGACGAAAAATCTTTCGCCGTCCATCCTTGGTGATTGAATCAGAACTTCCTTAAAATGCCAACGGCTCAGGCAGTCTCCCTGCCCGAGGAAGATTACTTTTCTTTTTGATAATTAAATGTTTTTCTTGATTCTGTGACTATTATACATATTCTTCCAGTTTTCGTCAAGGCCCCTTTGTGCAGAATCAACGTTTTTTCGTCTTAATTCCCCTGAATTCTGTGTAAGTGGCATAAAAAACGCGTTCCCAACCGGGAACGCGTCAGCCTGTCAAAGAACCCCTGTTTTCATCAGATGAACTGCTCCCCGTCAAGTGGACAGTGAAATAAAATAAAGAATTTTGCACTTCCGGTAGCTGGTTTGGTTACCGGAAGTCGTTTTTAGGATGCACGGCACTGCGGTGCCGTGGAACCTCAGGAAATGTCAGGACTGATCGTCCAGCCATTTTCTGAGGTTTTGTTACGCTGCCATGAGATAGCTTTCATGCTTTTCCATCGGTGTCAGCACCCCCAGATTGCGCTGTACCCGGCGGTTATTGTAGTAGGCAATGTAGTTCTCAATCATGGCAACAAGCTCCTCGCGACTGGTGAACCGCCTGCCATAGTATCGTTCCCGTTTTAGAATTCCCCAGAAGCCTTCCATGGGGCCGTTGTCAATGCACTTGGCTACTCTGGACATACTCTGTTTCATCTTTGCCTTCTTCAGCTTGTTATAGAACATCCGGTTCGTATATTGAAAACCTCTGTCACTATGGAACAAGGGATGTGCGTTCGGATTGGCTGCAATAGCGGCATCCAGAGTATCAAACACCAAGGGATTGTCATTGCGGTCACGGATGATGTAGGACACGATTCTACGGTCATACAAATCCAAAATGGCACTGAGATACACCTTGTGTACAACAGGACCTTCATACCACTTGAACTCCGTCACATCTGTCAGCCACTTCTCGTTGGGCATGTTGGCATGAAACTGGCGGTTCAGCCAGTTCTTCGCGATGTGCTGCGGGTTAGCAGCTTGTCTGGTGCAGCCATTGTTCTTGTACTTAATGGTAGACTTGATATCCAGGCTGCGGCAGATCCGCAGCACCCGTTTCTCGTTCACATTCAGCTCATGGTCGTGGGCCAAGTCATCTTTGATACGACGGTAGCCCTTATCCGGGCTTTCTGCATGGATCTGCTCCACAATTTCCGCAACCATCTCGTTTTCCAGTTCTCTGGCACACTTTTTGCCGCTGACCCAGCGGTAGTAAGCTGCTCTGGACACTCCAAGCAGTTCACAAGATACTTCTACAGGGTATCCATATTCTTCCTTGCATTCTTTGATCGCCAGATAGATATGAGACTGCCGTACCTGGCTCAGCCCCGCCTCCTTTCGATCTCCTCCAATTTTTTTAGCAGATGGTTCTCCATTTCCAGCATTTTCAGTTTGTGCTTGAGCTGCTCGATCTCGATCTGTGCCTGCTCCAGTTCCGTTCGGGGCTGCTGATCCTTCTTTCGCTGACCACGCCGGTCTTCCAGGGCTGCTTCGCCGCCCTCTATATACTTGAGTGTCCAGCTCCGGGCCTGCTGGTAGCTGACATTGTACGCAATTGCAACCTCTCCATAGTTATTGCCGTTGGCAATACATGCCTTTGCTACAGCGATTCTCTCGGATTGGTTCGTTTCTCTTCCTTTGGTCATACGGCTTCCTCCTGTCTGTTTCTTGAAGTCCTTATGACCATTATACACCTTAATCCAAGCTCTGAGCTGGCGAGTCGACCGTATTTTGTAAATTTTGCAAATCTCTCGTAGGCTACCCCTGCCGGATAGATAGTCCTTAACAGCTGCTTCCTTAACGGCTGGGTCGTATAGTCGGTTCCCTCTTTTGGGAAGAAAAGCAGTTGCCCCCTCGGTTACATACAGCCGTATCCAATCTGCCACCACCGTTTTGGAAACGCCCGTCCGTGCTTCCGCCTCAGCTTGGCTTATCTGTCCTGAGATACACTCTTTCGCTATACGAACCTTTTCTTCTGCCTGAATCCTTTTCCGTTTAGACATAGTTACACCCCCATAAAAGACAGTTTTTCATTTTCACTGTCTCTTATGGGGGTAGCATATCATGATGAAAACAGGGGTTCTTTTCACACG
>JAEDNK010000171.1 GCA_016302545.1 Bacillota bacterium
TTTATCGATTTAGGGACGATTATCTCAATTCTTTAAAATAACCGCGGTACCACCCTAATTGCGAGCCTCCATCAAGGCCGCCTCTCTTTAGTGTGTCAGACTCCGGAGTGATATTCACAATCAGGCTTCACCGCCGCCCTCTCAGCTTATGGGCCGCTCTCTGTAAGGTTATTACGCCCGGCTACTGGTTCCTTCACCGTCTGGATATTAAACTACCATAATATTTTAAACTCGGTCGGGCGTGTTGTCAAGGGGGGAAATATCACAGTTTCTGCTTCAGTTCATGGTCAAATACACGCACTGCGCTGTTTTCATCAATGGTTGTTTCCGATTCTTCCATGTTAATCAGTATATCACAGCCATTATATTCAAAGCTGCACATATAGGTTTCATTCATTTCGCTGAACGAGATTTCCATTGTAACATCCAGTGCCTCTTCCAGATCCGAAGTCTCCTGTGAAGCATTAAAATTGTCAAAGAGGTTACCCGCCGCTACATCCATACAGAAGCAGAGGGCATCGTCAGCCGGCGTCGGATTCGAGCTGTTTCCTTCATCATCCATAAAGTAATATGCTGCCGGACTGTTTTCGAATGTAAAATAAAGCCCGCCGTCAATATAGTCACTTTCAAGCATATCTCCATATTTACCTGCTATATCATGATATGTACTGCCAATGTCCGACAATATGCCCTGATTAATCATCAGCTTTTCTTCCTTTACAAGGTCGTCTGTTCCGGGGTCCTTTGGCGGAGCGGCGTTTTTACATCCTCCAAGTCCGGTTACAGCGGTTATAACAACTGCAATAGCTAAAACCATTTTGAAATTGATTCTTTTTTCCTTATCTGCTCCAGCCATGATAATTAAACCCTCCAATCGTTTTTGTAATCCCTTTTTATGCTACCATAAGATGCAGCTTCTATCAATTATTTTTTGCTTGGTTTTGCTTGACTGTTTTGCTTGACGCTAACCTATAGCATCCAATGTTGGCCAAAAACTGCCTGCACCGCCAAAATGCCAGCAAATGTCCCAAACAGCTGACACAACTCATACCAATATAAAAAGGGAACTTTATCTTGCTCCCTTTTAGCCTAAAAAATTAAATATTCCGGAACATCCCTATGCATCTTCCCTGCTGTAGGTAATCAGGTCCTCTGCAATCTCATTGGCTGCGATTGAAACAGGTCTGTCGATATCAACATCTGCCAGAATCGGCTTGCCGTCGATAATATCTCTGGCTCTCTTTGCCGCCAGAATAACCAGCGTATATCTGCTGTCTGCTTTCTTTCTGATTTCATTAATTGATGGGTATAACATTATTCGTCCTCCTTATACCTTCTGACTAATTCTTCCGCTGTCATGGTCACTCTGGAATGCTCAGCAACAACAATGGATTTAACCCTTGCCACTGCCTCCTCCAGCTCACCGTTTACAACGCAGTAATCGTATTTTTCGATGAAGGAAAGCTCCTTCAGAGTTTCTCCCAGCCGCATTTCAATGGCTTCGGCGGTTTCGGTGCCTCTGCCTGTCAGCCTCTTTCTGAGTTCTGACATCGACGGCGGCAGGATAAAGACAAACACGCCGTCAGGATAATTCTCCTTAACCTTCAGTGCGCCCTGAATATCTATTTCCAGTATTACATCAATGCCTTTTTCCAGTTTCTCAATGACCGGCTCCTTAGGTGTGCCGTAGCGTCTGCCGTATACCTGGGCATGCTCCAGAAAACCGTCTGCCTCTATTCGCTTTACAAACTCCTCCTCATCTACGAAGTAATAATGCTGTCCGTGGATTTCTCCTTCCCGTGGTGCTCTGGTAGTCATGGAAATGGAAAGCTCCAGCTCCGTTTCCTCCAGCAGTCTTTTGCAGATAGTGCCCTTGCCTGCGCCGGAGGGACCGGAAAGTATGAAAAGTTTGCCCGAATGTTTCTGGTCTAGGTTCATCGATAACTCCTGTTTTGTATTGTCTTGAAATATCATTTTAACACAGTTTTTCAATTTTTTCAAGTAGCTCCACGATTTTTCAAAGGGCTACTCGATATTCTGTACCTGTTCCCTGATTTTTTCTATTTCACTCTTGATTTCAAGCATGTAGTTAGTGATGGTTATATCGTTGGCTTTGGAACCGATGGT
>JAEDNK010000001.1 GCA_016302545.1 Bacillota bacterium
TTTCCCTGCCATGTATCAAGCAGATTAAGTCTGTCGTTTATGCCGTTTAATATGGTACGCTTGTTGAAGCTCCAAGGCGGGCTTATAAGTATAGGGCGAGGAGCGTCCCCTGTAAGCCTGTGAATGGTCACCTGAGGGGGTATAAGCTCCAGACAGTCAACTGCAAGGGAAACATATTCTTCAATGGAACCGAAGGGCTGGTAGTCGGGATAGAGATATTCCATCTGCGAGCCCTTTACTACATTGAGAAGATGAAGCTTCATGCCGAAAAGACCGCCTCTGGAAGATACATAGCGGACGGAATCAAGCATCATTTGGCGGCTTTCACCGGGCAGCCCAAGTATGAGATGCACTACGGTCTTTATGCCTCGGGAATGAAGACGCTCCATGGCATCGTCAAAGACGGCAAGGTCGTAGCATCTGTTAATAAGGCGGGCTGTTTCGTCGTGAATGGTCTGAAGCCCCAGTTCCACCCACAGGAAGTGGGTTTTATTTATTTCGGAAAGAAGCTCAAGCACATCGTCGGGGAGGCAGTCGGGACGGGTGCCAATTACAAGACCCTTGATTTTTGGATTTTCCAGCACTGTATAATATTTGGTACGCAGCTCTGAAACAGGTCCATAGGTGTTGGTGTGATTCTGAAAGTACGCAAGATAACCTGCGTCGGGCCATTTGTCCGAGAGGAGGCGTATTTGATCGTCGATATCGGAAGCAAATTCACCTGAGCCGCTGTCAGAGCAGAAAATGCAGCCGCCAACGCCTTTGCTGCCATCACGGTTGGGGCAGGAAAAGCCCCCGTCAATGGCAAGCTTTATTGTCTTGCAGCCGAACTCCCTCTTAAGCCAGGTGCTTATGGAGTGATATCGCCGGCCTCCGTATAAATCTCTTAAATCTTCACTAAATACTTTGCTCATATTGCTATTTTCCCTTTAATTCTTCACCGAAATGTGATATACTATATAATCTATAATATAAAATAAATCTTGTCAAGAAAGGGAAGAAACCATGGTCAAAAAGGCAGAGCCGGCAGTGGCTGTACAACCGAATACAATTGAAAACATCAATATGTTTCAGGAACAGCCGGAGACTGAGGCTCAAAAGAGAACTCTTCTTTTGCACTCCTGCTGCGGACCCTGCAGTACGGCTTGCATAGAGCGCCTTTTGCCCGATTACAAGGTGACAGTATTCTTTTACAATCCCAACATAACGGAGAGAGATGAATACGAACGCAGGAGAGAAGCCCAGATTAAGTTTCTCAGAGAGTATAACGAGAGAATTCCCGAAGAGGACAGGGTTGAATTTATTGAAGGAGAATATTTGCCGGAGGACTTCTTTGAGGTCTGTTCCGGCTTCAGCAACGAACCGGAAGGCGGAAGGCGATGCACGGAATGCTTCAGACTGAGAATGGAGCGCACCGCACATGTGGCTCTCAAAACGGACCATGCCATGTTCGGCACCACTCTCACCGTAAGCCCACATAAAAACTACATGCTGATTTCAGCCATAGGCGCAGAGCTTCAGCGTATATACGGAATAGAGTTTCTGGATGTGGATTTCAAGAAAAAAGCCGGATTTCAGAGAAGCATTGAAATGTCAAAGGAATACGAGCTATATCGCCAAAACTACTGCGGGTGCGTGTATTCCATGCGCACAGACAAGCAGGCAAACAAACAGAAAAATGATTAAAGCACTTCAAAGGAGGACTAGATAAATGAACAGCTTAATTTTACCAAAGGATTATGAATCAGCCATTGATCTCATGGAAAGCCAGAGGGCAATCAAGAAAATCAAGGACTATTTTCAGCAGGAACTGGCCTACGGACTCAATCTTCGCAGAGTTTCAGCACCTCTCTTTGTAGACCCGAGAACAGGTCTTAACGATAACCTCAACGGCGTAGAAAGAAGAGTTGAATTCACATTAAAGGGCATAGACGAGCTTACGGTAGAGGTAGTTCAGTCCCTTGCCAAGTGGAAGAGAATGGCCCTGGGCAAATACGGAATTGAGCCGGGACACGGCATTTATACCGATATGAACGCTATCAGAAGAGATGAGGACCTTGATAATCTCCACTCCGTGTATGTGGACCAGTGGGACTGGGAAAAGGTAATCACCAAGGAGCAGAGGACGGAGGAATATCTGAAAGAGACAGTAACCACCATCTACAATGCGGTTAAAAATCTGGGTGACTATGTAAACAGACTTTACAGAAACATTCAGACAGAAATCCCTAACGAAATTTTCTTTATAACCACAAGAGAGCTGGAGGCTATGTATCCCGACCTTACACCTAAGGAAAGAGAGGATGCCATCACCAAGGAGCACGGCGCCGTATTCATAATGAAGATAGGCGGAAGACTTGCGTCAGGCGAAAAGCACGACGGCCGCTCACCTGACTATGACGACTGGGAATTAAACGGAGATATTATCCTCTGGAACGAGATTCTCGACAGAGCCTTTGAGATTTCCTCCATGGGAATCCGTGTCGATTCAGAGGCTATGAAGAGACAGCTTGAAGCAGAGGGCTGTCCTGAAAGAGCAGAGCTTGATTTCCAGAAGGCAGTTATCGAAGGCAGACTTCCGTATACCATAGGCGGAGGTATAGGCCAGAGCAGACTTTGCATGTATTTCCTTAGAAAAGCTCATATCGGCGAAGTACAGGTTTCAGTATGGCCTGAGGAAATGATTAAGGAGTGCGAGGCTCATAACATCCACCTGCTGTAAGCGCTTCAGTTAATTCAGAGGAGAACTATTAAACTTCAATGAAATATATCAATGTAATCATCGAAAACAAAAGCCGACATACGGACAATTTCTTTACATATCGTACCCAGCGGGATGATATTTTCGTGGGAGCCAAGGTTATAGTGCCTTTTGGACCGAAGAACCGTGCCAAGGAAGGCTTTGTATTTGAGATTACGGATAATCCTCAATGTCCGGAAGATAAGATTAAGGATATTCTGGAAATAAGAGAAACAGAATCCCTCACAGAGGAAATAATAAAAACCGTCACATGGATGAAGCAGAGGTACGCCACAAAATATTTTGACGGCCTGCGCTGCTTCATTCCGGCGGGAAAGCCTGCAAAAGAGGGAAAAGAAAAGGAACCATATAAAGACATAGAAGGAAAGTATCGGCCGCCGGAGGCTCTCACGGCAGAGCAGCAGGCGGCTGTAGATGAGATAGGAAAGGCATTGGACCCTTCAGAGGGCATAGCAAAGAAGAAGGAGCAGAAAATATTTCTTCTCCACGGAGTTACTGCCAGCGGCAAGACCGAGGTATATATGGAAGTCATCGAAAAATGCCTGAAACAGGGAAAGACGGCCATAATGCTGGTGCCGGAGATATCCCTTACAGGTCAGGTGATTGAACGCTTTGCGGGACGCTTCGGCAAGGAGAAGCTTGCGGTTATGCATAGCAAGCTTACGCCGCGGGAAAGATATGACGAGTGGCAGCGGATAAGGAGAGGCGGCGCTCCCATAGTAATCGGCGCCCGCATGGGCGTATTTGCCCCTCTCCAAAACATAGGTGCTGTCATACTGGATGAAGAACATGAGGCCACATACAAAGCCGATATGACACCTAAATACGACACCGTGGAAGTAGCGGCCAAAAGGCTGAAGTACTCCGGCGGTGTGCTTGTTTTAGGAAGCGCAACTCCGTCGGTAACCTCCTACCAGAGATACAAAGACGGCATATATAAGCTAATTGAATTAAAGGAAAGATACAATAAAACCCCCCTGCCTGCGGTGGAAATAGCGGATATGCGAAAAGAACTCAGGGAGGGAAATACGACGATTTTCAGCAGCGTACTTTATGATGCTATGGAAAGGGCTCTCGATGAAGGCAGACAGATAATACTGCTGCAGAACAGGAGAGGCTATTCCAATTTCGTGTCCTGCCGTGAATGCGGAAAGGTTATGAAATGTCCTGAATGCGGTATTTCACTTACATACCATCGCAATGACAGCAGAGGAGAAGCTATGGTATGCCACTACTGCGGGCGAAAAGTCCCCGTGCCGGATAAATGTCCCGAATGCGGCAGCAGATACATAAAATATTTCGGTATAGGCACAGAGCAGGTGGAGGAAGCCGTAAAACAGTTTTTTCCAAGGGCCAATACAGCAAGGCTCGACCTTGACGCCGTGAAAAACAGAAGAGCTCTAGATATAATTCTAGGAGACTTTTCCAAGAAAAAGACGGACATACTTATTGGCACACAGATGGTTGCAAAGGGACTGGACTTTGACAATGTAGGTGTCGTAGGGGTGATAGCCGCTGATGTAACCCTTAATATTCCGGACTACCGCTCGGCGGAGCGAACCTTTCAGCTGGTAACCCAGGTGGCTGGGAGAGCCGGAAGAGGAAGCCGGCAGGGCCTTGTAGTCGTACAGACCTATGACCCTGATAACTATGCACTTAAGGCAGCGGCGGCACAGGATTACGGAGAGTTTTTCCGCCAGGAAATAGCACTCAGAAAATATATGGAGTATCCGCCTTTTGGGGATATCATAATGGCAAATCTCACCTCTGAAAAGGAGGACGCAGCCAAAGGCTGTGCCGAGAGATGCCGAGCCTATATGGAAAAGGAAAGTACATGGAAGGTGCTTTCGCCAAAGGTAGCTCTTAGCTTTAAGGGAAAGGAAAGCTTCAGATACTATGTGCTGATAAAATGCCCCAAGACGGAGAGAAACCGCTGCGTCTTTTACCTTGATAATTTCAGCAAAATTTTGCTTAGAGATAAAGTGGATTGCGTCCTTGGAATAGATGTAAATCCATACAGCTTTTTTTAATGATACAGTGGAAATAAAATCGGAGGAAATATTAATGGCAATCAGAAATGTCGTAGTAGAAGGCGACGAAATCTTAAGAAAAAAATGCAGAGAAGTAGGAACTGTCACGGACAGAATCAGACAGACCATGGAGGATATGCTGGAAACCATGCGCGAGGCACGGGGAGTGGGAATCGCAGGACCACAGGTAGGTGTCATGAGAAGGATGTTTGTGGCAGAGCCGGAGCCGGAGAGAGTGTATTTTATGATAGATCCGGTGATTTTAGAAAAAAGCGGAAGTCAGATTGACGATGAAGGCTGTCTCAGTGTACCGGGCATGATAGGCACAGTTGAAAGACCGGACTACATCAAAATCGAAGCAACAGACCTTGAGGGAAACAGACAGGTCTACGAATTCAGAGATTTTGACGCCAGAGTTATGTGTCACGAAAACGACCATCTGGACGGAATTCTGTTTACCGACAAGGCGACAAACATAAGGGACGCAGCCGAGGAATACTGTGACGATTACGAGGATGAGGAATAATGAAAACGGTATTTATGGGAACTCCTGATTTTGCGGCGGTTATACTGGAAGCGCTGGCAAAGAGCCGCCATGAGATCGCTTATGCGGTGACCCAGCCCGACAAAGCCAAAAACAGGGGCAAGAAAATTCAATATACGCCGGTGAAGGAGCTGGCTCTGGAAAAGGGCATAGAAGTGCTGCAGCCGGAGAAGGTGCGGGGAAACGAGGATTTTATCGGGCAGATGAGAGAATGTGCGCCTGACATAATGATAGTTGCTGCCTACGGACAGATTCTGCCCAAGGAAATTCTGGAGCTTCCGAAGTACGGCTGCATCAATGTACATGCCTCTCTTTTGCCAAAGCTGAGGGGTGCTGCACCTATACAGAAAGCAATAATCGACGGGGAAAAGGAAACCGGCGTGACCATAATGCAGATGGCAGAAGGCCTTGATACAGGGGATATGCTCCTGAAGGAGTCTGTGGAAATCGGCGACATGAATTACAGCCGGCTTCACGACAGGCTTGCACAGATAGGTTCGGGGCTTATGCTCAGAGCTCTTGACCTGATAGGGGAAGGAAAAATACAGCCGGAAAAGCAGGATGACAGTCTTTCCACCTATGCACACATGATTTCCAAAGCAGACGGAAAGATTGACTTCAGCAAAAGCCCTGAGGAAATAGAAAGGCTTATTCGCGGTTTTGACCCGTGGCCGGGGGCATTTTGCAGCTATGGTGATGAAGCGATGAAGCTCTGGAAAGCCCGGCCTTTGGAGGAAAGTACCGAGGAATATGCCTTCGGAGAAATACTTTCCGCAGATGAGAGGGGAATTAAAATCGCCTGCGGAGGCAGAGCACTTCTGGTGACGGAAATTCAGGTGCCAGGGAAAAAACGGGTAAGCGTCAAAGAATATCTAAAAGGCAACAAGATAGAAAAAGGGAGGATTTTAGAATGACATACTACGGTTCAATGATAATACTCATACCTGCCATTATTTTTACCATGTATGCGCAGGCAAAGGTAAATTCAAATTTCAGAAGATATTCAAATGTGAGAAATTCAAGGAACATGACGGGAGCGGAGGCGGCGAGAAGAATGCTTGACGCCAACGGTCTTGGGAGCGTGCAGATAGAGCAGGTAAGGGGCAGCCTGACAGACCATTACGACCCGAGAAAGCGTGTGCTCAGGCTTTCTCAGTCGGTCTACGGAGTAAATTCCATAGCAGCTGTAAGTGTAGCCTGTCACGAGGCGGGCCATGCGGTACAGCATGCCGAAAGCTATAAGCCGCTGAAAGTCAGAAACTCCATAGTGCCCCTGGTAAACTTTGCGTCGTCGCTGACATGGCCTCTGGTTATACTTGGAATTATTCTGCTGGCTAACGGAAGCTACATGGGAGATTTGCTGTTTAATATCGGCGTTATAACCATGCTGGCAGTAATCCTTTTCCACACCGTTACCCTGCCCGTAGAGTTCAACGCCAGCAGCAGAGCGCTGAAGCAGATGGATGAACTGGGAATTATCGCAGAAGAAGAAAACACAGGGGCAAAAAAGGTTCTGAGGGCGGCTGCAATGACCTATGTTGCGGCTCTTGCAACAGCTATTGCTAACCTTCTGAGAATCCTTGCAATGAGAGGGAGCAGAGACTGATGCAGCAGGCATAAGGGTAGGATAAATGGATATAAACAGAAAGACGGCCTTCGATGTCCTGATGGATGTAGAGAAGAATGAGGCTTATTCAAATCTTTCCTTAAACAACTATATAGAAAAAAACAGACCCGACAGCCCTGCCTTCGTGCGAGAACTGGTCTACGGCGTACTGAAAAACAAATTTCTTCTGGACCGGTTTTTGCAGCAGCTGATTCCATCCGGGCTTAAAAAAGTTAAAAAACAGGATCTGATGCTTCTCAGAATGGGAGTATATCAGATTTCATATATGGACTCAGTGCCCGAATACGCAGCCGTCAGCCGGACGGTGGACATGGCTAAAAAGCTGGCAAGAGGGCGCGAGGGGTTTATAAACGGAGTACTCAGAGGTTATATTCGAAACCGCCAGCAGCTTGTTTTGCCGGATAGGAAAGAGAAATTGGAAGAGTACCTTTCCGTAATGTATTCGGTTGAGCCTTGGATTGTAAGACTATGGACAGAGGCTTACGGTGAAGAAAAGGCAGAGGAGCTGCTTAAGGCATCCAACGAAACTCCGGAGCTTTGCATAAGGGTTAACCTTATGAAAACCCACAGGGACAGTCTGAAAGAAAGACTGGAGGCGCAGGATTTTCAGGTTAAAAAATCAGAGGTTTCCTGTCGTGGACTCCTGGTAAGAGGCAGCGGACTTTTGGAGACGAAAGAATACGAGGAGGGCTTTTTCTCCGTACAGGACGAGGCGTCTATTTTGGCTTCCGATATGCTGGGAGCAGAACCTGCGGACAAAGTGGCAGATGTATGTGCCGCACCCGGGGGGAAGACCTTTGCCACGGCAGAGCTGATGGCGGGAGAAGGCGTGATTTACGCCATGGATAAATACGAGCACAAGCTGAAGCTTATGGAGGCTCAGGCAAAGAGAGCAGGGATATACAATATAAGGCTTTTACTGCACGACAGTACTGCGCCTCGCCAAGAGCTAAAGGGACAAATGGATAAAGTGCTGGCAGATGTACCATGCTCCGGACTTGGGGTGATGAGGAGAAAGCCTGAGATAAAATACAAAGGCAGACAGGACCTGGAGGAGCTTATAGAGCGTCAGGAGAGGATTCTTAAGGCAGCGGCAGAATATGTCAGAGCGGGAGGAATTCTTGTGTACAGCACCTGTACCATAAATCCTTTGGAAAACGAAAATCAGATAGAAAAATTTTTAAGGGGAAATAAGGAGTTTAAAGCATTGGAGCAGAAGCAGCTGCTTCCCACGGGAGGCACCGACGGCTTCTTCATATGCAAGATGAGAAAGGAGCAATAAAATGCAGGTCGGTTTTAAATCCGATAAAGGCTTAAGACGCAGCCACAACGAGGACGCATGCTTTGTGCTGCTGCCCGACAAGGTTTATGTCGTAGCCGACGGGGTAGGCGGCGGCAATGCCGGCGAGATTGCCAGCAGAACCGCGGTAAATGAAATAGCAAATTACGTAGTAGAACATCCGATAGCTGATATGACTAACAAATACGCCATAGTAAACTATCTGCAAAACTGTCTTGATGAAGCAAACAGCAAGATTTTCAGTATGGCAAACACCTACGAGGAAAACACCGGAATGGCCACTACGGCGATTATCGTATACGCTGCTTTCGGCAAGGTTTTTATAGCCAACGTAGGCGACAGCAGGGTATATCTTTACAGGGGAGGTCAGCTGGTGCAGCTGACAGAGGATCATACATACGTCAATACCCTTGTAAAGGCGGGAATTCTTTCAAAGGAGCAGGCTGAGACAGACAAGAGAAAGAACGTAATAACCAAAGCTCTGGGAGCAGAGCCTACAGTGGAGCCGGACTTTTTCCAGGTGGAGATTATGAAGGATGATATTTTCATAATATGTACCGACGGATTGTATGACGAGGTGGAAAATCCGGAAATAATTCAGGTACTCAGCAAAAATCAGTCCATGTCCGACGTGTGCAGCGAGTTGATAAACAGAGCAAACAAAAACGGTGGGCGAGATAATATTACGATTATAAGTCTAAAGGTTACGGAGGATGATATCGATGAGCAATAAATTACTTGCGGGAAGATATGAATTGATAGAAAAAATCGGCGAGGGCGGTATGGCTGTTGTCTACAAGGGCAAAGACAGGCTTCTTAACAGGTATGTTGCCATAAAGATCCTTCGTCCGGAATACACAAAAGACGAACAGTTTATCGAAAGCTTTAAGAGAGAGTCGCAGGCCTCAGCCAGACTTTCTCATCCTAACATCGTAGGTGTTTATGATGTAGGCAAGGAAGGCAATATTCACTTCATAGTCATGGAGCTTATCGACGGAAAGGTTCTCAGCGAAGTAATAAAGGAAAAGGGCAGAATAGAGTATAAGGAAGCCATAAGCATTATAAGGCAGGTCGCATCAGCCCTCAGTCTGGCTCATAAAAATCAGATTATACATAGGGATATCAAACCTCATAATATTCTGATTACGAGCACAGGCGTTGCAAAGCTGGCTGACTTCGGTATAGCCAAGGCGGTAAGCGCGGCAACCATCGTCGGCGGCAGCAGCAAGATAATGGGCTCTGTTCACTATTTCTCTCCTGAGCAGGCAAGGGGTGCCTATGTAGACGAGCGTTCGGACATTTACTCACTTGGAGTAGTTCTGTATGAAATGCTTACAGGTCACGTTCCTTTTGACGGAGACAACCCTGTTTCCATAGCTCTTATGCATATAAACGACCCTATTCCGCCACTGACTAAAGAAGTACCGGCAATTCCGCCGCAGCTTGAGAAGATAGTAAACAAGGCTACTGAAAAATATCAGAGCAACAGATATAAGGATGTTGACGAGATGATAAGAGACCTTGACGATATTGAGTTTATCACCAAGGTCATGGGTAAGGACGCCTTTGTGGTGAAGCCCGACGTATCCGACGCATCAGAAGGCGGACGTAAGCGTAAGCCTGAAGAAGCAGTGACAGACCGCCATAAGGAGCATAAGGAGCATAAGGAGCAGCCATCTTCCCATGGAAAGAATAAGATGACCATGTTTATCGTAATAGGCGCTGTAATCATTGCAATCGTAGGGATTATAGGGCTTGGCTTCATGCTTGGATGGTTCGGCGGAAGTGATGAGATAGAAGTGCCGAGCTTTGTGGGCAAGACGCTGGAGCAGGCTCAGTCAGAGGCTGAGGCCATTGGCCTTGCCATTCAGGAGGGCGATCTGGTGTTCAGTCCCGATCAGGAGGAGGGCTTAATAGCCTCTCAAAATCCTGTTGAAGGAGCAAAGGTAACCAAAGGCAAGGTGATTACCGTCAATATCAGCAAAGGCAAAAAGGACGGAGTGGTCCCTAAGATAGAGGGGATGGATTACGAGGAAGCCAAGGCATATCTGGAATCCTTCGGATTTAAGATGGGACCGGGAGTTACGGTGGAAAGCCATCTGCCAAAGGGCGTAATAGTATCTCAGTCCATTCCTTACGGTACAGCTGCCAAGAGCGGCACGGAAATAAATGTCGAAATCAGCGACGGCAAGGGCAAGGAAATGGTTAAGGTGCCTAATCTCATAGGCAGGACCCCAGACGAGGCTAACAGCCTGCTTTCCGCAGCAGGGCTTTCAACCAGCGGAAACGTAGTTTATGAGGAGGTCGCCGATATGGCTCAGAACCTCATATTCTGGCAGGGTATCGCCGCTGACACCGAAGTGGAGAAAGGAACAGCGGTAGACTATAAGGTAAGCAAGGGAACCAAGCCGGAGGGCAGCGGAAGCGGAGATCCGGATCTTGACATTGACCCCGAAGAGGGCGAAGAAGAGTAAGGGCCTATGGAAGGATTGATAGTTAAGGGAATCGGCGGTTTCTACTATGTGGACACAGGCTTGGATATAATCGAAGCCAAAGGCAGAGGAATATTCAAAAAAGACGGAATCACACTGGCAGTGGGAGACAGGGTGGAACTGGAAATAATAGATGAAGCCGAAAAAAAGGGTGTAATAAACAGCATCTACCCACGGAAAAATCAGTTTATCAGACCTCCCATCGTAAATGTGGATACCTTTGTGGTTGTATTCGCCGCATCAAAACCGAAGCCTAATCTGGTGCTGGTGGATAAGTTTCTGGTAATGGCAGAGATGAACGATGTTGAGGCGGTAATATGTATCAACAAGAGCGATCTGGCATCACAGGAAGAACTTAAAGAATTTAGGGCTGTTTATGAAGACATTTATCCCGTAATTGCCGTAAGCGCTAAAACCGGTGACGGCATGGATGAGCTGAAAAAAGCGGTTTCAGGCAAAACCGCCGCACTGGCAGGACCCTCCGGCGTAGGTAAATCCACCATAATAAATGACCTCGTTCCCTATGCCAATATGGAGACGGGAAGCATAAGCGAAAAGACGAAACGTGGAAAACATACCACACGGCATGCAGAGATATTCAATGCTGACGGGGGCGGCAAAATATTTGACACTCCCGGATTTACCTCCTTTGAAATAATGGAGGCAGGAGAGGACAATCTGATGCATTATTATCCTGATATAGACCGATATACCGGAAGCTGCTATTATGATAATTGCAGGCATCTCAAGGAGCCGGACTGCGCTGTTAGAGAGGCGGTAAAAGCGGGAAAGATACACAGACTGAGATACGAATCCTACGCCGCCAATATGGAAGAAATAAAGAACCGCAAAAAGTATTGATATAAAATAAGGAGAAAAACATGCTTAAACTTGCACCATCGATTCTGTCAGCAGATTTCGGACACCTTGCTGAAGACGTAAAAAAAATAGAAGAGGGAGGAGCCGATTACATCCATGTGGATGTTATGGACGGACACTTCGTTCCCAATATAAGCTTCGGTGCGCCTGTAATGAAGTGCTTAAACGGCAAGACCAAGCTGCCTTACGACGTCCACCTGATGATAGAAAATCCGGACAAGTATATAGATGATTTTATCACCCCTAAGACGGAATATATAACAGTGCATCAGGAAGCGTGCGTCCACCTGCACCGGACAGTACAGAACATAAAGTCCAAGGGCGTAAAGGCGGGGGTTTCAATAAATCCCGCAACTCCTGTTTCCACACTGGAATGTATTTTACCTGATGTGAATTTGGTCCTCATCATGTCGGTAAACCCCGGCTTCGGCGGACAGAAGTTCATACCGGGAGCTCTGGAAAAGGTGAGAGAGCTAGCGGAAATAAAGGGGGCTAAGAATCTGGACTTTGTCATCGAGATTGACGGAGGCATTACCCTTGAAAATATCGAAGAAGTCATGGACGCCGGAGTTGAAATGGCAGTTGCCGGCTCGGCGGTATTCGGCGCCGAGGATGTGACGGAAAGGGTAAGGGAGTTTAAGAAGTTTTAAAATGCTTACTTTTCGCACAGCGCCTCAAGCCCTTCGAAAAATCTGTCGATGGTAGGCCTGCCGCCGTACTGGGACTTCCCTCTCAGAAGATCCATTTCCATGCGGACGGTGTCAAAATTAAAAAGGGTGTGAGAATATTCGTCGAAGGAATCGCTGTAGTAGTCCTCAATACCCAGAGATGCTACGTTGGTGAGACCTCGTTTAATGGCTCTGCGGATGCGCTGCTTCACTATCTTTGGGTCCTCGCCTAAATGTTCGGCATAATCGTTGAGAGTGGTCTTGCCGTCGTAGCTTAGACCATTGCGGTTCATGTATGCACATGCGTTGATGATGTCTTTGGTTCCGCTTTCTCCCAGCATACCCACAGAACCTAGAATTTTTTTGACCTTGCCTGTAAATTCCTCACCGCTTTTTTCGGCGGAGACTTGAGGCGGAGCTGCTTCAGGCTGACCTATAACGGAGCGGATGCCGCTGAGCACGTTTTCCATCTGTTTCTTTTCTATTACTCTCTTTATAACGTTTTCAATTTCTATGCGGTTATTGGGCTTGGTGATAAAGAATTCTATTCCCGCATTGTAGGCGTCGGAAATCATGTTTTTATCCACTACCTGAGACACCATAATAAAGCTGATGGCAGGGTTTACCGCATGGACCTCGTTTACTACGGTAATGCCGTCCTTTACGGGCATGAGAAGGTCTACCAGCACAATATCCGGATTTTTGGCCAGTATTTCCGCAACTCCCTTTTCGGAATTGGTGTTTGTTCCTATTATTTCGCCTAAATTGCTGCTTTCTATAATGTTTGCCATTACCTTTACAGAACCCAGCAGATCGTCAAGAATATAAAACTTCATATGTATCAGCAATCCTTTCTTTCTCGCCTGAAAGCGTATTCAGGTATTCTAAGGGTAAAGCCAGCGCCGTGGTCTGAAGAGCTCACTGTTATCTGTCCGTTGAAATGCTCCGTCAAAAGGTCTTTTACCAGGGTAAGCCCCAGACCTCTGTTGATATCTCCGGTTTCTTCGTTATATTTAGTTGAAAAACCCGGTTCAAACAGGACGTCTATGACGTCATCCGGTATTCCAGGACCATTATCTTTGACCTTTATAACGCAGTATTTCACATTTTCCTTTATTTCGTCGGTACAGCTGATATTGATGGAGCCGTGGAAAGGGTGTGAATCCGCCAGGGCGTCTATGGAGTTTGACACCAGATTTCGGATTATGCTCATAAAGGCAAAGTGCTTTTCTATCATGTAATTGGTCTTATAGCTATATGTAAAGGATATATTGGTTCCCGTAGCGGAAGCAGTCTTTTCCACATCCACAGACAATATTTTGAGAATGTCGTTGAGACTGAGGACGGTATCCTTGAATTCGCTGAGAAAGTTGTCCTGCAGACCTCGTATAACACGCCTGTAGCCTTTTTTAACCTCGTGTATGTCCTTGGAAATTTCCAGAGCTATATGCTGAAGGCTCTTGGGGTAATTCTCGCGCTCAAGGGTTTTATACAGCGTGAAGGCGTTTTTCATGATGTCCTCTATTTCATTCATGTTCTTTTCCATAAAGTACACCTCGCTGTTGAAGGTGGACGCCATGAGAACCAGTTTTTTATAGTTTTCCTCGTGCTCAGCCTTTTCCAGCAAGGATTTATAAATGTCGGAGGAGACGCATACGAGGAGAATAAAGAAGCTCCTGCATACCGCCAGGATGATTAGTCCGCTCAGTCTCTGCACCGTAAAAAACTGATGAAATATCAGAAATCTCACCATCATTTCAATGCAGTTGGATAGAAAGTCGCTCAGAGCCAATCTTATATAGTAGTTTTTATATGATGAAAATCCCAGCTTGCGAAGCAATACGCCGAAGAAAAAGGCGTAGGCAAAGAAAAAGGTCATATCCGGCAGGCATAAAAGAGCCGATTCACCCCATTTTCCGCCTTTCCAGAGCATAACCACAAAACGGAAAAGAGGGGAGCATACGCCTATGAGCATTATGGCGGTGACGCTTTCCAGATCCTTGAAGATATAGAGAAAAATGCCCATCATAACTACCGACATTGCGACGATGAAGCCGTCAACGAACATGTTAAGGTATATCTGAGAAGCTATGGAGCTCACAGAGACCATAAGAAAAAGTCTGGAATTCTTATTCATGGATATTAATTCCTCCCGAAGCAATTATATCATAAAAACACAGCGATTTCATGAAGAATTTTGAAGCAATTTGAAGCAATTTGAAGATTTGCCCTCCGAAATGATTTTTTTTGAAGTTGTCCGAAGAATTTTGAAGCGGCTGCATATAATTGTGACATAGAATTAAAACCCAAATAGAAATGAGAGGAGAAAAGTATGAAAAAGGTAATGGCTATTTTACTGACGTTGGTGCTTGTTTTCAGTATGGCAGCCTGCGGAGGCGGCGGCAGTGACTACGACGAAGGTCCTATCAAAATAGGCTGGGTTGGTTCAATTACAGGTGACCAGGCCGTATTCGGAACCTGCGAATCAAATACCATCAAAATGTTAATCGACCAGAAGAACGCTGAAGGCGGCTTACTGGGAAGAGAGCTGGAATTTGTCGGATATGACGTTAAGGGTGACGTTAACGAAACTATTAACGCAACCAAGAGACTGGTTTCTCAGGATAAGGTTTCCGGCATCATCGGACCTAACGCTTCAAACCTTGCAATCGCTATGGCCGGAGTACTTACAGAAACTCACACCGCAGGAATTGCAACTGTAGCAACTAACACCAAGGTTACAGTTAACGATGACGGTACCTTAAATCCGTACAGCTACAGAGTATGCTTCATCGACCCTTATCAGGGTTCAGTGGCAGCATCATGGGCTGTAGATAAAATGGGATATAAGACGGCAGCTATCCTCTATGATATCTCTTCAGACTATGCACAGGGCTTCAGACAGTACTTCATAGAATACTTTGAAGCAAACGGCGGCAAGATCGTTGCAGACGAATCACATAACTCCGGAGATACAGACTTCAGAGCGCAGCTTACAAACATCAAGAAGGCTGACCCTGATTGTATCCTTCTTCCTGGCTTCTACAAGGAAGTAGCACTTATAGCTAAGCAGGCAAGAGACCTTGGAATCGACGCTACATTGCTGGGCGGAGACGGATGGCAGTCAGAAACTCTTAATGAGATGGGAGGCAAAGCTATCGACGGCTCATATGTTGTTAACCACTTAGATGATAACGATCCTGCTGTACAGCCTCTGAAGGAGCTTTACAGAGCAACCTATGGACAGGATGCAACGGTTGAATTAAACGCTTACATGGGACATGACGCATTCCTTCTTCTGTGCGCCGCAATTGAAAAGGCAGGCACGGCAGATCCGGAAAAGGTTGCAGAAGCCATGACTCAGGTTGAGGTTGAAGGACTCACAGGTACCATCAAGATGTCACCTGAGGATCACAACCCATCCGGTAAGGAAGCTGCTATTCAGCAGTATAAGTATGACGAAAAGACAGGTAAGGTTGCTCCTTACTTCGTTGAAAAATACAGCCCTGCAAACCCTATCTAATATAGAATCGTAAGGCTTATTAAAAAAACATAAGAAAGAGGGGCGGGCGGTATCGCCTGCCCCATTTAAATAATTATATAGTTTTATTTTAGGAGGACAACATGAACCTATTTTTACAGCAATTGATAAACGGTCTGTCCTTAGGTAGTATATATGCGTTGATGGCGGTAGGATACTCGCTGGTTTACAGTATCCTTAACTTTTCGAACTTTGCACACGGAAGCGTTATCATGCTGGGAGCCTATTTCGGCTTTTACGCTATGACGCTCCTTCCGCTGCCGTTTATGGCAGCTCTGGTAGTGGCTGCGCTGGGCTGCGGTATAGTTGCAGTTATAGTTGAAAGAGTGGCATACAGACCATTAAGAAGAAGGAATGCGCCGGGTCTTTATTTCATTATTGCGGCAATGGGTGGTTCCATTTTCTTGGAAAATCTGGTTATCGCAACAATAGGTCCCACCTTCAAAACCTATCCTCAGATTTTTGTTTCAACGGCATTTAAAATCGGAGATATTTCTATCAACAAGCTAGATTTAATCATGTTTATAATCGCGGCAGCCAGCCTGCTGGTGCTGGTTTTTATTCTGGAAAAGACCAAGATAGGACTGGCAATCAGGGCTTCGTCCTACAGCTCAAAGGGCGCTACGCTGATGGGCGTAAATGTAGATAAAGTCGTGTTCGTTATATTCCTGCTCGGCGGCATGCTGGCAGGGCTTGCAGGTATGATGTTCGGTATGAGATTTACCGTATATCCTACCATAGGAGTTATCACAAACAAATCATTTATTGCGGCAGTATTCGGCGGATTGGGAAGCCTTCCGGGGGCTGTAATCGGCTCGGTGCTTTTAGGACTTATAGAAACCTTTGCGGCAGGCTACGTAGCGTCCAACTGGAAAGACTTTATCGCCTTTGCACTGCTCATAATCGTGCTGGTAATCAAGCCTTCGGGACTGATGGGTAAGATTACCGAGGACAAGGCTTAAGGAGGTGCTTATTAATGTTTGAATGGTATTATTTAAGTGGTATCCTTATCCTTTGCGGTATCAACCTTATGGTGGTAATGGGACTGTCTCTGCTTACAGGCTTTACCGGACTGTTTTCCTTCGGTCATGCAGGCTTCATGGCCATCGGGGCATACGTTTCTGGAGCGCTTGCCACAATGTTTCACGTACCGTTTATTCCGGCTATACTATGCGGAGGGCTGGCGGCAATGCTCATGTCCTTCTTTATCGGAGCGCTGACTCTCAATCTTAAAGGCGACTACTTCTGTATCGCTACTCTGGGTTTCGGCGAAGCCATGAGACTTATTTTTAACAACGTACAGTTCCTCGGCGGAGCCAGAGGAATGACGGGAATTCCGATGAAATCCTCCATTGTAGTTGTGTATGTTTTCGTGGTTATCGGACTTGTGTTCATGTGGTTTCTGATTAAATCCAGACACGGCAGAAACATGATTGCCATTCGCGAAGAGGAGCTTGCTTCTCAGACGATAGGCATAAATATATTTAAATATAAGATGGAATCTCTGGCAATTTCAGCCCTTTATGCAGGCATAGGCGGAGCTCTCTGGGCCTTCTATCTGGGATATATAAATCCTGATATTTTCAAGCTGCTCAAGTCTACGGAGCTTACCATCATGGTTATTATCGGAGGACTGGGTTCTGTGACCGGCTCAGTAGTGGGAACGTTTTTCCTCACCTTCATTCCTGAGATATTCAGAGAATTCGCTCAGTGGAGAATGGTAATTTACGGTGCGGCGGTAATTCTGGTAATGGCTGTGAGACCTCAGGGTCTTCTGGGAGGTATCGAGTTCAGTCCGACTAAGATTATTCGCTGGTTTAAAAATCTTCCTGAAAGGCGTAAAGCAGCGGCTGCTCCAAAATCAGCCGAAGGAGGTGAGTCGTAATGGCTAGAAAAGTATTGACATTAGATCATGTTACTAAAAGATTCGGAGGTCTGACAGCAGTAGGAGATGTGAGCTTCTCTATAAACGAAGGGGAGATCTTCGGCCTCATCGGTCCTAACGGAGCGGGTAAAACTACGATTTTTAACCTTATTACAGGTGTATATACTCTTACGGAGGGCGATGTATACTTTGACGGAGGAGACGGGGAAAAGCACGTGGCGAAGGCCGACCCTTACGGTACAGGCTTCATAAACGACCTTAAAAGAAGATTCATATTCAAGCCTCATAAACCGTCTGAAATCGCAGAAATGGGCATTACACGAACCTTTCAGAACATCAGACTGTTCAAGAAGCTTTCTGTATATGAAAACGTGCTTACAGCATGTCACAGAAGCGCATCCTATGGACTTATCGTATCCTTTTTCCCTTGGAAAGTACCGTTTACAAACATAGTCTTTCCTTGGTTCAGGAAGCAGGCTGCCCAGGAAAAGGTGCTAAACGACAAGACGGAGGAGCTTCTTAAGATGATGGGGCTGTGGGATTACCGTGAGATGACAGCGGCAAATCTGCCTTACGGTCTCCAGAGAAAGCTGGAAATTGCAAGAGCTCTGGCACTGGACCCGAAGCTTTTGCTTCTGGACGAGCCGGCAGCAGGCATGAATCCCGAGGAGACCATGGCTCTGGTTGATCTGGTAAAGGAAATACGGGAAAAATTCGATCTTACGGTTCTGATTATAGAGCACCACATGGATCTGGTAATGAGCCTCTGCGACAGAATTTATGTGCTGAATTTCGGTAAATTCCTTGCGGAAGGACTTCCTGCAGACATCCAGAACAACAAGGAGGTAATAGAAGCCTACCTTGGAAAGGAGGAAGAGTGATATGCTAAAAGTTAAAGACCTGAACGTATTTTACGGCGGCATTCACGCTATCCGCGGCATAGATGTAAATGTTAAGAAGGGTGAAATCGTTACCATTATCGGAAGTAACGGTGCAGGAAAGTCATCCATGCTCAATGCCATAAGCGGAGTGGTTAAGTATCAGGGGCAGATTGAGTACAACGGACAGCCTCTTTCCACTCAGGCTCACAATGTGGTTAAGGCAGGAATCTGTCAGGTTCCGGAGGGGCGAATTATCTTTGCAAACCTGACGGTTCACGAAAACCTTAAGATGGGTGCGTACCTCAGAAACGACAGTAAGGGAGTCAATGCGGACTTTGAGAGAGTTTATGAGCTTTTCCCTAGACTTAAGGAGAGAGAAAAGCAGATAGCAGGAACCCTTTCCGGAGGCGAACAGCAGATGCTTGCTATGGGCCGCGGACTCATGTCCTCGCCGGAGCTTATACTCCTTGACGAGCCTTCTCTGGGACTGGCGCCGCTTCTGATAAATACCATATTTGAAATTATCAGAGAGATTAAGTCCATGGGAAAGACCATTCTTCTGGTAGAGCAGAACGCTTTCAAGGCGCTGTCCGTTGCCGACTACGCCTACGTTCTGGAGCAGGGCGTCATAACCTCCGAAGGAAAGGCGTCGGAACTCATTAAAGATCCTAAGATACAGGAGGCGTATTTGGGGAAGAAGTAAAATTCAAGCCATATCAAAACCCGCAATGCAGTCAATACTGCAAAGCGGGTTTTTATCGTGGTAGTTTTTTAATTCATGATTTATTCGATGATTCCCTCATCACCGGAATCGTCAGGCTCCAAAGGCTCTGTCGGGTCCGTAGGATAGGTTGGGTCCGTAGGGTCAACAGGCTCCGGGTCTATTATAGGCTCCTCTACAATGGTAACATCCTTTCCCGGCTCCGTAGGATAAACCTCAGGATTAGGATTATGGAGGTTGCAATAATAGTGAGGAAGTTCTCTCTTGTAATCTCCCACTTTTTTGTTAGGTATATAAGGCCTCATAACACCCGATTTGGAATAGGTATTTGAGCAGGACGGAGTGGCAAGATATCCGGAATCAGAACAAATATGAGCCGTCCGGTTGAGAGAGCCCGACTCTTTAGGCTCCGTGCCCGACGTAAAGTATTCCGTACGGGTGGAAGCGCTTGCATCCGTAGCCAGAAGACCGCTCTTGGTGTCTATCTTTGCAGATACCACATTGGAAGGTCTCTCGGAGTAGGTGCCGCCCTTAGCACCGTCAATCTGACCCATTATTTTGCCCCAGAGGCTTGCAGCCATAGGTGACATGGATGAAAGCTTGATATTGACATCGTTTCCTATCCATATGGATGCGGAATAGTTTGCGGAGAAACCGTCAAACCATATATCGTAGCTGTCGGAAGTGGTACCGGTTTTACCGCCGACCTTTTCTCCTGAAACTCTGGCATAGGAGCCTATGCCTTCGCTGACTACTGTCTGGAGCACATCTCTCATAATCCATGCAACTCCCGGGTTAAGTACCTCTGTTTCAGTGACTGTCGGTTCGAGAAGAACGTCACCGTTCCTGTTTGTAACCTTGGTATAGCAGGAGTAGCTCTTGTGAATACCGTCATTTACAAAAGTGGAGTAAGCACTGGCCATTTCCAGTGTGGTAGCACCTTTGGTCATTCCGCCCATGCCCAGAGCGGCCAGATTGAGGTCGTTGCTGTCGCCCTCCTTGACGAGGGTGGTAAGTCCGAATCTTTCCGCTATTTCGTAGGCATAGTCTACGCCAACCTGGGACAGAATTTTTACAGCGCATACGTTTACAGACTGCTGAAGGGCAGTTCTGAAGGTGTACAGTCCCCTGTAAGCGCGGTAGGAGTTTACAGGCCAGATTTTACCGTTTATCTTTGTAGGCTCGTCGTCAACTATGGAAGCCGCAGTGAGGTAATTGCCCCAAAGCTCAGCTCCCTGCTTGTCAAAGCCGTTATCAACAGCCGTGAACTCCTCGCCCTCGCTGGCAAGATCAAAGCTGAGCTGAAGTGCCGGTGCATATACTGCAACAGGCTTGATTGATGAACCCGGCTGACGAGGAGAGGTAGCTCTGTTAAAGAGCATTCTGCCCACAGTCTTACGACCACCTATCATTGCCTTTATTGCTCCGGTCTTGTTATCGATTATAGTCATAGCCGACTGAGGCTGGATGACCTTCTGTTTAAGGGAATAGTCCTTCGTTGAAAGCTTTTCGCCCTCCTGAGTGAAGAACTCAGGATAATCCTCGAAAAATTTGGCGGATATAACCAGATTGTCTTCGGAGTCCCTCGATTTGTATTCCTGAGGAATGTTCAGGTAGCCTCCTGGAATGGAGTAGAACTTGTTATCCTCTATGGTGTACATACTCTTGAATTCCACGCTGTAGTCGGTAGCGCCCTGAACGGTAGTATTGTATATGAGGAGACGTTTTCCCTTATAAATAGTCAGAGAGCCGTCTTCGTTCTTTTTATATTCGCTCTTTCTAAGCTTGAAGCTGCCGTCGCTCTCAATGTAGTTTGAGTATGCGTAAAGCAGTATGCCTCCGTTTGGATTTTTTATGTTTCCATTTTTGTCTTTGGAGTATCCCATAGGCTGAGGGAAGTTGCTGTCCTTTTTAAATTCCTTTTCAACAACAGCCTGAGCCTGTGAGTCCATGGTGGTATATATCTGCAGTCCACCGTTATATACCATTTCGCTGGCACGATTATAGTCATAACCGTACTCTTTCTGAATATCTTCGATTACCGTCTTTATTACATAGTCTGCAAAATAGTTGGAAACTGTATTTAAAGCGTCTATGGTAGGATTTACCATGTCCTTGATTTCAGTCTCATAGGCTTCGTTATATTGCTCTTCGGTAATATATCCCTGTTCAAGCATAAGCTGGAGACATGTTTTCATTCTGCCTGCAGCCGCATCATTCCAGACGTATGCTTCATCACCGTTTTTTACAATAAGGTTTTCGGTGTTTTCTGTAATATCCGAGGAGGACACCTGCTGAACCAAAGCAAATGCCGTAGGAGCCTGAGGCATTGCCGCAAGGGCTGCAGCCTCCGCTATGGTTACATCCTCGATATCCTTAGAAAAGTATGCCTGTGACGCGGTCTGAATACCGTAGCCGAAGCCGAAGTTGACTGTATTAAGGTAAGCCTCCAGAATTTCATCCTTGCTGAGCTTGCTTTCCAGTATAACAGCATAGTATGCCTCTGTTATTTTCCTGCTGATAGAGCGTTCGCCCATTTTATCCTCAAGGTACAGATTTCTGGCCAGCTGCTGGGTTATGGTACTGGTGCCGCTTATACCGCCGCCGTGGAAGACAGCATCCTTTATAGCGCCGAAAATACGTATGATATTGAAGCCGTGGTGGCTTTCAAAGGTCTTGTCCTCCAGAGCGATGAAAGCCTTTTGAACGTGGTCGGGAATCCTGTCAATGCTGACGATGGTCCTGTTTTTATCGCCAAATATATTATCGATTATTTCTCCCTCGTCGTCGTAAAGCACAGAGCTTTGGGAAAGAAGACTATAAATGTTATCCGTTTCGATTTTAGGCGCACGTACAATTACGGTAGCTGTATATGCCACAACCACTAAGGCAATTGCAATAACGATGCAGATAACGAATTTAAGGGACTGCTTCTTGTTCAGCCTGTATTTTTTGCTGTTTGCCGCAGCCTCCCCGCCGCCTGCGGCTCTTGCCAGATCCTCTTCACGCTGCTTCTTGGCACGTCTGGAGCGGTGCTGTACTGTATCTGAATTGCCTTCATTTTTTGAATTATAATCGTCATAATTACTCAAATTATTCACCCGCTTTCTATTGTAGGAATGAAAACATAAAAACTCAGAACACATTATACCATATCTTATCACTATTGCCAAACACTTTCTTGCATAGAAGCCGGTGATGTAATATAATGTAAGTAGGAAAATCTTCGATCTAGACGCCTTTTGATATCTTTATGAAACAGAGGAGAGGAGATATTATGAGGCGAAAATGTTTTTTTCTATTGATTATCATCCTGATTGTGCTGTATGCTGCCGATTTTTTAGGAATTCCCATGGCCGCCGGAACGGAGGAAGCCCTGCTTTATCGCAGCATCGAATTTACGGGAAAGGTAGTGGGCTTGCAGGATAAGGGTGAATATTTAAGGCTTACCGTAAAGCTTGAAGGGGCAGAGGACCGCAAACTTAGGGCGGGAGAAAGGGTGCTGCTGAATTATTATGGCAGTGAAGAAAAGCCATGGGAGCTTTTGAACTGTCACATATCTTTTACCGCAAAGCTGGAGCTTCCTGCCGAGAGGCGAAATCCACGCTGCTTTGATTATGCCGGCTATCTTAAAAGCAGAGGAATAGGCGCTGTTGCCGGTGTCAAAGAGATAAGAAGGGAGGAAAGGAGCTTTACTCTTAGAGAAAAATACGAGAGGAAGCTTTGGGAAAAGAAATATCTGTTTTGCCGCAGTCTGCCGGAGAGCAGCAAAGGAATAATTATAGGGGTGCTCTTCGGGGATACGGCTTTTCTGGATGAGGAGGTCTACGACGGCTTCAGGGCAAACGGAACCGCCCATATTCTTGCGGTAAGCGGTCTGCATGTAGGTCTGCTATACAGGATATATCAAAGGCTTACAGGAAAGAAAAACAGCATCCCGGCTCTTGCGGCGCTGGCCTTTGTTCTTTATTCCTACGGTGAGCTTTCCGGCTGGAGTCCCTCTGTAAGCAGAGCGGTTATAATGATTTCTCTGAGCGTGACAGCCAAGGCGGCGGATCTTCGCTATGACACTCTTACTGCAATGAGCGTTGCCGCACTTATTCTCATAGCGAATAATCCCTATGTCATCCTTGGTACCGGCTTTCAGATGTCTTTTCTGGCTATTGTTTCTATAACCTTCATCAGACCTCTTATGCCGATGAGAATACCCGAAACAGCTGCCGTGATGTTGTCCGTGTACTTAGGGCTGCTTCCCTATCAGATTTATCAGTTTAATTATATATCGCTGACCTCTCTGATAGCAAATATCCCTATCGTATGTCTGGCAGGCTATTTTCTTCCTGTGGCGCTGCTGGGATTTGCAGCCTATGCTTTGCTGGGAGACATGGGGCCAACCGTTGAAATTACCGATGCCATGGGCAGACTTGTCTGCTTCGTAAACGATGTGTCCTCTCTGGGAGGAAAGGGCGGCTTTGATGTAGTCTCACCGCCGGTATCCGTCCTGCTTGCATTGACGCTGCTTATGTTCTTTCTTTCGTCGGAGGCCTTTGAGATAATGAAACTGAGACGCCGGAGAAGGGGCGTGGCAGCATGCTGTGCATTAATTCTGTCAGTAGCCTTACTATTTCAGCTGTCCGTTTATTCTCCCATATCAGGGGACGACATCGTATTCGTAGACGTGGGACAGGGAGACTGCATACACATAAGATCAGGAAGGACAGATGTTCTCATAGACGGAGGCGGCAGCGTAAATTACAACCTCGGCAAAAAGACCTTAAAACCCTATCTGCTGAAAAACGGCGCATGGAATGTGGACCTTGCCATTGCCACACACGAGCATACGGATCATATCAAAGGACTTAATGAGCTTTGCAGTGTGTATCCCGTAAAGCGGATGATGACAGGTCTTACCGCAGGGACAGTGATAGATGTGAGCAAAGATGTAAAAATTGAAACTCTGTGGCCGTCGGAAATACCTGAGGAGGTAGGGCAGGAGGACAACAGCATGTGCTCCGTATTTATGGTTTTCTATAAAGAATACAAAATACTTGTTACGGGAGATTTGGACGAAAAAGGGGAAAAAATGATGTTGGCAATGTATGAGGGAACAGATATGCTGAAGGCGGATGTGTTGAAAATAGGGCATCACGGCAGTTCGAGCAGCACCTCTGATGCATTTCTTGAGGTTGTCAGACCTACCTATGCAGTCATACAGACAGGGAAAAATAATTACGGTCACCCTTCACCTAAAATTATTGAAAAATGTGCAAAAAAAGGTATAATAGTATACAGAAACGATTACAATGGGGCGGTAGGTTTTTGTTTCGGCAAAAATGGTATAAAATGTCATACCGTCTTGGAAAATGGAGAATAATTCACTTTATGGCAGGAAATTTTTCAAAAAAACAACATGCCTTCAGAAGCTTCAGTCAGGACCTTAGGGCAGATGACTTTCCGCCGGTGCTGTTCATGTACGGACCTGAGGAATATCTGATTGACTGGGCGGCAGGCTCACTGGCAAAACGATATGTCAACCCGGGAGCGGCAGCCATTGATTATATGAAGCTTTTTGACGACTGTAGCGCTGCGGAGATTACAGAAGCTGCCGGAACATTTTCAATGTTTTCGGAAAAGAAAGTGGTATGGGTAAAGAGCTACATGCCGCTGACAGCGGTTAATCCGAGGGGGTATACTGCCTCAGACAGAGATAAAATCCTTGATTATATAAAAAATCCTAACGAACAAACAATCCTTATTTTCTCGGCAGAAGCGCCTGAGGAACGAAGTGAGCTGGTAAAAGAGCTGAAGAAAAACTGCAAAACGTACTTTTTTGATAAGCTGGATTACAGCGAGCTGGCAGCTTTCGCAGAAAAAAGATTCAGGGCGGAGGGCGTATTTATTTCCTATGAGACTTTAAAATACTTGCTGGATGAAACAGGCTATTTCAATAAGGAAACGGAATACAGGCTTTTTAATCTTGTAAACGACATAAAAAAAATAGCTGCCTATTCCGATGGGCAAAAGATAACGGAAGAGGATATCTCCGCTACTCTAAGCGGCGATATGGATACCTTTGTATTCAACTTCCTCGATGCTGTAAGCAGTAACCGCAAGGACTTGGCTTTTGAGCTGCTTCACAACATGCTGGCTTCCGGAAACGAAGTGTTCAATATGATAGGAATTCTGGTAAATCATTTTGAGCTGCTGCTGGGAGTAAAGGAATTTCGGGAGGATGGCTTAGGAGCTTCGGCGATAACATCAAAGCTTAAGGTTCACGAGTTCAGAGTCAAAAAAGCCATGGCCTTTGCCGATAAATTTACCGTTGAAAGGTTGAGAAGCATACTTTCACAGCTTTACGAAACTGACAGAAACATAAAAACAGGAGCGCTGGAGCCAAATCTGGCTCTGGAGCTTTTGGTGGGGAGGATATAAGAGAATGAAAAACAAGAAACAGATGGAAGCCGACCTGATGCTCATATTGGTAACGCTCTGCTGGGGTGTGTCATATTACCTTATGGATATAAGTCTTGGGGATATGGACCCGTTTACACTTAACGCTCACAGATTTTTAGGAGCCTTTTTAATCGCAGTAATAATTTCGTGGAAAAAGATTAAAACCGTTAACAAGACCACGTTAAAATACAGCGTTTTGGTGGGTATAGCTTTAGTTTTTGTTTACATAGGAGCCACCTTCGGAGTTAAATACACTTCACTTTCCAACTCCGGCTTTCTCTGTGCTATGACGGTAGTGTTCACACCGCTGATAAGCCGCATATTCCTCAAGCAGAAGCAGGACAGAAAGGTTTTAACCGCAGTTTTAATGTGCTTTGTGGGTATAGCCCTTCTCACGTTAAAGGATGATTTTTCTATCAACAAGGGAAACCTTAAGGGAGATCTTCTCTGCCTGATGTGTGCTTTCGCATATGCCATTGACCTGCTGCTGACGGAAAAGGCAGTTTCTCATGAAGAGGTGGACGCTTATCAGCTTGGCGTTTTCCAGCTTGGTGTTACGGGCGTATTCAATCTGATAATGGCTTTTATAACAGAGCAGCCCCACTTGCCTTCGACTCCGTCAATATGGGGAGCCGTACTGTTTCTTGCCGTTTTCTGCACGGGAGTTGCCTTCGTGGTTCAGCCTGTGGCGCAGCAGTATACGACCGCTGCTCATACCGGAGTTATTTTTGCGCTGGAGCCTGTATTTGCGGCAGCAGTGGCAGTTATCTTTGCTCATGAAATTTTATCGGTAAAGTCATATCTGGGGGCTTTCCTCATGGTGGCAAGCGTTATAGTTATGGAAATTGACTTCGGCTCAATAAGAAAAAGAAAGAAAGAAGCGGAAGTGTGATTTTACATTATAAAAATTGTATATTTTTATCGTAAGACGAGGAGGAGAAAGGTGAACAGACTTTATATTAAATCACGAGACACCGCTCAGAAAACGGTTGAAGGTCTGTACAAAGACCTGGAAAGAAGAATCATCGCAAGCCCGCCGGGACAGTGTCCGGTGGATTTGACAGCTTCTTTCCTGAGATTGTGCCATTCCCAGAGCTGCGGAAAATGTGTTCCGTGTCGTGTGGGACTTGGGCAGCTCCAGCATATCATCGACAATATCCTTGATATTGATGGAGAGAAGGATATGGAGTCCATAAAGCTTATGGAGAAAACCGCGGAGGCAATAAGCGCCATGGCAGACTGCGCCATAGGTACAGAGGCCGCCAATATGGTACTCAGAGGCATAAGGGGATACAGAGAGGACTTTGAATCCCACATAAAGAACAGAACCTGCGCTGAGCACATTCGCTCCAACATTCAGGCAGTACCTTGTGTAGCCATGTGTCCTGCCGGAGTTGACGTACCTGGCTATACAGCACTGGTAAAGGCAGGAAGATATGCAGATGCAGTAAGACTGATAAGAAAGGACAATCCTTTCCCGACTGTATGCGCCCTTATCTGTGAACACCCTTGCGAAATGAGGTGCAGAAGAAACCTCATAGATGCGCCTATCAACATCAGAGGACTTAAACGTTTTGCCGTTGATAACTGCGGTGATGTGCCTGTTCCGGAGAAAATGGACGATACGGGAAAGAGAATAGCTGTAATCGGAGGCGGTCCTTCGGGACTTTCCGCAGCATATTTCCTTTCCATCATGGGACATAAGGTAACTGTATTTGAAAAGAGAACTCAGCTGGGAGGTATGCTCCGCTACGGCATTCCAAACTACAGACTTCCTAGAGAAAGACTGCAGTGGGATATAGATGCCATTCTCTCCACAGGGGTTGAGGTGAAGTGTGATTACGACATTTCTTCTCCTGATGCAATGGCGGAAATCAGAGACAACTATGACGCAATATATATTTCCATCGGCTCACATAATGCCAAGAGCATCGGAATTCCGGGAGAATATGCGAAAGGCGTAATTCCTGCCGTTGAGATGCTCAGAGGCATAGGCGACGATGCAATGCCTGATTTTGCAGGAAAAGCAGTTGTAGTCATAGGTGGCGGAAACGTAGCCATGGACGTGGCCAGAACGGCTAAGAGGCTTGGGGCTACCGATGTAAGCATCGTTTACAGAAGAAGAAGAGACGATATGACGGCTCTTCCTGATGAAATCGGAGGAGCTATTGCGGAGGGCTGCGATCTTGTTCAGCTTAAGGCGCCTTCCAGAATAGAAACAGATAAGCACGGTGAGGTAAAGGCTCTCTGGGTTAAGCCTCAGATAGCAGGTCAGGCAGACGCCTCAGGAAGACCAAAGCCTGTGGATTCGTCAGAGCCGGAGCAGAAAATACCTTGCGATATCATCATTTCCGCAATAGGACAGGCCACCGATATAGGCTTCTTCGAGCAGTTTGGTATTCCTGTGTTCAGGGGAAACATCAAGGCGGCAAGAAGCAGCGTAGTTGATACCGTTGGCGGAATTTACGCCGGCGGTGACTGCGTGACAGGTCCTTCGACAGTTATAAACGCTGTTGCTGCAGGTAAGGTAGCTGCGGCAAATATAGATACATATCTGGGATTCAATCATGAAATACAGGTTGATATAGAAATTCCTAATCCGGACCCAAGCGACAACCTGCCTTGCGGCCGTGTAGAGATGAAAGAAAGATATGCTAAACAGAGAGGAAACGACTTTGACGAGGTTGAGCAGGGCATGAGCCTTGAAGAAGCAATGCTTGAGGCTTCAAGATGTCTGCGCTGTGATTACCACGGCTTCGGTTCCTTCAGAGGAGGGAGGGATACAAAATGGTAAAGCTGATGATAAACGGCCAGGAGGTCGCCGTTAAGGAGGGTACCTCCATAATGGATGCTGCCGAGAAGGTAGGTATACATATCCCGCACCTTTGTTATCTCAGAGGTATTAATGAAATAGGAGCATGCAGGGTATGCGTAGTTGAGATAAAAGGGATGGAAAAGCTGGTAACAGCTTGCAATACCATATGCGAAGACGGTATGGAAATTCTTACAAACAGTCCTCGTGTGCGCCGCTACAGGAGAATAAACGTTGAGCTTATCCTTTCCGACCATAATGCAAACTGCGCCAGCTGTATAAAGAGCGGCAACTGCACGCTGCAGCAGATTTCCAACGATCTGGGAATCATAATGACAGACTATGAAAACATAGCGGAAAAGGCAAGATGGGACACAAATCTTCCTCTCATAAGAGACGCCTCCAAATGTGTGAAGTGTATGCGCTGCGTTCAGGTATGTGAAAAGATACAGGACCTTGGCGTATGGAATCTCATAGGCGCAGGATACAGAACCACCATCGGAGTGAGAGAAAACAACGATATAAGCGATATAGACTGTGCACTCTGCGGTCAGTGCATAACCCATTGCCCTGTAGGAGCTCTCAGAGAAAGAGATGACAGAATTCCTCTCAACGAGGCGCTGGCAGATCCCGATAAGATTACAGTAGTTCAGATTGCTCCTGCCGTAAGAACAGCGTGGGGAGAGCAAATCGGGCTGAAAGACAAGGAAGCCACTATGGGCAAACTGGTCTGCGCATTGAAAAAAATAGGAATAGATTACGTTTTCGATACTAACTACAGCGCAGATATGACCATAATGGAGGAGGGCAGCGAATTTCTGTCAAGGCTTGCTAACCGCAACAGATTCACATGGCCTATGTACACCTCCTGCTGTCCGGGATGGGTTAGGTTTATGAAAACTCAGTATCCTGATATGGTGGAAGACCTTTCCACGGCAAAATCGCCGCAGCAGATGTTCGGCGCACTGTCAAAGACATATATAGCACAGAAGCTAGGTGTTGACCCTGACAAGGTATATTCAATATCAATCATGCCATGCACCGCCAAGAAATACGAGAGAAGCGTCCGTGAAGTTAACAGTGCGGGACACGGAAACGATGTGGATTTGGTGCTTACCACCAGAGAGCTAGACAGATTCATCAGAAGCGACAGCATCAAGCCTCAGGATCTCATCGACATGCCTTTTGATGACATCTTCGGCGAGGGCTCGGGAGCCGCAGTTATATTCGGTACTACCGGAGGAGTAATGGAGGCGGCCTTAAGAAGCGCATACTTCCTTGTAACGGGCGAAAACCCTGAACCTGATGCATTTAAGAATGTAAGAGGTATGGATGGCTGGAAGGAAGCCGATTTCGACTTGGCAGGCACTCACCTTAAGGTAGCTGTAGCCAGTGGTCTGGGAAATGCCAGAAGGCTGGTTGAAGCTGTAAGAAAGGGCGAGGTTGCTTACGACTTCGTTGAAATAATGGCCTGTCCGGGAGGCTGCGTAGGTGGCGGAGGACAACCGTTTAAGGACGGCGAGGAAAAGGCAGAGGAGCGGGCAAAGAAGCTTTACGGGCTGGATAAGCACAGCGATATAAGGTTTTCCCACGAAAATCCTGCCGTTCAGCTTACATACAGCGAGTATCTGGACAAGCCTCTGTCTCACAGGGCTCACGGGCTCCTGCACACAGACCTGAACTCATGGAATCTGGATATGAGACAGGATGAGGAATAATATAAAAATGGGCAGAAAACCAACCGATAATAGGGGTTCTGCCCATTTTTTTGCTTCTCGTATCTAATTGGAACAGCGGCTGCCTGCGATAAGTTCACGAGCGCTTTGAAGGGTGGTATCGGTAATGGTGGTACCTCCCAGAAGTCTGGCGACCTCGGAGACCTTTTCCTCGTCTGTCAGCTTATCAACTATTGTGAAGGTCTTTTCGCCGTCGGTTTCCTTATAAATTCTATAGTTTCTGTCACCTGCAGCTGCAATCTGCGGCAGGTGAGTAATGCAGATAATCTGATGCTGGCGGGAGATTTCACCCAGCTTTTTTGCTACTATGCTGGCTGTTATTCCGCTGATACCGTTATCGATTTCGTCGAAGATAAGGGTAGGAATCATGTCGGAAGAACTTATAATGTTCTTGAAAGCAAGCATAATTCTTGACATTTCGCCGCCGGAGGCTATTTTATACAGAGGCTTCAGCGGCTCGCCACGGTTGGCTGATATAAAAAATTCAACCTTGTCCATGCCTTCCTCTGTTGGAGCGTCAAGAGGCTCTACGGCTATCTTCATCTGAGCGTCCTTAAAGTTAAGGTCGGAAAGCTCAGCCAGAATTTTAGTTTCAAGCTCTGCAGCGATTTCCTTTCTTATTCCGGTCAGAGTTCCGCAGGCTTCCATAAGAGCATTTCTGGAAGCGATGAGCTGCTTTTCCAGACGGTGTTTTTCGTCATCAAAGTTATCTATCTTTTCCAGTTTAGATGCTATATCCTCTCTATAGGTCAGTATTTCTCCGATGGAGGAGCCGTATTTTTTCTTCAGATTGTCTATTCGGTTGAGCCTTGTAATCAGGCTGTCAAGCTCGGCAGGAGAGAAGGAGATGCTTTCCCGCATTTCTCCAAGACTGCGGCTAATATCCTGCAGTCTGTAATATATGTCACCGAACTCTGCCGAAATGCTTTCAAGATCGCGGGAGTAGGAGGAAATTTCTTCTATGGCTCTGTGGCAGGCTCCGGCTCCGTCTATGAGGGAGGGGCTTGCTTCTGTCAGCAGAGCATAAGATTTTTCTATGCTTTCAAATATTTTTTCACTGTTCTGCAGAAGGGAAATTCTTTCCTCCAAATCTGTATCTTCATCAGGTTTCAGATTAGTGCTGTCGATTTCGTCAAGCTCGAACCTGTAAAAATCCTTTTTGCGGGCGTTTTCCTTTTCCATGGCAAGAAGGGAAGCTAGCTCGCTTCTGCAGCGGGCAAAAGCACCATATCTTTGAGAAACCTCTTCTAAAACAGGACATGTCTTATCCTTATGGTACGAATCCACCAGCACCTTATGGTAATCGGGATTGAGCAAGGACTGGTTGTCATACTGTCCGTGAATGTCGGCAAGCTTTCTGCAAACCTCGTTGAGACGTGACAGGGTGACAATTTCACCGTTGAGACGGCACAGGTTCTTTCCTGAAGCGGAGACCTCTCTGGTAATGACGATTTCCTCCCCGTCAAGCTCTCCAAGAAGCTGTACAACTGCTTTGTCTGCGCCGGTTCTGACGGAGGAGGTGTCTGCGCGGCTTCCAAGGGCAAGGCTTACAGCTTCTATAACAATAGATTTACCGGCGCCTGTTTCGCCGGTAATAATGTTTAAGCCCGCTTCAAAATCCACTTCTGTGTTTTCAATTATAGCAAAGTTTTTAATACTTATATGGTTAATCATTGTTTGTCCTCGTGTGAAGCATTTTGTTAAACTCGTCTATGATTGCAGGTACGTTTTCAGGATCGTCTGCAATAAGCAGCAGGGTGTTGTCTCCTGCCAGGGAGCCTTTGATGTGAGGCATATTGCTGGTGTCGATGGCTTCACCGGCTGCGTTGGCGCATCCGGAGAGTGTTTTGACGATGATGATATTGCCTGAGGAGTCTACCGAGGTGACGGTTTGTCTAAAAATTTTAACAAATCTGTCGGATACAGGAAGATCCTTGGAAGTACTCACTGCATACTTATACTTGCCCGAAGATGACAGAGTTTTAACCAGCTGCAGCTCTTTAATATCGCGGGAAATCGTGGCTTGAGTTACTTCAAAGCCGCTTTTTCTGAGCATGGTCGCAAGCTTTTCCTGGGTATCTACTTCGTTGTTGGTGATAATTTCAATAATCTTGTTCTGTCTTGAATACCGCATACATACCTCCGATAATATAAAGAGATTATATATATATAATTGACATGGAATAATTTTGTTATGATTTTATCACATCCGGCGGTTTTTTTCAACAGAAATATAGACAAACAAATGTTTGTATGTTACAATTTACGGAGAAAAAACAGGAGAATTGCAATGAGGATTTTGGGAATAGACCCCGGATATGCCATACTGGGCTATGGAATTCTTGACATGAAGGGAAACCGATTTTCCGTCGTCACCTACGGTTCAGTGTTTACAGACGCCGGCATGAACATGCCTGACCGCCTGCAGGTGATTTATGACAGACTTACCGAAATAATAGACGAATATGAGCCTGAGGAGGCATCCATAGAAGAACTTTTCTTTAACAGCAACGCCAAGACAGCCATTCTGGTGGGAGAGGCCCGCGGCGTGGCGGTGCTTGCATGCGCTAAGAAGGGTCTTAAGATAAGCGAATACACACCGCTGCAGATAAAACAGGCGCTGGTAGGCTACGGCAGAGCGGATAAAAAACAGGTACAGTCCATGGTAAAGGCTATTCTCAATCTGGAAAAGGTGCCTAAGCCCGACGATACTGCAGATGCACTGGCAGCAGCTATCTGCCATGGGCATTCCGCCGGTGCAGGGGGCAGACGGCAGCTTCGCATCAAGGAGGGAATTTAACTTTGATTAAATATATAAGAGGTTATTACGCCATGAGCTTTGCAGGGGGAATAGTGGTTGAAACGCCCTCAGGCATAGGCTTTGAAATAAACATTCCGGTCGGTTCGCCGCTGTATAAGTACGGCGAAGGCGAGGAGATAACGATCTTCACAGCTATGATTGTTAAAGAGGACGATATCAGTCTTTACGGTTTTCACAACAAGGAAAGCCTCGACCTTTTCCGTATGCTTATAACCGTAAGCGGCATCGGCGCCAAGGGGGCTATGGCAATAATGGGTTCCTTATCTGCTGACGAGCTGAGAAGAGCCATTTTATTCGAAGATGTCAAGGAAATCAGCAAAGCCAACGGAGTGGGAAAAAAGACCGCCGAGAGACTGATACTGGAGCTTAAGGATAAAATAGGCAAGCTGGGAGGCACATCCGATGCTTCAGAGATGATAGCAGGAGGTGGTGATTTTGCTGTCGGCAGCGGACTGTCAGGGGCTGACGGCGCTGAGGATGCCAGAACGGAGGCGATTTATGCTCTTGTAAGCCTTGGTTACAGCAAAGCGGAGGCTTTCGCCGCAGTATCCAGAGTGCCGGAAGAAGGACTTACGGGAGAAGAATACATAAAAAAGGCGCTTAAAAGCCTGTTTTAAAGAGGTAACGATTTAATGGAAAACGAAAGAATCACATCTGCCGCTGCCAAATCGGGGGAAGGAAGAATGGAGGCGGGACTACGCCCTCAGCATCTTGACGACTACATAGGCCAGCAGGGTGTCAAGGAAAATCTTAAAATATTCATAGAGGCAGCGCGCCTGCGTGGAGAACCGCTGGATCATGTGCTTTTTTACGGCCCTCCGGGACTTGGCAAGACCACACTGGCAGGTATCATAGCCAACGAGCTGGGGGTAGACATTAAGATAACCTCTGGTCCTGCCATAGAAAGAGCCGGGGATCTTGCTGCTATTCTGACAAATCTCAACGACAACGATGTGCTTTTTATAGACGAAATACACAGGCTCAACCGCTCTGTGGAAGAGGTGCTTTACTCTGCCATGGAGGATTACGCCCTTGATATAATCATAGGCAAAGGTCCTTCGGCGCGGTCAATCAGACTTGATTTGGCTAAATTCACTCTAATAGGAGCAACCACCCGTGCGGGAAGCCTTTCTGCACCGCTTAGAGACAGGTTCGGTGTGCTGGGTAAGTTTGAGATGTATACTCCCGCAGAGCTTGCGCAGATTATAAAGAGAACGGCGGGAATTCTGGGAGTAGCCATAGATGAGGAATCCGTAGGAGAAATGGCCAGAAGGTCCAGGGGTACTCCGAGGGTCGCCAACAGAATGCTTAAGAGGATAAGGGACTTTTCACAGGTAAAAGGGAACGGCTCCATCGACATAGACATAACCAGAGAGGGTCTTGCTGCCCTAGGAGTAGACGAACTGGGGCTTGAACGCCTCGACAGGGAAATTCTCAATACCATAATTCAGCGCTTTAACGGCGGACCGGTGGGAATAGATACCATTGCCGCTTCCATTGGCGAGGAAAGGGTCACCATCGAAGATGTCTATGAGCCTTATCTGATACAGTCAGGGCTCCTTTACAGGACGCCTAAGGGAAGAATGGTTTCAAAGGACGGCTACAGACATATGGGTCTTGATTATGCCGGAGATGATGAAAACAACGAAGAGGAAAGGCAAATTACATTTTAAAAGCTATGCATATTAATGATTTTGATTACGAGCTGCCAAAGGAGCTTATAGCTCAGACACCGGCAGAAAAAAGAGATTTTTCAAGGCTTATGGTGGTTGACCGCAGCACAGGTCAGGTGGAGCATAAGCATTTTTACGATATACTGGAATATCTGGGGCCGGGAGACTGCCTGGTGCTTAACAATTCCAAGGTGTTGCCAGCAAGACTTTTTGGAGTCAAGGAAGGCACAGGCGCAAAGGTGGAGTTTCTTCTTACCAAAAGAATAGAAGGGGATACATGGGAAACCATGGTAAGACCCGGCAAGCGCCTTAAGGTGGGTGATGCCGTAACCTTTGCCGGTTCAGAAGGTGAGAAAGGAAAGCTTTTCCGCGCCGTAGTAAAGGACTACGGAAATGACGGTACGAGAATCGTGGAGTTTGAGTACGACGGTATTTTCCTGGAAAGACTGGAAGAACTGGGACAGATGCCTCTGCCTCCGTACATTGAGAGAGAGAACAATAAAGAGGACAGAGACAGGTATCAGACCGTATACTGTCGTGACGAAGGCTCGGTTGCAGCGCCGACGGCAGGACTCCACTTTACAAAAGAACTTCTTGCAAAAGCTGAGGCCAAGGGCGTGAAAATCGCCTATGTAACCCTTCATGTGGGCATAGGAACCTTCAGACCAGTAAAGGTTGAAAACATCGAAGAGCATCACATGCACTTCGAGGAGTATTTTGTTGACGAAGAGACAGCCGAAACCATTAACGATACCATTAAGGCCGGGGGCAGAATCGTTTCCGTGGGGACCACCTCCACAAGGACAGTGGAGAGCGCCGCCAAGTTTGACGAAGCCAGTGGACTCTGGCTGGTTCAGCCGGGTCACGGCAACACGGACATATTCATATATCCTGGTTATGAGTTTAAAATTATAGGTGCTCTTATAACCAATTTCCATCTTCCTAAATCAACTCTGCTTATGTTGATTTCGGCACTGTACAACAGAGAGGATATTTTGAGGGTATATAAGATAGCCGTAGAGGAAAAGTACAGATTTTTCAGCTACGGGGATGCCATGTTTATTAAGTAATTATAGTAAAACGAAACCCCTGATGTTTATTGAGCAGCAGGGGTTTTAAAATATCTATTTATTGGCGCCGCAGCACTTCTTATACTTCTTGCCGCTTCCGCAAGGGCACGGGTCGTTTCTGCCCGGTTCTTTTTCCTTGTGAACGGTCTTGGAACGCTTGAAGTCCTTTACGATTTCCATTCTCTTTTCCTCGGAAAGCACGTCATCCCACTGCGGCAGGGTGTAGAGATAGTCTGCGTCGGCCTTAAGCATGTTGAAGAAAAGCTTTTCCATATCCACGTCAAGGTCGATTTCCGTATCCTCTGTGAATTTTTCCAAATCGTTAGTTTCCTTTAAGCTTGTGTTGATACCGTCAAGAAAGCCCATGAAGATTACAGGATCAGCCGCAAACTGCTCGACCAGCTGGCTGTACTTACCTTTCAGGTGTTCGTCTTTATGTGCCAGAATATGTTCGTAGATTCTCGTCTCCGTGGAGCTGTATTCCTCCCAAAACGCCTCAAAGGTTTCATCTGTCTGACCCTCCATCAGGTCAACCCACTGTTTGTATAAACTCATTTTGTATTTTCCTCCTTGAATATTCTTTACGTATTTATTTGATTTCTTTAGCAATGCTGATTATGTCGCCTACGATGGCACTGCCTGTAGGAAGGGCGCCGGCGCCTTTACCGTAGAACATAACCTCGCCTACCATATCACCTGTGATATAAACAGCATTGAATTCGTTGCTGACGCCTGCCAGAGGATGGGAATTCGGAATTTTTTCCGGTGCTACGCTGCATGAAACCTGTCCATCCTTTAAGGTGGCATGGGCTATCAGCTTGATCTTGCAGCCTTCTTCGGCGGCAGCAGCGATATCAGTTCCTGTAATCTGTGAAATTCCCGTGGTAGGGATGTCCGACGGTGCAATATATTTATCAAATAGAAGGGCAGTCAGAATACAAAGCTTGTTTGCCGCATCGATTCCTTCCACATCAGCTGTAGGGTCTGCTTCGGCAAATCCCTTTGCCTGTGCGTCTTTCAGCACATCTTTATAGTCCGCTCCGTCTTCGGTCATCTTGGTGAGAATATAGTTGGTAGTGCCGTTTACAATGCCCATGACTTCGAGGAAATTGTTTCCGGAAAGGGCATTTTGTATAGCTGTCAGGACAGGAATTCCTCCGCCTACGCTGGCTTCAAAGAGGAATTTAACCTCATTTTCCAAAGCAGCTCCGGTAAGCTCTTCATAATTAGCAGCAACAGCTGCTTTATTGGCGGTAACCACATGCTTTCCGTTTTTCATTGCCTGCAGCATGAAGGATGTTGCGGGCTGTATACCGCCCATAGTCTCTACAACCACATTGACATCGGGGTTATTCAGAATGTCATCAGGGTCATCGGTGAGGAGCTCCGCCGGAAATTCCGGACGAGGTCTTCTGGTAAGGAGTTTAAAAACTTCTACTGAGACGCCGGTCCTTTTTTCGATGACATCCTTATTTTTTGTCAGAATTTCGTAGGCTCCTCCGCCAACCGTACCAGGTCCGAGAATTCCTACATTCAGTTTTTTCATTTAATAAAACCTCCGTTAATACTTCTATAGCTTATATAGCTTGATTTTTGCTGTGATTTTTAGATTATACAACAATTCTTTTGCTTTGTCACACAAAACTCTTAAATTATTCCAAAATAATGAGAAATATCACCCTTGAAGTTTTCAGCGGTTGTTTATATAATAGTTTTGCCTGATAGAACGGACAGAAGTGAGCGGAACGACAGGAAGGAGAAAATGAAATGTCTTTGCATATAGTATTCGTTGAACCCGAAATACCGCCCAACACGGGAAACATCGCCAGAACCTGTGCAGCAACAAACACGGTGCTCCATCTGGTTGAGCCTCTGGGATTTAAAATAGATGATAAGAGCCTTAAAAGAGCCGGTCTTGATTACTGGCCCTATGTGAAGCTGGAGGTTCACGAAAGCCTTTCCGCCTTCATGGAAAAGTATGGGCATGGGGACAGAAGACTGTTTCTGGCAACCACCAAGGGAGGCAGAATATATACGGAGCCTGAGTACCGTGACGAGGATATGTTTATCTTCGGGAAGGAGACAGCAGGACTTCCGAGAGACTTTATAGCAGAGCATGAAGATACTGCAATCAGAATACCTATGAGCGCCGACACCAGACTGCGCTCCTTTAACCTGGCAAACTCTGCCAATATAATTTTGTTTGAAGCTTTGCGTCAATTAAATTTCCCAGGGTTGAAATAAATTAAAATCTTTGGTATAATATTTGCATAAGCGGAATTAGCTCAATCGGAGGAAAAGTATGAGACTAGGATATGACCTGACAATTGAACAGACCCAGAAGCTGACCATGACACCGGAGCTCATTCAGGCTATTCAGATATTGCAGTTTAACACTCAGGAGCTGGAATCCTTTGTGCAGGATGAACTTATGCAAAATCCGGTGCTGGAATATGACAGCGCTGATGTAAAAAAGGAGCCTGAGATTTCCAAGACAGAGGATATGGACCGCAAGGAGGCCGAAGCTTCCGAAATAGATTTGCGAGAGAAGGTAAAAGAGGCCGAGTATGACGATATCAGCTACAGACAGTGGGAATACTCCAAGGACCACGATGAGACCTCATTTGAACAGTTTGTAAGCAAGGAGGAAACTCTGGAGGACTTTCTGCTGCTTCAGCTCACCTTTTCCAGTCTTAAGGGCTGCGAAATGAAGATAGGAAGGTATCTGGTGGAGGCTATTGACGAAAACGGATATCTTACCGTTGACACAGATAAGGTGGCTAAATGCTTCAAAGTATCTGAGGATACGGTAGAGAAGGTGCTGGATGTAATTCAGACCTTTGAGCCTCTGGGGGTAGGAGCCAGAAGTCTCGAAGAATGTCTCATAATACAGCTTGCGGCTAAAGGGCTTTTGGAAGACAGTGTTGAATACATTATTCTTCACCATCTGGCAGATTTAGGTGACAATAAGCTAAACAAGGTTGCCAAAGTCACAGGTCTGACTGTAGAGCAGGTACAGATGGTGGCGGACCTCATAAGAACGCTGGAGCCTAAGCCGGGCCGTCAGTATTCTTCGGGAGAAACAGTAAAGTATGTTGTTCCCGATGTGGTAGTGGAAAAAGTCGACGGTGAATATCAGGTGATTACTAACGACGGAACAGTGCCGAGGCTTATGGTAAGCCCATACTATATGAACCTTGCCAAGCAGTCACCTCACGACGAGGAGCTTTCCAAATACTTAAACGACAGATATAACGCTGCCCTCTGGCTTATCAAGAGTATAGAACAGCGAAAGCAGACAATATACAATGTTGCAGACTCGGTGGTTAAGCATCAAAAGGAGTTTTTAGATAATGGTCCTAAATTCCTTAAAACTCTCACACTGAAGCAGGTGGCCGAAGATTTGGGCATTCACGAATCCACCGTCAGCCGTTCCATAAACGGCAAGTACATACAGACGCCGAGAGGAGTTTTTGAGATAAAATACTTCTTTTCCAGCGGTATCACAGATGCAAGCGGTGAGGGCATGTCCTCAAACAGCATCAAGACCTTTATCAAGGAAATCGTGGAGGGGGAGGACCCGAAGAAGCCTTACAGCGATCAGGATATGGTGGAAATACTCAGCCGTAAAGGAATTGAAATTTCAAGACGAACCGTGGCAAAATACAGGGAAGGTATGAATATCCTTTCTTCATCAAAACGGAGAAGGTATTGATATATTAAAACTAAAGAATTAAATTGTCATTATTTATCAGAGAATTTAGGAGGAAAAATAAAATGGCGATTAGAGTTGGAATTAATGGATTTGGAAGAATCGGACGGGTGGTAATCCGCGCGGCTATGGATATGCCCGAAATCGAAATCAGGGCGATTAATCTGAGAAATGCAGACCTGGAATACATGGTGTATATGCTCAAATACGATACGGTGTTCGGCAGATTTCCCAAAGCTCTCGACCATGATAAAAACGGTATATTCATTGACGGAAAGCATGTGGATGTTTTCTCATTTTCCGACGCACTGGAAATTCCGTGGAAGGAAGCAGGTGTTGACTATGTAATCGACTGTACAGGTGCATATGTTACCACAGAAAAGGCCATGGATCACATCGAAGCGGGCGCAAAGCATGTTATCATTTCTGCTCCTGCAAAGGACAAGGATACACCGACTTTTGTGTATGGCGTAAACCACGAAACATATAATTCCGACATGCAGGTTGTTTCCAATGCATCCTGTACTACAAACTGTCTGGCTCCACTGATGAAGGTTATCGAAGATAATTACGGAATAAAGGAAGGTCTTATGTCCACAATCCACGCCGCTACGGCAAAGCAGAAGGTTGTAGATGCCAAATCCTTAAAGGACTGGAGAACGGGACGCTCCGTATTCGGAAACGTAATTCCTTCCACCACAGGCGCAGCAAAGGCTGTAGGTCTGGTTATTCCTTCTCTTAAGGGGAAGATGACGGGGATTTCTTACAGAGTTCCGACAGCAGACGTCTCCGTTATCGACGTAAATGTGGTACTTAATACTCCGACAAGCGGCCCTGAGCTAAGACAGAAGATTAAGGAAGCCTCTGAAACATACCTGAAGGGAGTCCTCGAATATGTGGATGACGAGGTGGTTTCCGGTGATTTTGTAGGCGACCCTTGTACGTCCATCTTCGATTCAAGACAGACCATTGAGCTTAACGACCATTTCTTCAAACTCATCGCTTACTATGATAATGAATTTGGATATTCAAGCAACCTGTTAAACATGCTGAAATACATGCACAGTGTAGACAATAAATAATTTACATATAATTAAAGCATAATAAGTAAAAAGGTTAATGAGCCTTTGTTCCGTGGGGACAAAGGCTGTGTTATCAAGCAAAGGAAGGTTGTAAAATGAAGAAAACAGTCAGAGATATTGAAGTAAAGGGAAAGCGCGCCCTGGTGAGGTGCGATTTTAACGTACCCCTTAAGGACGGAGTTATAACAGATGACATCAGAATTGTGTCGGCGCTGCCTACCATACGCTATCTTATGGAAAATGGTGCAAGGGTGATTTTAATGTCCCATCTCGGTCGCCCTGACGGAGAACCGAAGAAGGAGTTCACACTGGCGCCTGTGGCAGAGCGTTTAAGCCGGCTTCTCGGTACAGAGGTGAAGTTTGCAGGTTCAGATAATGTGGTAGATGACAAAGTGAGAGAAGCTGCATCAGAGCTTAAGGACGGAGAGGTTATGCTCCTTGAAAATGTCAGATTCAGAAAAGAGGAGACTAAAAACGGCGCTGATTTTGCAAAAGAGCTGGCGCAGCTTGGAGATTTCTTCGTAAACGACGCCTTCGGAACAGCTCACAGAGCCCATGCCTCCACAGCAGGAGTTGCCGACTATCTGCCTGCAGTTTCGGGCTTCCTCATTGAAAAAGAGGTTGAATTCCTCGGCAATGCTGTGGAAAACCCAAAGAGACCTTTCGTAGCCATCATGGGCGGAGCTAAGGTAGGAGACAAGATTCCGGTAATCGAGAATCTGTTAAAAAAGGTTGATACTCTTATTATCGGCGGCGGTATGGCGTACACTTTCTTCAAATCTCAGGGACTGGAAATAGGAACCTCCATTCTGGATAAGGACAACGTAGAGCTTGCTGCAGAGCTTCTTAAAAAGGCAGAGGCTGCCGGAGTGAAAATGCTCCTTCCCGTAGACTGCGTATGCGGAAAGGAATTTAAAAACGATACGGAATATGCTGTATATTCAAAGGATAACATTCCGGCGGATATGATGGGGCTTGATATAGGCCCGAAGACTGCGGAGCTTTACAGACAGGCCGCCTCTGATGCAGCTACAGTGGTATGGAATGGACCTATGGGCGTTTTTGAAATGCCTAATTTTGCCAAGGGAACCAAAGCCGTTGCCGAAGCGCTGGCCGAAAGCGACGCCGTTACAATAATCGGCGGAGGCGACTCTGCGGCGGCGGTAGAACAGTTCGGACTGGCTGATAAAATGACTCATATTTCAACAGGAGGCGGCGCGTCTCTTGAATTTCTGGAAGGAAAAACCCTGCCGGGAATCGCTGTCATTGAGGATAAATAGAATATTATAAAATTTTACAAGGGAGGTAACAGAATGAAAGTAGCAATTAACGGATTTGGAAGAATAGGAAGACTGGCCTTCAGACAGGTTTTTGACGACCCGACCTTTGAGGTTGCGGCAATAAACGACCTGACCGCTCCTGAGATGCTGGCACACCTTTTGAAATACGATTCTGTACAGGGTAAATACACAGGACATAAAGTGGAGTGGAATGATAAATCAATCACAGTAGATGGAAAGAATATTCCCGTTTACGCAGAGGCAGATGCACACAACCTTCCTTGGGGAGAGCTTGGTATAGATGTGGTTTTGGAATGTACCGGATTTTATACCTCTAAGGCGAAGTCACAGGCCCATATCGACGCAGGCGCAAAGAAGGTGCTGATTTCGGCTCCTGCGGGAAATGACCTGCCTACGATTGTATACGGTGTAAACCATGAAATCTTAAAAGCAGAGGATAACATCATTTCCGGAGCCTCCTGTACTACAAACTGTCTGGCGCCTATGGCAAAGGTTTTAAACGATTACAGAGAAGTCCGCACAGGCTTTATGACTACAATTCATGCATATACAGGCGACCAGATGCTTCTTGACGGACCGCACAGGAAGGGCGACCTGAGACGAGCCAGAGCAGGTGCCATCAATATCGTACCGAATTCCACAGGTGCAGCTAAGGCTATCGGTCTGGTAATCCCTGAACTGGACGGCAAGCTTATAGGCTCTGCTCAGAGAGTGCCTGTACCTTCGGGCTCGATTACCATTCTGGACGCGACCCTTAAGGACATGACGGATTCGGTTTCCGTTGAAGGCATAAATGCAGCCATGAAGGCGGCAGCTTCGGAATCCTTCGGATATACGGAAGAAGAGCTGGTATCGTCGGATATCATTGGAATGAGCTACGGTTCCCTTTTTGATGCCACTCAGACATTGGCTCAGCAGTGCGGAACTCACATTTATGAGGTAAGAATAGTGGCATGGTACGATAACGAGATGAGCTATACCTGCCAGCTGATAAGAACACTTAAGTATCTGGAGAAATTCATATGAGAATACCATTTATAGCAGGCAACTGGAAAATGTATAAAAACGCCGATGAAGCCGCGGCCTTTGCCGAAGAGTTTAAAAAGCTGTACCACGATACGGATATAAGGGTCGCCATATGCGCGCCCTTTCCTCAGCTGGAAACCCTTGTGAAGGCATTTAAGGGCACAGGCATAGGTGTGGGAGCCCAGAATGTGCATTTTGAAAAAGAAGGAGCATACACGGGGGAGGTTTCCGTGCCTATGCTCCAGTACATAGGAGTTGACTACTGCATCGTGGGACATTCCGAGAGACGGCAGTATTTCAACGAGACGGACAAGTCGGTAAATCTTAAGCTTAAAGCTTTGCTTGAGACGGAAATTACACCGATACTCTGCGTGGGAGAAGACCTTTCCCAAAGAGAGGCAGGACATCAGGATAGGCTGGTGGAGGAGCAGGTTCAGAATGCTCTTAAAGATATACCCGCAGAAAAGGCCGAAAAAATCGTGATTGCTTATGAGCCTATATGGGCCATAGGCACAGGCAGGACGGCCACACCGATTCAGGCAAATCAAATGTGCAGCCTTATAAGAGAGACGCTCATAGAAATGTACGGTGAAGAAACGGCCGATCGTGTTATAATCCAGTACGGTGGCAGTGTCAAGCCGGAAAACGCGTCGGAAATCATGAATATGGATGAGATTGATGGCGCTCTGGTAGGCGGGGCAAGCTTAGAACCGCTAAAATTTATTGAAATTGTCAACTTTTAGCTTGATTTTACTGTATAGTATATGTTACAATTATCAAGTTATAATGTGAGGAGGTAAGAGATGAAAATTTTCCTGATGATTTTACTCGCGGTCGCAAGCGTTATTCTTATCGCCAGCGTACTGCTTCAGTCCGGAAACAGTGCAGGTCTCTCCGGTTCCATCGCCGGCGGTGCTGAACAGCTTTTCGGCAAGAAAAAGAGTAAAGGCTATGAAGCACTGTTAGAAAAGATTACTACAATTTCGGCTGTTCTTTTCATCGTTATTTCAATTGTCATCGTAGCGGTGTTTGAGTAACAGACAGGCTTAAATGCGTTTCTAATTTTTTTATTATATTTCACTTTAAGCGAAAGGGGTGCGGCGAGCTGTACCTCTTATGTGACGTTATAAAGTGAGTGGGAGGTATCATATCATGAAATTTTTTGCTGTAATCGCAGCCGTGATTGGTCTTATCGTTGCATTTTGTTTGGCAGCATGGATCAAGAAGGCTGACGAGGGAACAGACAGAATGAAGGAAATTGCCGGATACATCAGAGAAGGTGCCATGGCATTCCTCAAGAGAGAATACAAGACAATGGTAATTGTAATAGTAGTTCTCTTCCTGTTAATCGGTTTCGGCTTACAGAGCTGGACAACTGCTATTCTCTATGTATGCGGAGCGCTTCTTTCAGTACTTGCGGGCTTCTTCGGTATGAAGGTTGCTACTCTTGGTAATGTAAGAACTGCAAACGCAGCCAGAGAATCCGGCATGGATAAGGCGCTGAAGATCGCTTTCAGATCAGGATCTGTAATGGGTCTTTGCGTATCAGGTCT
>JAEDNK010000172.1 GCA_016302545.1 Bacillota bacterium
ATCATCTTCGGTATACCATCCCACAAACTTATATCCTGATTTTGAAGGCTGAGCCGGAGCTGCCGCCTTGTTTCCTGACGGCACCACCTCAAGGGCATAGCGACTTTCACCATTCATGAAGGTTACAGTCTTTTCCTTTATGCAGGCTTCCTCTACATTACCATAGAAGATTCCGCCATGGATTTCTCCGTTTCTTCCTACAGAACCCTTAAACACAGTCGGCGTGCTGCCTGTACAGTGGATCTGTGCAATAAAACTGTTCAAGGATACATTTCCTGCTACCGTACCGCCGTTGCCATAGAGATGGCTTCCTGTACCAAAATCAGCACGTGTGAGTTCTATATTCCCATTCAGGACTCCCTTATTAGAACTGCTGCTGTCCTCCAATATGAGCTTTGATAACGGTGCTGCCTTTGTATCTGCAATTATTATGTCTCCCTTAAGAGTGTGCCCGTTTAAATCAAGAGTTATAACCTTATCGCTCAAATCAAGTGTTTTCGTAAGAGTTATATCTGAAGCCAGGCAGACACTTGTAATTCCGTCTTCTATTGCTTTCAAAAGCTCTGCTTCTGTTGAACATCCATTTACAGAAACAGCGTAAATCAGTCCATCGTCGGCTTTGCTCTCAAGCCAGATATGGCAGGATGACAAATCAATATCCTCTGACAGCTCCAGAGCCGACTTGATTTCTGAGGCTTTTACTGTCTGTTTTCCCGTCACCTTCCTGCTGTAATACCAGTCATCAGTTCCGTCACTGCCCTGTACAACAAGGGATACGGTACCGGATGTGCTGCCCTTCACAGCTCTGACTTCCCCGGCAGTCAAATCATATGCAGCCCTGCCCAGATTCTTGTTTTTGCCGTCAAATCTGAGGGTCATGGCCTTTCCGGATGAAATTCTGCCGTATGCCGCAGTGTCAACTGATGACGCCTCTGCAGCAGATGCGAAGAGCACAGAGCTCAGGTCCAGATTGCCCGCAGGCATTATTGAATCAAAAATATTAATATATTCCGGCTCAACAACACTAAAGGCATCCAGTGCCCTCACATTATGATTCTCAAAACTGGTATCATCAACAGGAGCACGAAGCCAGAATGGGCTGCGGCCTGCCCAGTATGTATCCCTAAGCAAAGCCTTATCGTTTGCGGAGCCGGCCTTTATTGTTTCTATAAAGTATTTATCTGCCGTCAATGCATACAGCTTGTCAGTTGTGGTGTAGCTTCCTCCATTCTTCGCATCCTTTGTTTTTACCGGTGTGGCATTCATAACGCTCTGCTCACCTGTGCTGAAATAATCCGAGTTTTCAGCCATGGAGTTCAGAGTCTTACGAAGGTCACTTGCCCCGTAATGGTTTGCGTATACCTCTGTTTCGTTATACTTCCCGTTGCTCTTGCTTAAACTGAACTTTTGATCATACTTCATCGTATTGGCAGCGAAGATGACTGTATTATCACCTGAAACTCCCTTGTCCTTGCCAAGAATATACCATTCCTGCGGTGAATAGGTCTTCCCGTCTGCATTTTGTTTATTACCAAACACAAGCTTGCCCACATTTACGGCTGTTCCGTCACTGGAGGGCTTGAAGGAATACATTAGCTGTTTTTTGGTAACATATGCGGAATTGACCGGTTCTGCCCTTTCCTCACCTTCAACAGCATAAATCATACCGTCGCCCCTGTCCTTGGTATCGCTGTATGCCTCCAGCCATATTTTGCATGAGGTTAAATCAATATTAGAAAGAGACAGTGCACTCTTGATATCGGATGTTTTTACCGTTATCTCATCGGTTCCCGAAAGCTTCTTGGTGTAATACCAGTCCTTTGATCCGTCCTTGCCCTGAACAACAAGTGATACAGGATAAGATGTGCTCCCTTTTTTAGCAATAATATCATCTGACACAGTGCTGAAGGTTGCCGTTCCTATGTTTTTACCGCTGCCGTCCAGTCTCAGGGTCATGGCCGTTCCAGCTTCGATCGTTCCGTATTTCGCATCGGTTGAAGACCTGTCTGCTGTGGCAGCAGAAGCGAAGAGAACATTGGACAAATCCAGATTTGAAGCAGGCCGAACATTGCATTCAGCCGGTACAAAGTAGTAATAAACGTATTTA
>JAEDNK010000047.1 GCA_016302545.1 Bacillota bacterium
AGCAGCCTGTCCAGCAGACGCTTTCTGTCATTTATAAACATCTCCGTCACCTGATAGCTTTCCGTGTCCTCGTATTCACAAGTATGTATAAGGCCGTTATCGAAGGTCAGTATCTCCGCACCCGGCATGCCCAGCAGTATAGGCGAATGAGTTGCAATAATAAACTGTGAACCGCCAGCCGCACAGTTGTAAATTTCCGTGAGCAGGGTCAGCTGGCGCTGCGGTGAAAGAGCCGCCTCCGGTTCGTCGAAAAAGTACAGCCCGCCCGGCCTCAGCTGATTCTGAGCAAGCGCCAGAAAACTTTCGCCGTGAGACTTTTCATGGTATTTTTGAGATTCATGCCCATCGTCAGCGTACCGTTCTTCCATTGTGGCCACATTGTAAAAGCTTTCAGCTCTGAGAAAATATCCCCAGCGGGCTTTCCTGCTCCCCCTTACAACTCTGATGGCGTCGTAAAGTTCCGAATGAGAGTCATAGGTAGAGAAACTGTAATTTTTTGTGCCGCCTTCCGGGTTGAAGCCACTGGCAATGGCCATTGCTTCAAGAAGGGTGGACTTGCCGCTGCCGTTTTCTCCGACAAAAAAGGTAACATTGCTGTTAAATTCCAGAGTTTTCAACCCCTTCAGTGCTTCGATTTTTCTAAGATAGCTGTCAGCCCCTATCATGGTCCAGTCTATAAAAATACTGTGTATAAATCTCTCATCCATCCCTCTTGCTCCTTGCATCCGAATCTAAAGCAGGTCGTATAATTTATACATTGCCAGCATATCGCCCAGTCTGAGCTTGTTTGCCATGAGCTGGCGGTAAGAGGTGGTCTTTTCTTTACCTTCCATTTTCAGTTCTGCCATCTTGACCTCTATATCTTCATATTGCTGCTGCACTGACGACAAAATATTCTCAAAGGCTTCCAGCCGCTTTTCTCTGTCAGATTCAACTATTTTGCTCATTTGTTCATTCATTTTGAAAACTTCCCTTCATAACCTCTGCGAAAGTTCTCACTTCTGCCGGGTTTTCCCCACAAAACTGTGTGAAAAAACACAGTTTACTGGGGGATTTTTGGATTTATATGGATAATAAGGGTTTATTTCCGATATTTTTTGCACTTTTTTGCCGAAAATCCCCCAGTAAATCGCCCTTTTTTACGATTTTTTGGGGGAAATTGCTGACCGCTTGCTGACCGAAGTCTGTCACACCGGCCTGATATGGAATAGAACTCCCTCTTCTAACCGAATATCCGCGTTATGTCATTCATAGTCACAAACACCATCAGTGCTAGGAGCAGCGCCATACCCACCATGTGAATTGTACCTTCAACCTTCTCGCTTACAGTTTTACCCGTAATCATCGTATAGATTACAAATATAATTCTGCCACCGTCCAACGCAGGAAGTGGCAGCATGTTGATGATTGCCAGATTGACACAGATGAGGGCAGTGAGGAAGCCATAGTACCAGAAGCCGTATTCTTCAGTCTGACTAACCATGCTTATCATGCCTACCGGTCCCGAAAGCTCATCTACTCCCGCCTCGCCGCTAAAGAGTTGCCCTAAGGCGGAAAACATCATTTTAACCATATTCCATGTGGACTGTGCACCGTCAACCACCGCCATAAAAGGATTGTGGCTTATTTTACAGGTCACTCCCAGTGCATATCCCTGAACCGGATTGCCTTGTGCGTCAACGCCATCTTTAAGCTGGGGAACTACAGATACAGTCTTAACCTCATTGTTCCTCTCAAAGGTCACCTCCATGGCATCGCCGCCGGAAGCCTGAATCGCCTTTGACACATCAGCCCACTGCACGATTTGCGTGTCATCTATCTGAAGGAGTTTATCACCTGATATCATGCCTGCCGCCTGTGCCGGCATATCTGCCGCGACTTCTCCTATTACAGTTGTGGTAAACCCCATAATTCCGATAATCAAAGACATTATGAGAATGGCGCATATGATGTTCATAAATGAACCCGCCGCCAGCACAACGATTTTCTGCCAAGGTTTTTTATTTCCAAAAGCTCTTGGGTCTGCGGAATCACCGGAGTCTCCGTCTTCGCCCTCCATAGCGCAAAAACCGCCCACAGGCAGCAATCTGATGCTGTACAGAGTCTCTCTGCCCTGCTTTTTCCAGATGGCAGGACCCATGCCAAAAGCAAACTCGTTAACCTTTACGCCTACCCTCCTTGCCGCAATAAAGTGTCCCAGCTCATGGGGAAAAATCATTATGCAAAATAATATAATTGCTAATATAGCTGTCTTCATCTAACTAAAATACTCCTTTATACTTTCTCTGGCACGGCAGTCTGCCTCCAGAATACCCTCCAAATCAAGACCATATTCAGGTCGATGCCTATCCATTACTCTTTCCAAAGTGTCCTGTATATCCACAAACCTTATCTTTCCTCTGAGGAAAAGGTCCACCAAAGCCTCGTTTGCTCCGTTAAGCACTACGGGATAGCTGCCTTCCTCCCTTATGGCATCATAAGCAAAGCCGATACACTTAAACACCGAAGTATCCGGTTTCTCAAAAGTAAGGTTCGCTCCCTGTCCGAAGAAATCAAGACCCGGCTCGCTGCTCTTCAGCCTATCCGGATATCCCAGGGCAAGGCTTATGGGTATTCTCATGTCCGGCACACCCATCTGTGCAATTACGGACTTATCCTCGAATTCCACAGCCGAATGAACTATGCTCTGGGGATGAACAAGAATCTGAATTTTTTCCGGCGGCGCGTCGAAAAGCCACCTGGCCTCGATTACCTCCAAGCCCTTATTCATCATCGTCGCCGAGTCAACCGTTATCTTGGCTCCCATGGTCCATCTCGGGTGATTCAAAGCCTGCTCAAGTGTTACTTTTTCCAGCTGCGCAAGAGAATATCCGCGGAAAGGTCCCCCTGAGGCTGTCAAAAGAATTTTATTCAAAGGTCTTCCTGCGTTGCCCTCAAGGCACTGGAAAATAGCGCTGTGCTCGCTGTCTACGGGCAGTATCTTCACACCCTTGCTGCGAGCCGCATCCATTACAAGACTGCCCCCCGCCACGAGGGTCTCCTTGTTTGCGAGAGCAATATCCTTCCCCGCCTTTATAGCATAATATGTGGGTTCAAGTCCTCTCATTCCCACAAGAGCATTGAGAACCATATCACAGCTCCCGCAGGCTGCGTCTATGAGGCCCTGCCTGCCCCAGCCGAATTTCACATCAGGAAAACGAGAGGCAAAGCGCGCCGCATCCTCCTCCCTTTCGGCAGACGCAAATTCAGGTCTGAATTCCTCTATCTGCTCTGCCAGAAGCTCAGTGTTGGAACCGCATGTAAGCGCAGTCACCTTAAACCTGTCAGGGTTTTCTCTGACCACATCCAGCGTCTGGGTTCCTATGGAGCCGGTACTCCCCAAAATAGCAACTTTTTTCATAACAAAATCAACCTTTTATCCCATATTCTAAATCTATGCCAGGAACTCTATGCAGTAAAATACCACAGGCGCCGTAAACAGTACGCTGTCAAATCTGTCAAGAATGCCGCCGTGACCCGGAATGAGATTACCGTAGTCTTTAATTCCCATCTGCCGCTTAAATGCGGAGGCTGAAAGATCTCCCAGCTGGGAAACTATACTTCCGAAAAAGCCAATAATCAGACACAGCACTTTGAAATCCGGTACAAAGAAATGTCCGAACAGCACGCACAAAATCACACTTCCGATGACTCCGCCCACTGCGCCCTCGATGCTTTTCTTAGGGCTCAGATGAGGACAAAGCTTATGTTTTCCTATAGCCATTCCCGTAAAGTAAGCCATGATATCTGTACCGAAAGCCGCCAGGAACACCAGCCAGATCAGCCGGCTGAATGGTGACTGATCGATCAGCACTATATGGAATGACAGGAAAACCGTATAAAAAATGCCCATAAGCGTTGAGGTCATATCCTGCAGTTTTCTTTTTTCAACATCAAAGCCGTAAACCATTGAAGCTATTACCGCCAGTGCAGCCCAGAACATTACGAATCTATAGTCTTCCGGAAAGAAGAGATTCAGCCCATAAAGCATTACAGCAGCCGCATATCCCAAAGGTTTGCACGGCACAGTTCCAACAGCCTCAAAGCCTTTATAAAATTCGTGCAGTCCGATGATTCCCACAATAAAGGCCGCCGCCATAAGCCAGTAACCGCCCAGATAAACTACTATCAAAAGCGGCAGCATTATGCATGCCGAAATAATTCTAGTCTTCATTTTTTTGTTCTCCTCCTATCCGTATACACTATCTCCCTCCGAAGCGTCTTCCTCTGGCGGAAAACTCCTCAATTATGCTTTCAAATTCCTCCGGTGTAAAATCAGGCCAGAGAGTGTCCGTAAATGCAAATTCGCTGTAAGCCGCCTGCCAAAGAAGAAAATTGGAAAGCCTCTCTTCACCGCTTGTCCTTATAATAAGGTCAGGGTCAGGGATATTTCCGTTTTCGCTGCCTGTATAAAGAGTTTCGGAGATGATTTCCTCGTTTACCTCCTCAGGCTTTAGGTCACCGTTTTCCACAAGGCGGCAGATTCGCTTTACAGCTCTTGTTATTTCTGCCCTGCTGCCGTAGTTGAGGGCAATATTGAACTGCAGTCCGTCGTTGTCCGCCGTGGTCTCTATGGCCTTTTCAATGCTGACAATGGCTGCCGCAGGAACCTTTTCCCTGTATTCTCCTAAAATGTGGACCCTGACATTGTTTTCGTCAAGCTCAGCAAGCTCGCTTCCCACGAACTTCACCAGTAGATTGAATATGCCGCCCACTTCCTCCTGAGAGCGTTTCCAGTTTTCTGTGGAAAAGGCATATACCGTCAGGTACTTTATGCCCATCACATCCGCCTTTTTTATAATCTCCTTCATTGCCAACATGCCCTGATTGTGACCTGTCAGCCTTGAAACTCCGTTTTTTTGAGCCCACCGCCCGTTTCCGTCCATGATGACGGCAACATGACGGGGCATACTCCTGTTTTCTCCCATAATTCTCCCGTTAAGCAATGTGGCTGCCCTCAATTCAAGCAGCCACACACCTTATTAAACTTCCATAATTTCCTTTTCTTTTAATGCAATCACATCGTCGATTTCCTTGATGGTCTTGTCTGTGGCTTTCTGCACATCGTCGAGAGCCTTCTTTAAATCGTCCTCTGTAATTTCGTGGTTTTTTTCCAGCTTCTTAAGCTCGTCGTTAGCGTCTCTTCTGAGATTTCTGATGGCTACCTTGCTGTCCTCTCCCATCTTCTTAACAGTCTTGGTCAGCTCCTTTCTTCTTTCCTCGGTAACCTGAGGAATAACCAGTCTCACGCATTTTCCGTCGTTGGAAGGGTTGATGCCGATATTGGCAATGTTTATGGCCTTTTCGATCTCGTGAATTGACTTAGGGTCAAAAGGTGAAATCAAAAGAGTTCTCGGATCAGGGACGGAAATGTTTGACAAGTTCTTAAGAGGTGTCGGGGTGCCGTAGTAATCAACCAGCACCTTATCCAGCAGTGCAGGATTGGCTCTGCCCGCTCTTACGGTGTTCAGGTCCTCTTTTAAAACCGATATAGTCTTTTTGCTTCTTTCTTCAAGATGTTTTTTAATACCTTCCATTTTAACTCCTCCGAATTATTTGATAATAGTTCCTATTTTTTCGCCTGCTATGGCCTTAAGTACATTGCCTTCCTCTGCGATGGCAAATACATGAATTTTAATATTGTTATCCTTACACAGGGTCGCTGCGGTAAGATCCATAACCTTTAAATCCCTTTCCACCACTTCCATGTGAGTAAGCTCGGAGAACATTTTAGCGTCAGGATTTACAGCAGGGTCGCTGTCGTATACTCCGTCTATGTTCTTAGCCAGCAGTATCACATCTGCCTCCATTTCAGCAGCTCTCAGTGCCGCCGTAGTGTCGGTGGAAAAGAAAGGATTGCCTGTGCCTGCTCCGAAGATAACCACATCTCCGTGCTCCAGATGGCTTAGAGCCTTTCTTCTGGCGTAAGGCTCAGCTATTTCACGCATTTCTATGGCTGTCTGCACCTTGGCAGGTACTCCCAGGGCCAAAAATGCGTCCTGCAGCGCCAGTGAGTTCATCACTGTGGCCAGCATTCCCATGTAGTCCGCCGTAGCTCTGTCCATGTCCTTGCTGGTTCTGCCCCGCCAGAAATTGCCGCCGCCTACCACTATTGCAACCTCCACTCCCAGGTCGTGAATCTGTTTTACCTCGCTCGCCACCTTGCGGGTCATTTCCTCGTTTATACCGAAACGCCCGCTGCCTGCCAGCGCCTCTCCGCTTATCTTAAGCAAAACTCGTCTGTATATAGGTTTCATAAAGCCTCCTCGCGGCGTGCAAACTCTTTTCGCGCACAATCGCCGGAATCATTATACCATACTTATACCTACAAGAGGAAGTCATTTATTGCAATTTTTTTGTTTTTTACCCTGGGCAAAGCCGTCGTAATTCAGCCTCCTGCATTGGAGCTTACTGCTGCCCTGCCAGCATCTGGGTGTGATAAAGCCGGGCGTACATACCCTCCGCTGCCAAAAGCTCCTCATGGGTTCCCTGCTCCTGTATTTTTCCGCCTTCAATGACTACGATTCTGTCGGCATTCTTTACCGTTGCCAGCCTATGGGCGATGATGATGGTGGTTCTTCCTTGAGAAAGCCTGCCGAAGGCCTTCTGAATGTTGGCTTCGGTTACACTGTCAAGGGCCGAAGTGGCCTCGTCCAGAATGAGTATGGAAGGATTTTTCAGGAAAATACGGGCGATGGAAATTCTCTGCTTCTGCCCGCCCGAAAGAAGGGTACCCCTCTCTCCCACATAAGTGTCGAAGCCGTCGGGCATATTCATTATGTCATCATAGATTTCGGCTTCCTTTGCCGCAGTTTCCACTTCCTCAAAGGTGGCATCAGGTCTGCCGTATCTTATATTCTCGTAAATCGTATCGGCAAAGAGAAAAACATCCTGCTGGACTATTCCCACCGCATTTCTCAGTGAGCTTTTAGTCACCGTTCTTATATCCTGCCCGTCTATGGAAATGCTGCCGCCTTCCACATCGTAAAACCTTGGGATCAGCTGACATAGGGTGCTTTTGCCACCTCCGGAGTGGCCTACGACGGCTATGCATTCTCCCGGCTTTATATCCAGAGAGATTCCGTGAAGCACTTCCGTTTCGTCATTATACCCAAAGACCACATTCTCCATCACCAGATGGCCTCTTACCCCCGTAAGCTCCACTGCGTCGGGGCTTTCCTTGATGCTTGGCTCAATGCGCATTATCTCTACAAACCGTTTAAGACCCGCCAGACCGTTGGTGAAGATTTCCGCAAAGGTTGCCAGCTTTCTTACCGGCGTGATAAAGGAGGTTATATACAGCATGAATGTAATAAGGTCGATGTAATTCATCCTCCCCTGCATTATGAGGAAGCCTCCTACGGCGATAACTGCCGCTTGAAGAATGCATATGAAAAATTCCATGGAGGCATTAAACCGCCCCATGGCCTTGTAATAGCCCGCCTTTGAGCCTTTATATATCTCGTTTGAGCGATCAAATCGCTCGTAGTCCACCTCCTGATTATCGAAAGCCTTGGAGGTTTTCATGCCGGAAAGGGTGGATTCAATGTCCGCGTTGATATCAGCCATCTTTTGCTTTACCCTGGCCGATGAATTCATCATGCTGTTTTTGCAGGAAAGCACCACTAAAACAAAGACAGGTATGATAGTCAGCACTACCAGTGCCAGCCTCCATTCAACGGTAAACATGACAAAAAGCGCCCCTGTAATGGTCACCGCCGAAATCAGCAGGTCCTCAGGGCCGTGGTGAGCAAGCTCCGTAATTTCAAACAGGTCTCCCGTGAGCCTGTTCATCAGCTTGCCGGTTCTGTTGCGGTCAAAGAAGTCAAAGTCCAGCTTCTGAAGATGTCTGTACAGATCCTCTCTTATGTCAGCCTCTACTCTGATGCCGAAGGTGTGTCCCCAGTATGTGATGATATAGTTAAGACACGACCTCAAAACAAAGGTCGCCGCCACCGCAGCCATCACCGCAAAGAATGTACTGTACAGCTTGTCCGGCAGAAGTTCATACATGGCGTACCTTGAAACCAGCGGAAATGCCACATCCACGGCGGCAACCGCAAAGGCGCAGAACATGTCCAGTATGAACAGCTTTTTGTGCGCCCCGAAATATGAGAGAAAAATGCTGAAAATCGACCTGTTAAAATCTTTTTCTTTCATTTTACCTCTTTGCTCCCGTCCTCATACTATTCGATGTATGCCACCGCTTCGATTTCCAGAAGTCCTCCCTTTGGAAGAGCCGCAGCCTGTACTGCAGACCTTGAAGGGAACTCACCGTCAAAGTATTCGGCATAGATAGCGTTCATGGCCGCAAAGTCCTTTATGTCCGCCATAAAGCAGGTAGTTTTGATTACTTTATCCAGTCCGCTTCCTGCTTCCTCCAGAACTGCCTTAAGATTGGCAAAAACCTGTCTTGTCTGAGCCTCAAGCCCCTCTGCCAGTTCTCCTGTCTCAGGAATCAGTCCCAGCTGACCGGAGGTGAATACCAGATTATCGATTATGTTTGCCTGTGCATAAGGTCCGATGGCTGCAGGAGCCTTGGTTGTTGCAACTGTTTTTCTCATCTTACTTTCTCCTTTATCTGTAGATGTCAAGTTTAAGTCTATTAAAGAGTATACCACGATTCGGCTGTTTTTCAATCATGTTTTTTTATAATAGATGCCTGCTTCGGTAAACACCATTTCAACGGCAGAAAGCCTTTCCCGTTCTTCTTGGGAAAGGCTGTTTCTTGCCTGTATTTTTGATTTTCTAAGTTCTTTTCTGTTGTCTGACATATTTTTTCTCCAATCGCTTCTCAATGGCTCAATTCCCCAAAAATCGTGTGAAAAAGTACGATTTACTGGGGGAATTTTTACCTTTTAGATTGATTACCGTCGTATTTTAACCCATATATGGTAAATTGCTACAAAAAACACCCAATAAATCGGTTTTTTTTGATCTTTTTCGTGGGGAATACCATGTAGGGGTATTTCATCACCTCTAAAGTCTCACAGACTAAAGCACATCCTAAAGAACGGCCGCTGCAATCTCCTCTGCCTGCTCATCCTCCATATACGGTATCTCGGCCACCATCTGCAGCATATGAACAGTGCCTCTCTTGATTCCCATTCGTCTTGCCGCCGGATGAGCCACCAGACTTATCATCTGAACTTTATCGTATCTGCACACGATCCAGCTTTTTGCAAAACATCCCTGCATGAGCACCAAGGCCTGCTCGCCTTTTTTCCATCCTGCAGAAATATGAGCAAGGCCATATAGCAGAAAGATAAACCCCAGCAAGCCGGCAGCACACAAAGCTATAGTCCAAGTCGGAAGGTCAGTCAACAATCCGGTGACAACAGCCCCCACCACGATCATAATAATCCATTTGACGGACTTGACAGCTCTCACCGCAACACCCTTCCGGCTTTCGCCGCACACGCCCTCAAAAATACTTTCCCCCATAAACTCAGGAATGAGCACACCAAGCTGGTGCAGAAGCTCTTCCTTTGACATAGCCATGGTCAGGTTTGAAAGCTCGCTGCCCTCGTCACCGACCCCTACTGTCACTATCTTGGCCTGATATCTCTTGAATATTCTGGAAAGTGTAGGCTGCACTATCTCAACAGCTGATATTTTGTCTATGGGCACAGTGTAGCTCTTAAGCTTCAGCAGACCATACCGCATATGCAGGTCGTCTCCGTCTCTGTAAACCCTGAAATTATAATAAACAATATATTTCTTTATCAGTCCGTAGGCAGCACTTACAAAGACCAGCAGTACAGGGATGACAGCCCCTGCGTGCTCCAGAATTGCTCCCGGCTCATAGTACTCCGACATTCTGTACCACACCGAACCTGCAATACCGCCTGCAACGATGAGCAGATTAATAATACTCATAGAGAAAAAGCTGTGCTTTGCCATGTCCCACGCTCCGTAAGAAAATACATTCCCGCTCTCTGCAATGGATTCAGGGACTACATCAGGTCTGATATCAGCTTCCAGATTTTCTTCAGCAGCTGCACCCTTAACCTGATTCATCCTGCTTATGACAGCCTGTCTGAAAGCGATGGCTTTATCCTCTCTGAATACCAGCGAAACATCTGTCTTGTCGGCAGTGGTCATGCTGCTGGTGTCCATTTTGATTCTGGCGGTTCCTACGATTCGCTCGAAAAGATTCCTTTCCACGTTTACGGCGGAAAGGTTTTCTACAGCGATGGTGTTATGAATTCTGTTGAGAGTATTTCTTTCTATTATTATGAGGTTTCCGTCAAGGGTGACCCAGGTCTTTCTCCATCTCAGGACCTGAAACAGCAGCACTGCCGCCGTGACAGCCAGGATTACAGCAAGCCCCCATATACCGCCCTGTGCCAGTACCTGCCTGATGCCGGAGCTTTTCATATCCCTTACGACCTCAATTATGGTGTCTATCTGATTGAAAAGAGTAATTGCAATTATAGCCCAGAACTGCCACAGGCTCTCAAAGATAGACGAAAAATGGCAGCGAAGCCTTATTCTCTCCGGATTGTTTTCCTTCGGTCGTTCATTATTCATGGCTGCTTCCGCCTTTCCTCAGCTGCAATCTCATTGATTTTATCCTTAAGATGCTCTGCTATCTGAGATGCTTCTTCATCTGTAAGAAATTTGATGACACCGTCGCCTCCTGCAGTGGTTACCCTTACAGAAGAAAGCCTGAACATTCTGTCGATTGGACCCTGAGATACCTGAAGCTTATGGAGCCTTTCCATAGGAATTATTGTTTCCTTTATCC
>JAEDNK010000048.1 GCA_016302545.1 Bacillota bacterium
TCTATTCTTCTTCCATCATGATCTTGTCGAATTCGGCAACTACTGCTTCGAATTCCGCGTCGTCTTCGATGTCCACAAGCTCGAATTCATCCTCTCCAACTTCCTTGTAGCCGTAGATGTACACATCGTCTGAACCGTCGTCAGGAATCAGAGCGATATACTCCTTGCCATTGTAGTCGAACACGCCCATGATTTCGCATTCAATTTCAGCGCCGTCATCAAACTCTAAAGTGATAACATCAGCCTCTTCGATTTCAATATTTTTCTTTTCGTCTGTCATTTTTATTCCTCCATAAACAACTTTAAAATTGTTTCCGACTTCACATCAAAAATCAATATCAATATACCATAAATCCCACGGTCAATCAACTAAAATATTCCTTTATTGCCCGGGCGTTTTTTTCGGTTATTCCCTTTACCTTCATTAGAGTCTCCACATCGGCCTTTTTTATGTCCTCCACCGAAGCAAAACTGCTGAGTAAGGCATTGCGCTTGGCAGGCCCTATGCCCTCAATATTATCAAGCACGGAGCCGATGGAGTTTCTGTTATGAAGGTTCCTGTGATAATCTATGGCAAAGCGGTGCACCTCCTCCTGAATGGTTCCGCAGTATTTGAACATAAGGGGATTATCCCTGAGCAGAAGCTCGTCACCTCTGCCGTTTACCAGCGCCCGGGTCCTGTGGCTGTCGTCCTTTGCCATGCCCAGCACGGGAATCCTAAGTCCCAGCTTTTCCAAGACCTTTTCCGCTGCCGTGACCTGACCCTGTCCGCCGTCCATGAGAATAAGGTCGGGCATGTCCGCAAAGCTTCTGTCTCCTTCCAGAGCCCGCCTGAAGCGTCTTTCCAGCATTTCGGAAAGACTTCCGTAGTCGTCCTGCCCTTCCACGGTTCTTATCTTAAACCTGCGGTAATCCTTTTTCACCGGCTTCAGATTGCTGAATACCACCATGGCTCCCACCGTATCCACTCCGTTGGTATTGGAAATGTCGTAGGATTCCACACGGTATGAGTTCTTGCGGCTCCTTTCCGCATCCTGCGGGTAAAACCTTTTCAGAATTTCTGACAGAGCCTCTGTGAGAGCCTTTTCCTTTTCCGAAGCAGATGATACCTTAAGCTCGATGGTCTTGGAAAGCTCCACCACATCACGGCGGGCCAGTTCGAGAAGGGCCCGCTTGTCGCCTTTCTGCGGAACTGTGATTTTAACCTTTCTGCCCCCCTGTGCCTCCAGAAACTGCTCCAGAAGCTCACTTTCCTTAAGAGGCTGAGCCACTATTATCTCTCCCGGCACCACTGCCCAGCGGCTGTAATACTGCTTGATAAACTGGCTCACCAGACTATCGTAATCGTCCTCTCCCTCTGCCCTCATGGCAAAGGTTTCGCGGCCCGAAAGCTTGCCTCCCCGCACTGTAAATAGTACCATAACCGTGTTTTCGCCCTTTCCTGCGGGAAGTATCATATCCATATCGTGACCGCCGATCATGGTCACTCTCTGGGTCTCGCCCAGAGCTTTGGCAGAAGCGATGTAGTCCCTGTAAACTGCGGCTTCTTCATAATCGAGGCGTTCTGCGGCCTCCTGCATTCTTTCTTCCAGATAGTCCACGAGGGGCTTCTGTTTTCCCCCCAGAAAATCCAGCGCCTTGTTAACATAGGTTCTGTATTCCTGAGGGCTGACCTGTCCCGTGCAGATTCCCCTGCATTCCTTTATGTGATAGTTCAGGCAAGGTCTGTAATCATCGGGAAAGCTTGCAGCCGAACAGCGTTTGAGGACAAACACCTTGTTCAAAAGCTCTATGATCAGGTTCACGGCTCCCGCATCGCTGTAGGGTCCGAAGTACCGGCTTCCGTCCTTCTTCAAAAGCCTGGTCTTAAGAATTCTGGGGTATTCCTCCTGAAGAGTGACCTTGATATAGGGGTAGGTCTTGTCGTCTCTGAGAAGCACATTGTATTTAGGCGCATATTTCTTTATGAGATTGCACTCTAAAATCAGGGCTTCCATCTCCGTCCGGCAAACTATATACTCAAACTCCGCAATATGGCTCACCATGGCCCGAACCTTGGGGTTCTGATTGGCGGAGGACTGGAAATACTGCCGCACCCTGTTTCTCAGGGAAATGGCTTTTCCCACATAGATTACCTGCCCCAGTCTGTCCTTATGCATATAAACTCCCGGGCTGTCCGGGAGTTTTTTTAGATTTTCCTTGATATCAAACATCAGTATGGCCAGTTCCTTTGTCTGTAATCGCGTTCCCGCTCCATCTGCTCCATGGCAAGCTTTCTGAGCTTTGCCTTTTTTGCCGCCTCGCGCTTTCGTCTGTTGGACGCACGAAGCACCGCAACGGTTATGAAAAATGCTGCCGTCAGCACCAGCAAGGCTATGATTATAACCGTCTGCATATTGGTAATTCCAAAAGAGGAAAGGAACCATCCCTCTTTCACATCCTTTGCCGCCACCATGTCAATAGTCCTCACCGTATCATCGGCAAGGTTTATCCGGATCACACCGATTTTCTGTCCCGCTTTGACAGGCGCGGTCAGATTTTCATCGTAGACAGCTGACGCTGTGACAAGGGCAGCCGAGGCGCCCTCCGGCAGATTGATCACTCCTGCCTCCGCCGCCAGACCTTCTATTCTGTTGGTTGCACCGCCTTTGACCTTTCCTTTCTCAAAGGCAGCTCCCTCGGCAAAGACCTCGTACCTCGACAGGTTTTCCTTTGCATAGTTAAGAAGCTTTCTCATGTCAGAGTAGCGTTTTTCAACAGTGGAGCCCATTACCACAGTATAGACCTCCAGTCCGTCAAAGTCACAGGCCACAACCATGGTTGCTTTCCTTGCCAGTGTAGTACCCGTCTTGCCGGCGAATACTCCCGGGTATTTTTTTACCTTGATGGTATTATCTCCGATTCCCGTCTTGGCCTCCCCGCCTTCGAGGAAATAATTGCTGTTATCCAGCTCTCTTGCCTCGCTCTTGTTGGTCTTTGGTACAGTATGATGTGCCGTCCCTGCGATTTTAAGGAGAGCCTCGTTTGAGAAAGCCTCCCGCGCTATCTTTATCACATCTTCAGCGGTGGAATACTGATTTTCAACCTCGATCCCGCTGGCATTGACGAAATGGGTATCGGTACAGCCGATTTTTTCCGCCCGTTCATTCATCAGCTTTGCAAACTCCTTCTCGCTGCCCGACAAGGCTATTGCCAGTGATGAAGCCGCATCATTTGCCGATACAAGCAAAGCCTCATACACCATTTCCTCCACCGTAAGTTTTTCGCCTGTAATTCCCACAGGCTCCGACTGGCCCTCCCATGTAGCCTGCACCGCCTCAGCCGCCACGGTTACCTCTTTGTCAAGGCCCATCTCCTCTATGGCGATAAGGCAGGTCATAAGCTTGGTGATACTGGCAAGGTTCATCTTTTTGTCGGCATTTTTCTGCCAGAGTACCTCATCGGTCGTGGCGCAGTAGACTATGGCCGAGGTCCCTTCAATGTCAGGTCCGTCGGAAGCTGCCAGCGCCTTATCGGAAAACGACGCCGCAAGGAGCATAATCAGTGCCGGCAAAACAAAAAATATGGTTATTCTTCTAAACAGTGTGTTCTTCATTAATTCTTCCTATGAATTCTGCAATCTATTTTTCAAAAAAGTAATCCGCCAGTGTAAATCCGTCTTTTACATAATTTCCCGATTCTGCCGCGGCTCTCTCGTTAAACTGCTTTCTACCGTCGGGCTCCGTCTCCTTCCGGCTGTCATAAATCATGAAAGGCACAGGCTCCGATGTGTGGGTCCTGATGGAAAGAGGAGTTCTGTGATCAGGTATTACAAGAATTTTGAAGTCCTCTCCCGAAGCCTTTAAATATTCGTACACAGGCTTGACAACCTTGGAGTCTATATCTTCGGCACATTTGATTTTGCCTGCCAAATCCCCCTGATGAGAGCACTCATCGGTTCCCTCCACGTGAAGATAGATAAAATCTTTGCCTTGCTCATAGGCTTTGATGGCCGCCTGCGCTTTACCGCTGAAATTGGTATGCTTGGTACCGTCAATTCCCTCAACATCGAGAACCTCCAGCCCTGCAAACATTGCGATTCCCTTGATTAAATCCACGGCAGAAATGACAGCGCCTTTAACGCCGTACTTTTCGTTGAAGTCAGGAATCTCCGGTCTTGTGCCTTGCCCCCATATCCAAAGACTGTTGGCAGGATTGAGACCCCGGGCGATTCTGGCTTTATTAACAGGGTGGTCCTTTAATAAGTCATAGCTTTCCCTCATCATTTCGATGAAATGCTCTGCTCCCTTTCCTTGAGGCAGGTAAGGTTCTGCCTTTCTGTCGAGTATATCGTGAGGGGGCACGCATTTATAGTCCGTATGACCGTTGGGATGGCTTTTATCCACGATCATGCACTGGCGGTAGCCTGTTCCAAGGTGAATATATAATCCCTCCTCGGCAAAGCGCTCATTGAGAACCTCAACCAGCTCTGCTGCCTCCTCAGTAGTTATATCTCCTGCCGCATGGTCGCGGACAATAAAATCTTCGTAACGGTCAGCACCGTCAGGGTCTACTGTTATCAGATTTGCTCTGAAGGAAATATCTGACTCCGACATTTCAAGCCCTATTGACGCCGCTTCAAGGGGCGATCTTCCCGTCAGATATTTTCTCGGGTCATAACCCATAACAGAAAGGTTTGCAGAATCGCTTCCCGGGCTGATTCCTTCAGGAACGGTTCTTACACTTCCTACTTCCCCCCTTGCGGCCAGACCGTTAATAGAGGGAAGGTCCGCTGCCTCAAGAGGTGTCTTTCCGCCCAAACTGTCAATGGGATTGTCAGCCGAGCCGTCAGGCACAACTATAAGATATTTCATCTATTTATTTTCCTCCTCGAATTTCTTCATAAAACTGATGAGAGCCTCCACGCCTTCCTCTGGCATTGCGTTATATATGCTGGCTCTCATGCCTCCGATTGAGCGATGGCCGGCAAGGTTCACAAGTCCCGCTTCCTTGGCTTCTGCCACAAATTTCTTGTCAAGGTCTGCGTTCCCCGTTACGAAAACCACATTCATCAGCGAACGGTCTTCCTTTGCAACAGGGCACTTATACAGGCTGCTTGAGTCGATATAGTCGTAAAGCATTGTAGACTTCTTTCTGTTTCTTCTCTCCATTTCCTTAATGCCGCCGATGCTCTTAAGGTACTTGAAAACCTCTCCTGCCACATAGATTGAGAAACAAGGCGGAGTATTATACATGGAATCGTTTTCAGCCTGAATCTTATAGTCAAGATATGTAGGAATATGATCTGCCGGAGCATGACCTATAAGGTCTTCTCTTACTATGACGATGGTGACACCTGCAGGACCCACATTCTTCTGCGCTCCCGCCCAGATAAGCCCGAATTTGGTTACATCAACCTCCTCTGACAGAATGTTTGAGGACATGTCTGCAACAAGAGGAATGTCCCCGGTTTCAGGTACATAACTATACTTGGTGCCGTAAATGGTATTGTTGGTGGTTATATATACATAGTCCGCATCCGGTCTGATATCGTCCCTGGTAATCTTAGGTACCCATGTGAAGGTATCCTCCTCCGAAGAGGCTATAACCTTAATATCTCCAAACTTGCAGGCTTCCTTGTATGCCTTTTTTGCCCATGTTCCGGTAACCACATAGTCAGCCTTTTTTGAATTCCGGAGAAGATTGAGGGGAACCATGGCGAACTGCAGTGTGCCGCCGCCCTGAAGGAACATCACCTTGTAGTTGTCCGGTATGTTCATCAGCTCTCTTAAGTCAGCCTCAGCATCGTCTATGATTTTCTGGAAATCCTTGGAACGGTGGCTCATCTCCATTACCGACTGACCGCTTCCGCCGTAATTTAAAAGCTCCCTCTGAACCTTTTCCAAAACCTCTACAGGCAGCATTGACGGACCTGCAGAAAAATTATATACTCGATTGTATTCGCTCATTTTAATGCCTCCACAAAAAAACTAATTTGATGTTATTATAACACTTTACCCACCTTTCGTAAAGTGATATACTTATATTATGCTCATTTGAAATTGGAGGAAAAAAGATGTATAAAATATCTACATTAAACAAAATATCACCTGCGGGTCTTTCCCGTTTTAACGAGGAGTACATACTGACCGATAAGATAGAAGAGGCTGATGGAATACTGGTAAGAAGCCAGGATATGCACGAAATGGAGTTTTCGGACAATCTGCGCGCCATAGCCAGAGCCGGAGCCGGGGTAAACAACATTCCCCTGGACCGCTGTGCCGAGAATGGAATAGTAGTTTTTAACACTCCGGGCGCCAATGCCAATGCGGTTAAGGAACTGGTGCTCTGCGGTCTCTTTCTTGCCGCCAGAAATGTACCCGCCGCCCTTGACTGGGCAAAGGGCCTTACGGAAGATGTCAGCGGTGCCGTAGAAAAGGGCAAGTCACAGTTTGCAGGACATGAAATCGCAGGAAAAACTCTGGGAATCGTAGGACTTGGAGCCATAGGCCGCAAGGTTGCAGCCTCTGCCAAGGCCCTGGGCATGGAAATCGTCGGTTATGACCCTTACTTTGTTTCCGGCGGAGAAGGAATCAGCGTATACACGGATTTAGAGGAAATGCTGGGTATCTGCGACTACATCACCCTTCACCTGCCTGCAAACGATACTACCAAGGGGATGGTAGACAGCCGGCTTTTCGCTGCAATGAAGGAGGGCGCTGTGCTCCTTAACTTCTCCAGAGATAAACTGGTAAACGATATGGATCTTGCAGTGGCTTTGGAATCAGGCAGGGTTTCACAGTATGTAACGGACTTTCCTAACGATAATCTCATAGGAAGAAAGAATGTAATACTTCTTCCTCATCTTGGTGCCTCCACGGAAGAAGCGGAGGACAACTGCGCTGCCATGGCCGCTGACGAAATCCGTAACTACTTTGAAAACGGCAACATTATCAACTCCGTAAACTTCCCTGAACTGGATATGGGTCCGCTGGAAAAAGGAATCAGGCTCTCGTTCATAGTCAAGGATATGACCGATCCGGCTGCGGAAATTCTCCAAATGCTTTCTGCTGCCGACATACAGACAGCCCGAATAATGGCGTCCCGCCGTTCCGACGGTATCTCCTATGTGCTGGTCGAGGCTGCATCAGAAAACGTGCCTGCACTTCTCTTCTCAGGAGAGAGCGGAGCCAGGATTATCAAATACAGATCAGTGGAAAAATAAAATACCCCTTATGAAACAGGTCAAGGGGCGTTGCTCTAAGGGTTTTTAGGCGAGTCTGCCTTAACTCGCCTTAAACCCACTGTATTATTTTTCTTAAACTTCTTCTGTCTCCTTTTCCTCAGGGTACTGCTTCAGCACCGCATCCCGCCACTCATTCATAGTGCTGCCATTAAAGGCTTCCTGCAATTCCAGATACCTCTGCAGGTGTTCTCTCAGCTGTTCGCCGGAAGCAAATCTGAGGAACCAGTGGAGTTTTTCCTTGTTTTCTTCGGAACGCTGACGAATCTGCTGACGCAGTTCTTCGTAACGAACCAGAATATCGTTCTCTTTTGCGAATGTACGCACCTTGGCGACAATACCCAATGAATAGACAACATCAACTGCGAATACGCCGAAAAACATTCCCACCACAAATGAAAATGCCAGATTATCTGCAAACCACTGCAGCGCATCGAGAATATGGGGATGTATGAGAAAATAATAAACGGCCCCTAAAATCGCCCAGTAAAACGAAAACTTCAGACATATTATTCCCTGAAAATTAAATTTTTCGTTGCTGTAATCCCAGAGCTTTACCTTCATTCCCTTTATGAAGATTACGCCGGCTATGTACTCGAATAAGGTCATTACCAGCGCCATTACGATGAAAAGTAATATCTTGCTTCCTGCGGTAACTTCCCTTATGAGAGATGTTTTTTCAAGGCTTGCAAGGAGATAAAGGGCACATAGACCAAAACCGTACAGCGGAAGATAAGGGCCCGCAAGAAAGCCGGGATTCACCCATCTGCGGCTCACATTGTCAGGACTGAATCTCCTGTATATTACCTCAAGGCCCCAGCCCAGAAAACATCCTATGAAAAAGAGAAACGCCAGTATCAGGAAATTATTCATGCCTTCTGCCTCCCCTGTTTCTGTGTCCGGCCATCATAAGCTCAATGGCATGATGGAGATTTTTTATTTCAATTTCCTCGCAGCCCTCCTGATACTCACCGTCAAGAGACCATGATGTATCCTTGTCTGCATGTATCTTAAATTCACTGCCGTTAATAAAAACCAGTTTGTTTGATTCGTAATTCTGTGAATTGAGCATGTACACGATTTCAGCCAGATCGATAAGATCATTAGGCGCCTTTACCAGCAGCAGCTCGAATCTGCCGTCGCTCATATCCACCAGCTTAGGGTTCAGTGTCAGAATGCCCGCCAGCGATGTGGAGTTGCTGATAGCTCCGAATATATAGTCGTCTTCATAAATCTGACCATCGGCCTCGATTATCATATGCTCCTTGCGTATGGATGCAATACTGTTGATTCCCTCCAGAATATACGCCAGATGCCCCAAGGCATTCTTTACATTTTGCGGAGTCGCATAAGATGCTTTGGTAAAGGCTCCAAAAGAGGCCACATAAGAAAAGTTTCTGCCGTTAAAGCTTCCCACATCAAAGGATACAGGCTCCCCGTTGACCACATCACGTGCTGCAGCCAGAATATTTTTAGGAATATCAAGGCTGCTGGCAAAATCGTTGGTGCTCCCTGCCGGAATATACCCGATAGGCACCCTTATGCCGCTTTCAATGACTCCTGAAACCACCTCGTTAAAAGTTCCGTCACCGCCAATGGCAGTAATAAGGTCCACCTGAGAAGCATATTCTCTGGCATAAAGGGTACCGTCTCCTCTCTTGGTTGTGGTCAGAACCGTGCATACATAATCGGCAGTGGTAAAAATATCAATTATGTCTGTAAGATATTTATTTGCTCGTTTTGTTCCGGAGCACGGGTTGATAATTATAAGCGCTTTTTTTGACATTATTTTTCCCCCTTTGTTAAGCCCTTTGCTGCGATAAAAATTCAAAAGATGTTGAGCGGTTTTCTCCTTGATTTTGCCTCTTCGGCTATTGGCTTCCGGTTAACAGGTCTTGTTGCCCACCATACCCTGTTGATGGTTATTCCCAGGCACATCACCCAGGACATGAACCAGAACCACATAAGCAGAGCTACTATATTGGAAAATGAACCGTAAAGTATGTCATAGTTTGTACTCCTGGTGGAGTAGATGTTATATACAAATGTCACCAGCAAAAATCCTACCGAGGCAAACACGCTTCCCGGCACGATGTCCCTGAAAGGAACTTTTTTTGAAGGCAGAACATAGTAGTTATATGAAATCATGAAGAAATACAGAGCTGCTGCCAATGGCCATCTGAGTGTAAGCCAGAAGGCATCAGCCATTTCCGTTGCTTTTACAATGCCGAATGCCAGTTTCAGAATCACCTGCCCGTAAACCAGCACCACAAGCGAAAAGACTACGGTAAATAATGTTACAATCATAGTCTTGATGGCACGAAGTCTGTCTTTGACATATCCGTCACCGGTGCTGTCTCCGTCAGTCAAAGTGTAATTGGTAACCCTTATCAATGCAAACTGCACTCTGGATGCAGCCCAAAGGGCGATAACCGCCATAAATATGCTGTTTGCTCCGGACGGATGATAGGTGAGCATATCCTGAAGTGCATCAAGTCCCTCACCGGTCATGTTAATATTAGCCCACTCCTGTAAGCTGTCAAGGGACAGTGAAAACAGACCCATCAGCTGGGAAAACAGTATGATAGTAGGCAAAATCGACAAAAACAAGAAAAATGCCAGCTGTGCGGCAACTCCCTGATAATACGGGTCTTGAAACTGATCAATCCCAAGTATAATCATCTTTTTTAATCTTTTTCCCATCCCGAACTATATCCTCGCCTCTAATAGTTTTTCCAATTCAGCCAAGGCCGCCGCTCTATGGCTTATTGCATTTTTTTCTTCCGCTGAAAGCTGTGCAAAGGTCTTTTCATATCCATCCGGTACAAACAGCGGGTCATAACCGAACCCCCCGTCTCCTGCAGGTTCTGTTATTATCCTTCCGTGGCACTCTCCACGGGCTGTGAGAGCGGTTCCGTCAGGGTAAACCATCGTAATCACCGATACGAACTTCGCAGTTCTTTTATTCGCCGGAACGCCCTCAAGGAGCTTAAGGAGCTTTTCGTTATTCTTCCCGTCGTTTCCGTCTTCACCGGCAAATCTGGCAGAATACACTCCCGGTGCACCGCCAAGATAATCCACCATAAGACCCGAATCATCTGCCAGAGTAATTTTACCGCACAGCTTCATTATTTCTTCGGCCTTTTTAAGTGAATTTGCTTCGAAGGTATCACCGTCTTCCTCAATTTCAACAGGAGGTACCCCCGCCTCATCCCTTGAAATTATCCTCATTCCGAATTTTTTTGTAATAGCCTCGATTTCTTCTATCTTATGTCTGTTACGAGAAGCTGCAACAATTATTCTATCCATATATTATTTCCCCATTTCTGTAATAATTCGTATCTCATTTTTTTCTTCTCAGCTGCCTGAGAATTGCCTTTACTCTCTCCATGTCAATAGGCTTTGCAGTGTGTGCATTCATACCTGCATCCAGAGCACGCTTAATATCCTCCTCAAATACAAAGGC
>JAEDNK010000173.1 GCA_016302545.1 Bacillota bacterium
CCAAGCTCCACAACCTTCGGGTCCACCAGAATGAGTTTGACCTCATCTGGGTTTGCCTTGTAAAGAAGGCTTGTTATTATGCTGTTGATGCAGACCGACTTTCCTGAACCTGTTGAGCCTGCTATAAGCAGGTGAGGCATCGACTTAAGGTCTGCCACTATGGCCTTTCCGCTGATGTCCTTGCCGACGGCGAAGGTAATCTTGGATTTACTGTTTTTAAACTCGTCTGAATCTATTATTTCACGAAGCCTTACCATTGTGACGGCATCGTTCTCAACCTCGATACCCACAGCGGCTTTTCCCGGAATCGGGGCTTCTATTCTTATTGATTTTGCTTCAAGATTTAAGGCTATATCGTCTGCCAGCCTTACGATGCTGTTTACCTTAACTCCTACGGCAGGCTGGATTTCGTACCTTGTAACCGTCGGTCCTTGTGTTACCTGCATCACCCTTGCATCAACATGGAAATTCCTGAGGGTTTCCTCCAGCTTCTGTGCCTTGGCCGTAAGCAGACTGCTGTTTGCTCTGGCTCCCCCTGAAGAACGCTCCAAAAGACTTATAGGAGGTTTTTTATATTTCTTTACCGCCTGGGTCTGATTAAGCTCTTCTTGAGAAAGCATGGCCTCCCGTGCCTCCTTATTGGAAAGCTTTTCTGTATTTTCTGTTGCAATGGTTTCTTTTGCCTGCCCGGTATCAGGCGTAAGTCCTCTGGTGCCCGAGGATACCGTCCCCTCTGCGCCTTCAATTCCATATCCGGCCACAGATTGCCTCTTATCCTCCAGCCCTAATGTAGAGGTTGTTTGTCTGCCGAAAAGGCTGTCATCGTTCATATATTTTAAAATGCTGTTCTTCTTTTCCTGTGTAAGCGGCGGGGCAGAAAGCTGACTTGGAGGGACATATTCTTCCTGAGGCTGACTGCCGGTGACAATCTTTATTTCATGCTGGGAGGCTGCGCGCTGAGGTTCCTGGTTTTTCGGAATACCCGACTTCGGCAAAGGATTCATGGCAACCTGCACGCCCTGTTCATCCTCCGTCTCAAGGTCAAGGTGAGCGTTTTCCTTTATGAGGCGTCTTTCCTCCAGCTTCTCTCCTATTTTGGCAAAGAACCTTGAAACGGGAGTATTTATGAGAAGCAGCAGGCAAATCATGGTAACTACGACTGTGAAAATCCAGCAGCCGCTCTTGCCAAGCCACATTATCAGAACCGAGCCTATGACCATTCCGAAGAAGCCTCCGGAAAGAAGCTTTTCACCTGCAGTATAAAATCCTTTGATAATTTCCATGGACCACGCTATCTTTTCAGGCTCTATAAATCTTACGGAATTCATGGTGCAAAGCATCAGCAGGATTACAAACAGCAATAATATGGTCTTTACTGAAAAATGTGATGTCTGCCTTGCAAAAAGCAGAATTCCGAAGACTATAAGATAGAACGGCAGCACATAAGCCATAAACCCGAAAAGACCCTTAAGCCCAAGATCTATTATCTCTCCCAGTTTACCCGCTCCTCCGGTAAAGGATGCTACCGCCAGGAAAACACCTATGGCTATGGTAATAATAGCCCAGATTTCGTCTATAACTCTCTTATCGGCATTCTTCTTTGCCTGAATTTCCTGAGCCTTTGCTTTAGCCTTGGAGTCTGCCTTTCCCTTTGTATTTTTATTTTTTGAGCCGGGCGGACGACCCGGTCCTCTTTTGGTTTCAGCCATTTTATTATCTCCTGTTTATGCGAAAAAGCTGTAAATTACAACAGCTGCGCCTAATGCCCATACATAGTATGAGAAATAACTCAGCTTTTTGTCCGATACAATTTTTATCATGGTTTTGATTGCGATAAGGCCGGAAACCGCCGCCACAGCCATTCCCACCAGCACAGGACCAAGCTGTGCCATATCAAATCCGGCTTTTATGGCCTCCGGTGTTTCCATAATTGCCGACCCCAGAATGGACGGTATGGAAATGAGGAAAACGAACTTAACCGCAAATTTTCTGTCGAGGTTGCAGATAAGGCTTCCGAAAAGTGTTGAGCCTGATCTTGATATTCC
>JAEDNK010000049.1 GCA_016302545.1 Bacillota bacterium
GCATTACAGGTAACTAAGAGCATTACCGGAATTACGACTAAGATTATGGGAGTTGTCGACGAACTTTCCAAAGGAAACTTAAAGAGTCGTATGGAATATGACGGCGCCAATGAGTTCGGTGAGCTTGCCGAAAAGATTAATTTCTCCTTTGCAGAACTAGATAGATATGTAAACGCTGTAGATTATGGCATGTCGGAATTCTCAAAAGGAAACTTCACTTGCGAAAGTCCTATCAGATTCCTGGGTGATTTTGAAAGCATTCAGAGATCCATGGAAGAGTTCCAGAGTAAGATGAACGACACTCTGGTTGACCTTGAAGTTGCTTCCGCACAGGTAAGCGCAGGTTCAAGTCAGGTTGCCGACGGAGCGCAGGCATTGGCACAGGGTGCTACGGAGCAGGCAAGCAGCGTGGAGGAATTATCCGCTACCATTGCAGACATTTCCGAACATATTGCTAATACCGCCGAATTCTCTCAGAAAGCTAACGACTTAGGTATTCAGACCGGTATCGTAGTTGAAAAGAGCAAGGAAGAGATGGCTCACATGATAAGTGCAATCCGCGACATTGCCACTGCATCAGAGAGCATTCAGAAGATTATCAAAGCCATCGACGATATCGCTTTCCAGACCAACATTCTGGCCCTCAACGCAGCAGTAGAGGCGGCTCGTGCAGGCAACGCAGGCAAGGGCTTCGCAGTTGTTGCCGATGAAGTAAGAAATCTTGCACAGAAGTCAGCTGAAGCGGCTAAGAATACAACCGAGTTAATCGAAAATTCCTTAGACCACGTAGCTAAGGGCGAAAAGCTTGCGGAAAGCACAGGCGAGGCCTTCAATGAAGTGGCTAAATGCTCAGAGGATATTCTGGCTATGGTTGCCAAGATTGCCGATGCTTCTAAGGAACAGGCGTTATCTATTTCCCAGATTTCTCAGGGTGTAGACCAGATTTCATCGGTAGTACAGATGAACTCCGCAACCTCCGAGGAAAGTGCTGCGGCAAGTGAAGAGCTGAGCGGACAGGCAGTATTCATGAAATCCCTCATCGACCAGTTCCAGCTTAAGGAAAAGGACGGCAGTGCTCCTGTATATCGTGAACCTGAGAAGGCTGCGCCGCACGCTGAAGCTGCAGTAAGCGCAGATCCTGTAAATACTTCATACGATAAGTATTAAAAGTCTGCTGCCCTGTTTGGGCGATGATAGAGTCATATCTGATGTAAATTGAAAAGGTACTGTGAAATGTATCGCAGTACCTTTTTGAATACTCAAAAAAATAAAAAATATTGAAAAAAAGCTTGAAAAGACACGGCGATTTATGTTATACTAATTAACGTTCGAGCACGAACTGCTATTTTGATGGCAAGAAATAATGAGAATATGCTACGGCTTAAATATATTAAAGGAGGTGCGGTAGATGTCAAAGAAATGTGAAATTTGCGGTAAGGGACAGACTTCAGGAAACAACGTTTCTCACTCCATGAGACACACGAGAAGAAAATGGAACGCTAATATCCAGACTGTAAGAGTCGTTGATGAAAACGGAACAGTCAGAAGAGCTAACGTATGCACAAGATGCATCAGATCCAATAAAGTAAACCGTGCCATTTAATAAGAAAAGAGACTAAGAGAACTCGCGGAATGTGGGTTCTTTTTTCGTCCCTTAAAGAGCTCAGCGCTTGAGCAAAGTAAAACCACATATGATGAGTAAAACGCCAAGGAGTATGATCCATGCTTTTGGAGGGAGGAAAAAGGCGCAGATTGTCACAGCGCCGAAAACCAGAAGCACGAATCCTATATCCTTGGTCTCTTTATATATGTCAAAACACTTTTTCTTGCGAAAATTATTATTCATTTCTTGCACCCCATACATTCTATGAAAAAACATAGGAAAGTGTGCAGAAATGTGGTATATTAAAGACAGGATTAAATGAAAAGAAGGCTTGATAAGCAGGAAAAGGAGGGGGAAAATGTCCCTTGAACGGAGTACGCAATACGGAAAGATAAAATTGAACGATACAATATTCGCCAAGGCTGTACTTTCAGCCGTATCAAAGACCGGCGGCAGGGTTCTCTGCGCCTCGGAAAGAGGAAAAATTTTGGGCGGCATAGATCAGAAGGTATCTACGGGAGAGCTTGCCTCCAATATTTTCATAAGGGAAACCTCGGAGAGCTACTGCCTTAATTTTTACGTAATCATGTCCTTTGGAGCCAGTATAAAGGATAACTGTAAAGCAGTGCTTGACAGCCTTGAAAAGCAGCTTAAAACCATGCTTCCCGACAAGGCGGGCAGAATCACTCTTAAGATAGTAGGCGTAAAATCAAAGAAGATTGCCGAAAGAAATATAGAAATCGTGAGGGAATATGAGCGGGGATAGCAATTTGAAGCTGACGGATAAAGTGACAGCCATAAAAGGCGTGGGAAAAAAACGAGCCGAGCTTTTAGAAAAAATGAATATTCATACCGTGGAGGAGCTTCTCTATCTCTTTCCGCGAAAATATGAAGACAGACGCCGTTCCGTAACTATAATGGAAGCACCCTTTAATCAGGATGTGCTGCTGGAGGTACGCGTAGTCACAAAGCAGATAAGCGGAAACCCATACAGTAAAAAACGCCTGCTGAGAGTTCTTACGGAGGATAATACGGGAAGCCTTGAACTGCTGTTTTTTAACGGAAAATATCTGTACGACTATTTTAAATCCGGTCAGGCGCTCACGCTGTTCGGAAAAATAAATCTAAACAATGGACGTCGCCAGATGGCCCATCCTGAGTTTCATAATACCGGCGATAAGGACGATGTGAGAGGACTTTTTCCTGTATATCCTTTGACGGAAGGCATTTATCAGGGGCAGATGCGCTCAATGCAGCTTGCCATACGGGATACGGCAAAGGAAATAAAGGAGTGGCTGCCCGAAAACATAGTGCGGGAAAACAACCTGTGCGCTCCCGCATACGCCATTGAAAACATACACTTTCCTCTGGCGGAAAGACCTGTTCTGGAAAGCAGATACCGTCTGATTTTTGAGGAGCTGTTGGCTCTTCAGAGCGGGCTGTTTTATATCAAACGAAACAGAGAGTCGTCAAAGCAGGGCGTATCCCTCGGGAAGGGAGTGTCTTTAGAGCCTTTCCTCGCTGTGCTGCCTTTCGGACTTACTGCAGGGCAGGAAAAAACCATGAAGGAGATTGAGGCGGACCTTGAAAGCAGCAAAGCTATGAACCGCCTTGTTCAGGGAGACGTAGGCTCAGGGAAGACAGCCGTAGCGGAGCTTGCCATGTACAAGACCGTAAAAAGCGGTTTTCAGGCAGTAATGATGGCTCCTACGGAATTATTGGCAAAACAGCATATCGCCACCTTAAAAAGGCATTTTGAGCCTCTGGGCATTGAAGTACGGCTGCTTTCCGGAAGCACCAAGGCCAAAGAACGCTCAGAAATACTGAATGAACTTAAAGCAGGGAAGATTGACATACTTGTAGGAACTCATGCAGTCATACAGCCCGATGTTGAGTTTGCAAACCTTGGACTTGTCATAACCGACGAACAGCATCGCTTTGGAGTAAACCAGAGGACGCTGCTGGCACAGAAGGGAGAAAATCCCAACATTCTCGTAATGACAGCAACTCCCATTCCAAGGACTTTGGCAGTAATTCTCTACGGAGATTTAGACGTTTCCGTAATAGATACATTGCCTGCCGGAAGGAAGCCGATAAGAACTTTCTTAAGATACAGAGACAGCCGAAAAAAGATTTACGATTTTGTGGAAGCGCAGGTTAAAGAAGGCAGGCAGGCTTATGTGGTGGCGCCTCTCATTGAGGAATCCGAGGCCATAGACTGTAAATCGGCGGAGGAATTATACGAAGAGCTTTCCAAAGCATATCCGGGGCTTAGGATAGGTCTTGTTCACGGGGCCATGAAGCAGCAGGAAAAGGATGCGGTAATGGAGACTTTCGCGGCAGGCGGTATCGACGTGCTTGTTTCCACCGTTGTAATCGAGGTGGGAATAGATGTGGGCAATGCCACCGTTATGGTTATAGAAAACTGTGAGCGCTTCGGATTGGCCCAGCTTCACCAGCTCAGAGGACGAGTGGGAAGAGGCGGACATCAATCCTACTGCATACTTATATGCGGCTCAGACAGCGAAACGGCAAGAAAGCGAAACGAGATAATGTGCTCCACAGAGGACGGCTTTGTAATCGCAGAAGAGGATCTGAAGCTCCGAGGTCCGGGAGAAATCTTCGGCACACGTCAGCACGGACTGCCTGAGCTTAATATTACGGACCTCGTCAAAAATGCAGACATGCTTGAAAAGGTAAAGTATGTGGCACGTGACCTTATAGACCGCGACCCCCAGCTGGAGCTGCCGGAGCATGCTGAGCTTAAAAAGCGTGTCAAAAAGCTGTTCGGAGAGAAAATACAGCTGAGACTGTAATCTATATATGGCAAAAAACCGCACAGGCCGTGCGGTTTTTTGAATTTATCCAATCATATAGGGTTATTTTCCGGCTAACTGTCTTTCAGCCATTTCAACTAACTTCTTAGTCATATAACCACCAACATAGCCATTCTGTCTAGCGGTAAGGTTTCCCTTATCAGTCTGTTCGTAGTTAGATAAGCCAAGCTCGTTAGCGACTTCTGTCTTTAAGCTGTTTAATGCAGGCTTTGCATTAACATTCATCTTATCCTGTAATGACATTTTGTTCACCTCCTATTACATTACTAGTTTGACACGGGTCGGATTTAATATGTGATGTAATAAATGGCGGTCTTGGCCTTCTTTGGTAAAAGCAAAGAAATGAAATGTTTGCTTTTGAACAAAAATTAGGTTAATATAATTAGTGTTACAGATTTTAAAAAATAAATTTGCAAAAAGGATGTTTAAATATGAGAATAATCACAGGAGACTTTAAGGGCAGACGCCTTGAAATGCCCGAAAACAACAGCATAAGACCGACCACGGAGAAGGTGAAGGAAGCCATATTCAGCATAATCGCAGGGAATCTGGAGGATGCAGTGTGCGTTGACCTCTTTGCGGGAACGGGCAATCTGGGGATAGAGGCTCTTTCCAGGGGAGCGGAAAAATGTTATTTTGCAGATAATTCCAGAGAAAGCCTGGCGCTGATTAAAAGAAACATCGAAATGTGCAGAGCGGAGGAGTGGTCCGTGGTAATACCCGGCGATTTTGAAAAGGTACTCACAAGACTTGGAGAAAAGGGCGAAAAGATAGATATATTTTTCCTTGATCCACCATATAAGAAAGGTCTTTATGAAAGGTGCTTCGAGCTCATAAGGGAATACGAGCTTTTGGCTGATGAGGGAATAATAATCGCCGAGCACAATGTACGGGACGCTCTGGCAGATGAGATTTCGGGCTTTGAAAAGATAAAGGAAAGAACCTACGGAACGATTGCAATATCAATATACGGTTGATTATGGAATTTCAATGTGTTAAAATAATAGAAGATATTTTTGTAAAACATTGAGGTAAAAATGATAACAAAGGCTTTATACGCAGGGTCCTTTGACCCTCTTACCTTAGGGCATCTGGATATAATCGAAAGAGCCTCCAACATTTTCGATGAGCTCGTAGTAGGTGTAGTGGTAAACCTCGAAAAAAAGACCATGTTCACCTTTGAGGAGCGCATGGATATGATAAAAGAAGTTACAAAGCACCTGCCTAACGTAACGGTGGATATGTGTGATGGACTTCTGGCGGATTACGTTAACAACAACGGCTTTAACGTGGTGGTTCGAGGGCTTCGGGGTGTTTCTGATTTTGACTTGGAAAAGCAGATGGCGCAGCTGCACCAGTATCTTTATAAGGATAAGGTGGAGACTGTTTTCCTCATTTCAGACTCCAAGTACGATTTTATCAGTTCAACCATGGCCAAGCAGGTCATTTCACTGGGAGGAGACGGACAGCGTCTGGTGCCTCCTCATATTTTAAAAACGATGAAAGGGAAATTGGGCAAGTAAATGGAAGATACTACAAAGGTTTTAGACTTACTGGACGAATTAGAAGATCTTATAGAAGGCGCTACCGCAGTGCCTCTTACCAGCAAGGTGGTTTTGGAAGCGGAAGAGGTTTTTGCCATAGTAAAGGACATAAGGCTTTCCCTGCCTGACGATATGCAGCAGGCAAAGTGGATAAGAGATGAGAGAGACAGAATACTTGCTGAAGCGAAGGCAGAATATGAAAGGATTATCCGCGAGGCGAAGAAACAGGCTGATTATCTTGTTGAGACAGATGATATCACAAAGAGAGCAACCAAGCTTGCCGGAGAGATTCTTGAAGATGCGGAAGTTAACGCAAGAATGCTCAAGATGAAGACCTACGACTATGTGGACAAGATGCTCTACGATATGCAGGGAAAAATGGACGAGCTGAATATGAAATATTTTGGAGAGATGTACACCAATCTTTCTCACACCTTCGAGGAGATAGGCACAACTCTCAATTCCAACAGAGAAGAAATTAAGGCTCTTGCCTATAAAACACAGAGCGAATCGAGAAAGGATTCAAATGAAGAGCTATAGAGAAGGTCTTGCATCTGCAATCATTTGCAGCGTATGGTGGGGCATCATGCCTATCTACTGGCAATGGCTTCGTCCCATAGATTCATCGGTCATAATATTTTATAGAATTTTGCTGGTGGCAGTCGTCTCTCTGATTGCCGCCTTGTTTACGTACAGCCTAAAGGAAATTCTCGAGCCTCTGAAGGATAAAAAGCTCTTGCTCAAATACATTTTGGCGGGAATTCTTATTACGACCAACTGGTCCATATATATCTGGGCGGTAAATGCCGAATTTGTAATACAGACCTGCATAGGCTATTACATCGAGCCTCTCATGGTGTGTATTTTCGGCGTTATACTCTTCAAAGAGGAGCTGACTGTGTATAAAAAAACGGCTCTGGCCTTTGCCCTTCTAGGTGTGGCGGTAATCATCATCTATTTCAGACAGGTACCTATGATTGCTTTGGGGATTGCAGTGACCTTTTCCATATATGCAGCTCTTAAGAAAAATCTAAACAGACCTCCCATACTGTCCATTCTCTATGAAACGGTCTTTCTCGCGCCTTTTGCCATTGCGATTATAGTATATATTGAAGCAAGCGGGCAGGGAGCAATAGCATCTTTAGAAAGTGGTGAGCTTTACAAGTACGGACTGCTCATGCTGTGCGGACTGTTCACTGCGTTTCCTCTGGGCATGTTTGCCAATGCAGCTAACAAGATTAATATGTTTGCCTTGGGTTTAACGGAATACATATCGCCGACGCTTTCGCTTATAATAGGCATTTTCCTGTTTCAGGAGCCTTTTGAAAAGATTCAGCTGGTAGCATTCGCTATTATATGGGTTGGACTTATATTTTTCAGCTACGGCGAGTTCAAATATTATAAGCTGTCTAAGGAGACTTTAAATGAAGGATAATTCTAAATCCGTTAACTTGAACGTATTAAACGTGGCTCTCATGTTCGTAGGCGCGATAATGGGAGCTGGTTTTGCGTCGGGACGTGAGATATGGCAGTTCTTCGGCGTGTTCGGAACTGAAGGAAAAATAGGCGTGCTGCTTGTAGGCATGCTGTTTATCATTCTGGGCATAATGACCGCATACATAGCCAGAAAGCTGGGCACAAACGAAATGGGTAAAATCATAGTGCCGGGCAATAATGAAAAGATATCCGCCGTCATAAGCTGGTTTATGGCTTTTATCCTTTTTACAGTTATGATAAATATGACCGCCGCCTGCGGAGCCATGCTCAATCAGCTCTTCGGACTGCATCGTGCCGTCGGCGGAGTGCTTATTGCAGTATTGGTGGTAGCAACGGTTCTGGGCGAGTTTCATCGCATATCAAAGGTATTCAGATACATAATGCCGGTGCTCTTTACGGCAGTTGTCGCGGTGAGCATTATAGTAATCCTTAAATGTGAAAAAGTAGATGCGGACCCGTCCCTGCTCAGTCCTTCGCCTATTGCCGGCAACTGGGCGTTGGCCTCCTGCCTTTATATTTCCTATAATATATTGGCTATGATACCAATTGTAGCCACCTCGTCGATAAATTCAAAATCGGAAAAAACCGCTATACTTGGCTCCGGACTTGGAGGTGTTCTCCTGGGCGTGCTTGCCTATGTAATCGTGAGCGTTCTCCAAAGAGATATGCTTTTTGCTCAGGCTGCCGACATGCCTATGCTGGCCTATTCCACCGGAGTGGCTCCTGCGGTGGGGCTTGTTTATTCCGCAATACTCTTTGCGGCAATTTATTCGTCAGCAACCAGCAACTTCTACGGCTTTACCACTAAAATTAAAGAAGGTCCCGTAAAGGGAAAACTTGTCATAGCTGCGGCTGCATTGGCATTCCTGCTTGGACTTGTGGGCTTTAAAAATATCGTAGCCTATATGTTTCCGGTGGAAGGCTATCTGGGCTTTATAATAATTGCCATGATAGTTGTCAACTTTTTTAAGGTTCTGAGAAGCAGCAAAAAAAGTGAGGGTACAGAGTATGACCCCTTTGATTTGCCTGAGCCACTTGTAAGGGTTACGGGAGGCAAAGGCGGCGAAGCCATCCTTATCATCGGAAGCGAAAAAACGGGATTATACGACTGCGGAATGGCTTGCTTCAGTGACAGGCTTATAGAAAACATACATAAAGTGCTGGATGAACAGAACCGAACTCTGGACTGTATATTCCTATCCCACACCCATTACGACCATATAGGCGCCCTGCCATATCTGCTTAAGGAGTGGCCTGATGCAAAGGTTTACGGAAACGGTAAAGCGGCAGCCGTCTTTAACAGCGAGGGTGCTAAAAAGACCATGGTAAGACTGGGAAGAAACGCAGGAGAACAGTTCGGAAGCAGCGTTGAGATTACGGCAGATGGTATGAAGGTAGACGTTATCCTAAAGGATGGCGATACCGTCAGCCTGGGAAAAGAGACTGTGACAGCCATTTTTACAGGAGGACACACCGACTGCTCCGTAAGCTATCTCCTTGAACCACAGAAGATACTCTTTGCAAGCGAATCCACAGGCGTAATAAACGGAACGGGATTTATGTATCCTTCCATTCTCAAAAGCTACTCTGATGCCGTAGCTTCTGCCGAAAGGCTTAAACAGATGGAAGCCGATTACATAATGGTGCCTCATTACGGTGTGCTGTCTGAAAAGGATAAAGTAACCTTTTTCGATGACTTTATCGAAGAAGCGAAAAGGGAAAGGCAGCTGATTTTTAAGGGAATAGAGGAGGGACTTTCCGACGAGGAGATTCTGGAAAGACACAAAGCCGTCTACTGGAGCGAAGGCAGAAGCGCCAAGCAGCCTTTTTCCGCATATAAGCTAAATGCCGAAATTACAATAAGTATGACGAGAATTGATTTTTCAGAAAATTGTGATAGAATAATAAAAGAAAGAGGTGATTAAAAAATGGATAAGTATTTAAAGTTTAAAGAAATACTGACAAAAAAAGTTGAAGACAATCTCTCAGATTTGATTGCCCTGAATGATGATTTAGCTGATCATCCTGAGCTTTCGGGAGAAGAACATCGTTCATCAAAAAAAATTGCAGAAATACTTGAAAAAAAGGGCTTCAGTGTGGAGATGCCTTTTGCAGGTCTGGAAACTGCCTTTAGAGGAATACAAGGAACTAATAACCATAAATATAAAGTTGCAATTATGGCAGAGTACGACGCCCTTCCGGGAATAGGACACGCATGTGGCCATTGCGTCAGCGGTTCTATCAGCGTACTTGCCGCTATTGCACTGGCATCTCTTCAGGATGAACTGGATTGCGATATACATGTGCTGGGTACGCCTAACGAGGAAATCGACGGTGCAAAGTGTGCCATGGTTGACCAGGGAATATTTAATGATTACGACATGGCGATGATGATACATATGTATGATCAGAATCTGTTATATTGTAAACTTTTGGGACTACATTCCTATCTTTATACTTTCCACGGCAAGGCAGCCCATGCGTCAGCGGCACCTTGGGACGGTGTAAATGCTCTGAATGCCGCTCAGCTTATGTTCCACAGCGTAGATATGCTTCGTCAGCATGTTACACCTGATGTCAGAATGCACGGTGTTTACAGAAACGGAGGGGAGGCTCCTAATATAGTTCCCGAGGAGGCCAGTGCGGAGTTTTACTTTAGAGCTCTTGACCGAGATTACCTTAACGGTCTTGTCAAAAAGGCGGACAATTGTGCAGAGGGTGCCTGTCTTGCCATGGGCACAACATGGGAAAAAGCTCCTACAGCGGCTGTGTATGACAACCTTAAGAACAATGAGGCCGGTATTGAGTTCTTAAGAGAAGTCTACGACGAACTTGGAATTGATATTAACGGAGACCACGACAAGATATTCGGTTCATCCGATGCGGGAAATGTCAGCTTTGCATGTC
>JAEDNK010000050.1 GCA_016302545.1 Bacillota bacterium
CTTACATTCTTCTACAGATACATGAAGCCTCTGATAGAGGGAGGCTATGTTTATGCTGCCCAGCCGCCTCTCTTTAAGGTGAAGAAGGGCAAGGAGGAATGGTATACCTACAGCGACGCCGAGCAGGAAAGGCTTCTTGCTTCAATTGCAGATAAGCCGGGCAAGGCAGATATACAGAGATATAAAGGTCTGGGAGAAATGGACGCGGAGCAGCTGTGGGACACAACCATGGATTACAATCACAGGACTTTAGTGCAGATAACCCTTGAAGACAGCGCTGCCGCCGACGAAATCTTCACAACTCTTATGGGCGACAAGGTTCCGCCTCGTAAGAAGTTCATCGAAGAGAATGCGCAGTACGCTACTATAGACGCATAGGAAGGAGGGCAAATAAATGACAACACTGTTAGAAGATAATAAGATGCTGCAGCATGAGATACATGACGAGATGAAAAAGTCATATATCGACTATGCCATGAGTGTAATCGTAAGTCGTGCCCTTCCCGATGCAAGAGACGGTCTGAAACCGGTACACAGAAGAATTCTTTACGGAATGAGCGAACTGGGAGTGACTCCGGACAAGCCTCATAAGAAGTCGGCCCGTATCGTCGGCGAAGTAATGGGTAAATATCACCCTCACGGTGACTCATCCATATACGACGCCATGGTAAGACTGGCACAGCCTTTTAACATCAGATACACTCTGGTGGACGGCCACGGAAACTTCGGCTCCGTAGACGGAGACGGCGCAGCTGCAATGCGTTATACCGAAGCCAGAATGACACCTCTGGCGCTGCAGATGCTCAGAGATCTGGATAAGGAAACGGTAGATTTCATTCCGAACTTTGACGGTGAAGAAAAGGAGCCTACAGTGCTTCCGTCAAGATTTCCTAATCTTCTGGTAAACGGATCAAACGGTATTGCCGTAGGTATGGCTACATCAATCCCTCCTCATAATCTGGGTGAGACCATTGATGCGGCGGTTAAAATCATCGATGAGCCGGAATGCACAATCGATGACCTTTGCAAGATAATAAAGGGACCTGATTTTCCTACAGGTGCTATCATCATGGGAAAAAACAATGCCAGAGAAGCCTACAGGACAGGTCAGGGAAAGGTTATCGTAAGGGCTGTAACCGAGATAGAGGAAACATCCCGTGGCAAGCAGCAGATAGTGGTAACGGAAATCCCTTACCAGGTGAACAAAGCCAGACTTATTGAAAAGATGGCGGACCTTGTAAAAGATAAAAGACTTGAAGGAATTTCGGAAATCCGCGATGAATCCAGCCGTAAGGGAATGCGTATCGTCATTGAACTTAAAAAGGACGCCAATCCACAGATCATCCTTAACAGACTTTTTAAGCATACCCAGATGCAGGAAAGCATTTCAATGATAATGCTGGCTATCGTAGAGGGCAGACCTAAGATTTTAAATCTCCGTGAAATCCTCGATGTTTACCTTAAACATCAGAAGGAAGTTGTCACCAGAAGAACAATCTACGACAAGAAAAAAGCTGAGGCCAGGGCTCACATACTGGAAGGATACAGAATTGCCCTCGATAATATCGACGAAATCATAAAGATTATCAGAAACAGCTACAATGACGCCAAGGAAAGGCTCATCGAACGCTTCGGCTTTTCCGAAATTCAGGCTCAGGCAATTCTCGACATGCAGCTGAGAAGACTTCAGGGTCTGGAAAAGGAGAAGATAGAAAACGAGTATCAGGAGCTGATGAAAAAAATCGCATACTACAACGAGCTGCTTGCAGATGAGCACAAACTCATGGGAGTAGTAAAGGACGAGCTTCTGGAAATCAAGGAAAAGTGGGGCGACAAAAGAAGAACCAAGATTAAGGCAGATGCGACAGAAATCGACGAAGAAGATCTTATCGAGGAAGAAAATGTATGTATTACTCTCACTCACCTTGGATATATCAAGAGAGTTCCGGTTGATACCTATAAGTCCCAGAAGAGAGGCGGCAAGGGAGTAACCGGCATTACAACAAGAGAGAATGATTTCGTAAAGAACCTGATTATGACATCAACTCATGATTACCTCATGTTCTTTACCAACACAGGAAAGGCGCATAAGATTAAAGCATATGAGATACCTGAGGCAGCCAGAACCGCAAAGGGAACACCTGTGGTCAACTTCCTCAGCCTGATGCAGAGAGAACGGGTGACTGCGGTAATTCCTATCAAGGAATTCTCCGAGGATAAATTCCTTATCGCAGTAACCAAAGACGGCATCATTAAGAAAACCGCCCTTTCCAACTTTGATACCAACAGGAAGACCGGTCTCATCGCCATGAACCTGAAGGAAGGCGACGAGCTTATAGGAATCAAGCAGACCACAGGTACCAACAATGTAATCATCGTAACCAAGCAGGGCAAGTGCATCTGCTTCTCAGAGGACGATGTTCGTCCAATGGGAAGAATCGCCGGCGGCGTAAGAGCAATCAAGCTGGATAAGGATGATGAAGTTGTGGCTATGGAGCTGGTTGAGCCTAATCAGGAACTTCTGGTTGTAACCAAGAAGGGCTTCGGTAAGAGAACCAAGGCTTCCGATTACAAGATTCAGGTAAGAGGCGGCAAGGGTCTCCTCACCTACGATAAAGCTAAGTTCAAAAAGACCGGAGAGCTGGTCGGCGCTATGGTCGTGGATGAGGAAGATGATGTGCTTCTCATCAATTCAAGCGGCGTTATAATCAGAATACCGGCCAAGGAAATTTCAAAACTTGGCAGAGCTACTCAGGGCGTCAAGATAATGAATGTAGGCGAGGATGTAAACATCATCGCACTGGCAAAGGTCATTAAAGATGATGAACTTGACGGCGAAGAAAAAGATGAAGATGAAAAAAAAGCTCCTGAAACAGATGACGGCCAGGAACAGATGAAGCTTTAATGTCGGCTTTTATTTTCCGAAAATAAGGAAGGAAGTGTCATAAGAAATGGCAGACAAGATTAAATTTATTATCCCGGGAAAACCCGAGTACCTGACTATGGTAAGACTGGCTATCGGATCTGTGGCAGGTGTAGCGGATTTTAACCTGGACGAGATTGAAGATATAAAGACAGCTGTGGGGGAGGCGTGCAAAAACATCTCCTGCCATGGCTCTGACGGCTTTGCTGAGGAATACACTTTGGAGTGTATTTCCGAAGAAGGATATGTGGAAATTTATGTAACAGATACCAGCGCAGGCCATAAACTTAAAAAACTTTCTAAAATATGCGTTGACTGCCCTAATGAGGGTGATTTAGGCATTTTTGTAATTAAATCGCTGATGAATGAAGTGGAGCTTCTTGATAATCCGGAAGGTAAGAAGACAATTAAGATGGTAAAGAGAAAATGACACCGCATGAAATACAGGAGTTTAAGGAGTACGCAGCCCATCCGACTACCCAGCTCAGAAACAAGATAGTAGAGGAGAACCTCTACATTGTGGACATTTTAATAAGAAAATATCTCGGCAAGGGAGTTGACTATGACGATTTGTACCAGGTCGGTGCCATTGCTCTGGTTTCCGCTGTTGAAAGATTTGATCCGAGTCGTGGATACGAGTTTCGGAGTTTTGCCACGCCTACGATTCTGGGAGAAATAAAAAAGTATTTCCGTGATAAAGAGTGGAGTCTTAAAGTGCCTCGCCGTATGAAGGAAATTGCCGGAAAGGTTCAGGAGGTAAAGGACAGGCTGACCTCCGAGCTTGGCAGAGTGCCAAGCGTAGATGAGGTTGCGGCGGAAACGGGTTTTACACAGGAACAGATAATGCAGGCTATGGAGAGTGCCAAGGCCTACGGGACGTACTCTTTGGAAAGTGCAGGGTTAGGCTCCGATGACGAAGATGCAGGAAGCGTTCTTGAAAGGTATATAGGGTTTGAGGATACAGGGTACGAGCGTGTGGAGCTTGGCGAAATTATTAACTCTGTATTGTCGGGATTCAGCGATACCTATAGATTTATCTTCAAACAGCGGTTTATTGAAAACAAGTCTCAGGCTGAAATCGCCCAGAAGCTGGGTGTTTCTCAGATGACTATTTCCAGATCCGAAAAAGCCATAGTTGAAAGCTTCAGGCGTGAACTCAACAGACATTAGCTTAACAGATGTTAGATTTTATGCGTCCCCGAGGCGCATCACATATGGAGGCAAACAAATGAAAAGAGTATTTTCCGGCGTTCAGCCGACAGGAAACATACATTTAGGTAATTATCTTGGGGCTCTGAAGCAGTTTGTGGAGCTTCAGGATGACCACGAGTGCATCTACTGCATCGTAGATATGCATGCTATTACAGTGCCGCAGGATCCTAAGGAGCTCAGAGACCATATCCTGGATGTGGCCGCTCTTTACCTGGCAGTTGGAGTAGACCCTAAGAAATCCATCGTCTTCGTGCAGTCCGATGTACCGGGACACGCTGAACTTTCATGGGTTTTGACCTGCAACTCCTATACAGGAGAACTTTCCAGAATGACTCAGTTCAAGGATAAGAGCAAAAACAAGGAGTCTGCACCTACAGGACTTTTCTCATATCCTGTACTGATGGCTGCCGATATCCTGCTTTACGATACAGACATCGTGCCGGTGGGTAATGACCAGAAGCAGCATATCGAGCTTTGCCGCGACATTGCCATCAGAATCAACAACAAGTATAAAAAAACCTTCGTGGTTCCTGACGGAAGATTCCTTAAAGAAGGCGCACGTATCATGGCACTTGACGACCCGACCAAGAAGATGAGCAAGAGCGCCGAAAACATTCACTCGCGTATTTCCCTTCTGGATGAGCCTTCCAAGATTAAAAAATCCATTATGAAGGCCACCACCGACTCTGACGGAGTGGTAAGATTCGATGTCGAAAACAAGCCGGGTATCAGCAACCTGCTTAACATCTACAGCGTGCTTTCCGGAATGACCGTTCCTGAGCTGGAAGCAAAATATGAGGGCAAAGGCTACGGCGACTTCAAGAAAGATTTAGTTGAGGTTGTGGTTGAAGCCCTGGCTCCGATAAAAGAAAGATACGAGCAAATCAGACATTCCGATGAACTGATTGAAATTCTCAAGGACGGCGCTGTCCGCGCAGATGCCATAGCAAAGCAGACCATGAAGAGAGTCAAGGAAAACTTCGGGCTGGGAATTGAATAGTAAATGAAGAGGGGGCTTCTGAAATATATTTATTCAGAGGCTCTTGTTTTAGAAAATAGTACGCGATTCGCAGAGCTTGAGAACGCTTATCTGCTGATGCTGGCGCTGGGGGCCATTCTGCCCGGCCTTCGTTCTGTGGTGTATGGCTTTAACTTCCTGCTGGGAGTTATGGCTGCCACACTGATAAAAGCAGTGATGCAGCTGTTAAAGAAAATGGGAGCTATCAAGCGCCAATATACCAATAATTTTCTCCTGACCCGTGCAAGCAATTTTTTCTTTGATATTATGGTGGTGGCAGGAATTGCAGCAATACGTCTGAGTATTCTTAAACAGTACTGGGGCATCATACTCATTCTGGGTATATCAGGCCTTGTGGCCACATATGCCTACAATCGTATAACCGCCAGGACGCTGTTTCCTGACTATGCAGAGGAACAGTTCCTGACCATGTTCGGTATGCTTACCGGAACGGCCAGCACCGGTGTTATCCTTCTGCGTGAGATCGATGGCAGTTTCAAGACACCGGCGGCAGACAACCTGGTCTATCAGAACTTCCCGGCCATCGTATTCGGATTCCCTATGATGCTCCTTGCGGCATTAGCACCGGAAAAGCCGGCGCTAACACTGGGAATTCTGGTGGTATTCTTTGCAGCAATGAACCTCATTCTGTTTCGATCAAAAATATTCCGTAAAGGGAGACGGAACTCCGGCATTTAGATATAGCTGACACCCCATCTGAAAATAAGCACAGATGGGGTGTTGTTTATTATCTTACTCTGAATTTCACTCCCAGCTGTTCCTGCGCAATATGTCTGCAGATTTCCACGTCCTCCTTAGGGATAGTCCCTCCTACAACGGACATAGTAACGTCAGGATAGAAATGGCATCCACCAGACCAATAAGCTCCGGTGCAGTTTCCCGTCCGTGCAGCAGATCAGACAGACCGTTGGTATTGATTCTTGTTTTAAGATTAGTGGTTCCCTTAATATATCTGCAGAGAGCCAGCACCTCATCAAGCCTTTCCATCGGCTCTCCGTAACCGCAGAAAACAAGTTCTGTGTATCCGGACAGGTCCCATTCTTTCAGTAATTCTTTAACTTCGTCAACTGTAGGCTCACGCTTCAGCCACAGACTGTCGGCGTCTCCAAGAGAATCTACCACATACCTGTATGAAATGAAACATATAATCATGCGGAAATAAAAAGGAAATACGCTTGTAATAATGGCGATATTATGGTAATATAATGGCAATACAGGACAGGTGTCGAGAGGAGTGTTAATATGAACGTAACAGAAATGAAGGAGCGTAAGACTCAGCTTGGCTATACCAATGAGATGATTTCAGAGCTTTCCGGAGTGCCTCTGAGTACTGTACAGAAGATATTTGCAGGTGTGACGGAGAAGCCCAGATATGAAACTCTTAAAGCCATTGAAAGCATACTGAATATAACTCCGGGGGGAGCCAGCAGAGTAGGCGAGGAGGTATTCTCCTATATGGCGAAAAAGCAGGGAGAGTACACGGTAGAGGATTATTTTAAAATACCCGACGAGAGGCGTGTGGAACTTATCGACGGGGTGATTTACGATATGACTGCACCCTTTTCCGTGCATCAGATGATTCAGGGTGAAATATATTTTACAATTTCTACTTTCATAAAGAAAAACGGCGGTAAGTGTATCGCCGGTATTCCGCCTTTTGATGTGCTTCTCAATGCCGGCCGCCCCGACGAAAACAGGACAATGGTACAGCCTGATGTTATTGTGGTGTGCGACCGCAGTAAGGTGACAAGAGCCAGAATTGAAGGAGCTCCGGATTTCGTGGTCGAAATTTTGTCACCTTCAACTAAGAAGAAGGACGCGTTTATCAAGCTCCATAAGTATGAGGATGCAGGGGTTCGCGAGTACTGGATGGTCGACCCGGATAAAAAGAAGATAATAACATATGTGTTTGACGGGAAAGAGGATGAAATATACCCGACAATTTACGGCTTCGGCGACAAGGTGCCCGTAGCCATATTTGATAACAAGTGTGAAGTTGACTTCGCTGAGATATATAATGGTATAAAATTCCTGTACGAGGATGATAAATAATAAAAAAGCTGTATGCTCATGGGTTCATAATCTGAGGAACGTACAGCTTTTCTTACTATGGTTAAATGGATTATTGTTTATTCGGTTTTAGCATATTTTCCTGCGAGAATATCTTCTAAGCCGCCGCGGACGATAGCTTCCACCTTTTCAGGGAGGTCAGCAAGTTCCTGACGGGACATGCCTGCAGTTTCGATGGCCGGGTGAACCATGAAGTCAATGTGGGCTCCTTTGGTCATTACACCGTGTTCTTCGAAGGTCTTATATCCACCGTTTATAGTAACCGGCACGATAGGAACGCGTGCCTTTGTGGCCAGTTTAAAGCTGCCGGGCTTGAAATCGGCCATCTCGGATGAACGGCTCCTGGTACCCTCCGGAAAAATAATCAGTGAAAATCCCTGCTTCAGGTATTCCACACCCTGGTTTATAGTCTGAAGGGAAGCTCTGGCATCGCCCCGGTGGATGTAAATTCCGCGGGTTTTAGTTACCCAGCTTCCGAAGAGAGGAATTTTTTTGAGAGCATCCTTGGCGATGAAGCTTGCCTGATGTTTCCTGAGTACATAAAAGAAGGTGAGAATGTCTGCATATGACTGGTGGTTGCAGATATAGACAACCGGTCCGTGGTCAGGCATGTTTTCGGGATTGATTATGTTCACATCAGCCTCGAAATATTTAACTACCTTTGAACCCCATTCGTTGGTTGCCTTGACTATTTCTTCTCTTTCTTTATCAAAATCTCCTGCCTCTCTGGCAGCATCAATGGTTTTGCGGTATTTTCCTACTGACAGAACCGCACCCGCTATGGCATTAAAGCCTGCTATATTATCAATTAATTTCAAATCTGGTTCCTCCGAATTAATTTATCCAAAGGCATTGTACCACAAAACAGGTGGTCTTTTCCATAAGAAAAGTGTATAATAAGTTTAAAAGAAAAGAAAAAAGGAGAACGAATGTGGAAAAAAGAATGATTTCAAAGAAGGGATGCAGGATAATGATGGCCGCTGCAGCAGTATTAGCTGTAATAGCAGCATTTATCACATATCAGGTGGGAGCTGTTTACGGCACAGAGCCGCTGCCCCTGGATCTGGCTGTTCAGAAAGCCTTTTTTTCTCTGAGAAGTCAGATACTGAATCCTATCATAATTTTAATTACACATTTATCGGATACGGTGACCATAATAGCTTTCTGCGCCATACTTCTGGCACTGCCAAACCGTAAACAATACGGTGTGCCGGTTTCTCTGGCTGCTCTGGGAGGGCTGGCTTTTTACAAACCAATGAAGCATATTTTCTTGAGAGCTCGTCCTGATGCAGCACTTCATCTGGTAAAGCAGGGAGGATATTCCTTCCCCAGCGGCCATTCTGTAACGTCGGTAATATTTTACGGGCTGCTGATTTATCTGCTGAACAGGCATTGCAAGAATGAAAAGCTGAAAAAGGTATTAAGCGCAGTGTGTGGATTTTTAGCTCTGGCAATCGGACCGAGCAGAATTTATGTGGGCGTCCACTGGCCTACGGATGTGCTGGCAGGATGGTGCATCGGAGGAGCGGTGCTTCTGGCTGCAATCTGCATTTTAGAAAGGAATTATCGGAGCACGGCGCCGGGGTTCCTGTCAAAGTAAATACTCTTGGAGTTTATGCTCAGAGGAATGCCGTAAGCGATTTTCACATCAGCCGGCAGCATACCTGCCTTCAAGGCGCCTTTTCCAGCTGAATACATAACTCGGTTGTCGATTCGGTTATCTGCTGCGATGGAAACGGCAGAGCCGACGGCAATGCCAAGGTCGGTCACATTGAAAACACAATTGGTGCCGGCTTTTTTCATTTCTCCGCAGTTTTTAAATCCGCACATGCTGCAGTTATCGAGACCGAATGGCGTGCTCTTGCAGCCAATGAGAACAACGCAGATACTCCTGTCCACATTTCCCGCATCTCTTATAATGAAGTCTTCGTTATATTCCTTTCCAAGTTCCAGCATAGCGTCCCTGAGAGTGTCTTTTTCTTCTCCTGAAACCACCATAGCTACGACAGTATCACGACCGCTTCCTTTTGGCGCGGATATTGCAGCTGAGACCATAAGGTCAGCAACACGCATAGCCGCATCTATTTCGCACATTTCCATAGTTTTTATCATTTCGCACCTCCAATTGATGAAACTATTATACCACTACTTGCGCCTCAGGCAAAGATGATATATTATTATGTTTGAAATATTGTTCCGAAAAATTGGGAGGAAAAAATGAAAAAAGAACCCGTATTAGTTATTATGGCTGCCGGAATGGGCTCAAGATTCGGCGGACTGAAGCAGATAGAACCGGTAACAGGCAAGGGAGAGCTTATCATAGATTTTTCGCTGTACGATGCAGTGATGGCAGGATTTAAAAAGGCTGTTTTCGTAATTAAAAAGGAAAACGAGGAGGACTTCAGAAGGCTTCTTGACGATAAGGCAGGAAAATATATAGATATAGAATATGTCTATCAGGAGCTGGGGGATCTTCCTGAAGGATATGAGGTGCCGGAGGGCAGACAGAAGCCGTGGGGAACGGCTCATGCTGTTATGGCAGCGAGAAAAAAGGTTGACGGGCCTTTTGCAGTAATAAATTCAGATGACTACTACGGTCCGGGAGCTTTTCAGTCTATATATGAGTTCCTTGAAAATACAGAGGACGGAGAAAAATACAGCTACTGTATGGTAGGTTACGATATAGAAAACACTCTCACGGAAAACGGGTATGTCTCTCGAGGTGTCTGTGAAACGGATAAGGACGGCATGCTCAGCACTATAACCGAGCGTACCAAAATAAAATGGGAGGGCAAAAAAATCGTCTTTGAAGAAGATGGCGGAGAAGGCGTAGAACCTGCAAAGACAGAGCTTTCCAGGGGCACTGTGGTGTCCATGAACTTCTGGGGATTTACAGTTTCAATGCTGGCGGAGATGGAATCAGGCTTCCCTGCTTTCCTGGATAAAGCACTGAAAGAAAACCCGATGAAGGGAGAGTATTTCCTGCCGGGCGTGGTGGACAGACTCATCGGTGAGGGCAAGGCACAGGTAAAGGTGCTTCGCTCAAGAGACCGCTGGTACGGCGTGACCTATAAGGA
>JAEDNK010000051.1 GCA_016302545.1 Bacillota bacterium
TAAGGCGCAGATGGATATCGTTATGGGGCTTGCCGATGCTTTGAAATGCGAGATCGGGGATCTGATTGGGTGAAAAGAGTATTTAATTTGAAAGAACTTTCCCTTATGGCAAGGAGGAGCAAAGTGTACCCATTTAACTGAGACCCCAATTAACTTTGGTTACCCCATTTTACTTTACTCCATTTTCCCCACAAACCACTTGAAAACTCCTCCGTCCTTGGGATATAATATCTTTATACAGGCGAACCCTGTGGCATTGGGCCACAGTGGTGCGTCCATCACACAGAGGAAACCAAAGATGAATCAGACAAACCGGAACAACAAACTTTCCATGAAAAATAAATATGTCAGAGAGGGACTCATGTTCTTTGCAGTAGGCTGCGCCCTCATTTTGACATACTATGTGGTGAACAACTTCAGGGCGGTGTCGGAGGGCTTTGCCAGAATGAACGACATACTCATGCCATTTTACATCGGTATCGTTATGGCGTACCTCCTTTGCCCCGTATATAACGGCACGACCAAACTGATATACCGGGTCAACAAAGGACGCTTCAAAAAGCCAGCAAACGACTTGAAGCTGGCGAGGATAGTGGCTACCGTAATTTCGCTGACAGTTCTGATAGTGGTGGTAGGCGGCTGCATCATGTTGATTTTGCCGGACCTTTGGGAAAGCATAATGGGCCTTATTCAGGGGCTGCCGGATACAATGAACAGTTTTATTAAGTGGCTCAGGGCAAACCTTGAATCCAACCCGGAAATCATGGAATTCCTGGCAGGCAAGCTGGACGGACTTGCCGACACGGTGCTGGTGTGGGCTCAAGAAAAGATGGTACCCGGAGCAGAGGCTGTGCTGAACAATGTTTCCGTGGGAGTTATCGGCACCGTAGGAGTGGTCTTCGACTTTTTCGTGGCCCTCATCATCTGCGTCTATGTGCTCAACAGCAAGGAAATATTTATCGCCCAGTCAAGAAAGCTGATACTTGCGGTTTTCAAGACTGAGCGCGCGGAAAAAATCTTCGAGCTGGGACGCCTCACAAACGAAACCTTTGGCGGCTTTATCAACGGTAAAATCATAGACTCCATGATTATCGGCATAATATGTTTTATAGCCATGAACCTTTTGGGGCTGCCGCTGCCTATGCTGGTCAGCGTGGTGGTGGGAGTTACCAATATAATACCGTTTTTCGGTCCTTTCATCGGCGCTGTGCCGTCGGGGATAATATTGCTCATCATCGAGCCTATGTCGGCGGTAAAGTTCGCGGTGATGGTGCTTGTGCTGCAGCAGGTGGACGGAAACATCATCGGACCGAAGATTCTCGGCAAGAGCACCAAGCTGGCAAGCTTCTGGGTAATGTTTGCAATCATAGTCAGCGGAGGGCTTTTTGGCTTCGTGGGCATGGTGCTGGGCGTACCTGTATTTGCGGTACTCTACACATACATCCGCAGGGCTGTCAACGGGCGGCTTCGGGAAAAGGCAATGCCTACGGACACGCTGCTTTATGAGGATTTTGGAAAGTATAATATAGAGAAGGAGGATCTTTTTGGAAAAGAAAGATTTAATAAAGAGGCTGACGGAGATTCTGACGGAAGCTCAGAGCAGCGATAAATTAAGCGTCATAGAAAACGCAGATATGAGTAAATACACTTCTTTCAGGGCGGGCGGCAAGGCTGCGGCTCTGGTTGAGGTTGAAAATAAAGAGCAGCTGAAGGCGGTTCTGCGGTTTGCAGACGAGGAAAACATTCCCCACCTGCTCATCGGAAACGGCTCTAACACACTGTTTAAGGACAGCGGCTACCAGGGACTTGTGATTAAACTGGGAGATTATTTCAACTATCTGGCGGAGGAAAGTGATACACGCCTTCGCATCGGGGCATCCATGCTTCTTTCTACGGCTGCCAAAATGGCCCTTGAGGAAAGCCTGACAGGGATGGAGTTTGCAAGCGGCATTCCGGGCAGCATCGGCGGGGCAATATTCATGAATGCAGGAGCTTACGGCGGAGAAATGAAGGATATCGTGGCTTCGGTTCACGCTGTTTCACCTGACGGCAGAGATGAAAAAGACTTCACCAATGAAGAGATGCAGTTCGGTTATCGCAGCAGCATTCTTCAGCAGAACGGCTGGATAGCAACCGATGTGACATTTAACCTGACCACAGGAAACAAGGAAGAAATCGCGGCTCAGATGAAAGACCTCAATGCCAGACGCAACGCCAAGCAGCCGGTTAACTATCCGTCGGCAGGCAGCACCTTCAAGAGGCCGGAAGGGTACTTTGCCGGAAAGCTCATTGAGGATGCAGGTCTCAAGGGCCTTACGGTTGGCGGTGCACAGGTTTCCACTCTCCACAGCGGCTTTGTAATCAACAAAGGCGGAGCTTCAGCCACGGACATCCTGCAGCTCATAGCTCTGGTGCAGAACACGGTCTACGATAAATTCGGCGTAATGCTGGAACCGGAGGTGCGCATAATTGGATAAGATAATCTCAAAATATCGCATGGTCTTCGACCATCATACCCATACAGTTTATTCCCACGGAAAGGGAAGCATCGAGGACAATGTGAAGCAGGCGGTGGCAAAGGGCCTTGAGTCCATAGCAATAACCGACCACGGACCGGGGCACCTCACCTATGGGCTGGACAGAAACAAACTGCCGCAGATGAGAGCCGAAATCGACCGGCTGCAGCTTAAATACCCTCAGATAAAAATACTGCTGGGGGTGGAGGCAAACACCTTGCGTGTGGAACCTTTCCTGGATGTAGCCCCTGAAGAAAGAAAAGACTATGATATCCTGCTGGCAGGCTACCACTTCGGAATTCTCCACGCAGGAATGGTGCCGAACTATCTGAATAAGCACGCAGGACTCTTTGGGGGAGAGACGTCAACCCTGAAGGTTAAGAATACGGCCATGATTCTGGACGCCCTTTACTACAACGAAGAGCAGGGCAATCATATCGATGTGCTCACTCATCCGGGGGACAAGGGACCTTTTGATATTGCAGACATTGCAAGGGCCTGTGCCGATACGGCTACATTTATCGAAATCAACGACAAGCATCATCATCTGACGGTGGAAGAAATCAAAATCGCCGCTGCCTTTGATGTTAAATTTATAATAGGAAGCGATGCACACATTCCTGCCAGAGTAGGCTCCTTCGAAGGACCTCTGGCAAGAGCACTTGAAGCAGGCCTTGACCCGGAGCGCATCGTGAACATAAAGGAAATTTAAAGGGAATCTGAAGGAAATCTGATGGAAGTAGTAATCATCACGGGACTTTCCGGCGCCGGCAAAACAAAGGCGGCGGACTGGTTTGAGGACAAGGGCTATTACTGCATAGACAATATGCCCCCCGCCCTCATAAAAAATTTCATAGACCTTTCTCTGGCAGGCGCCAGGAATGTAAAAAAAGCGGCCTTCGTAATCGATGTGCGGGGAGGCAGGTTTTTTGGTGACCTAAAGAGCAGCATAGCAGCGCTGGAGGCAGACCGGAATGTGGACTTCAAAATCCTTTTCATAGAGGCATCCGACGAGGTCCTCATCAGAAGATACAACGAGACCCGCAGGACACATCCCCTTTCCACGGCGGCCATCACCAAAGAGGTCATAGAGGAGGAGCGCAGACAGCTCAGCGAACTGAGAGCCTATGCCAACTACATCATAGACACATCTACGCTGAAAGTGGCGGAGATGAATTCCGAGCTGGACAGGCTTTTCACCAAAGGCGGCAAGGACAGCACCTTCGTGCTCAATATTATGTCCTTCGGCTATAAACACGGAATTCCAATCGAAACCGACTGGTCCCTGGACGTGCGCTTTATCCCCAACCCTTACTACGTGCCAAGCCTCAAAAAGCTGACGGGAAACAACAAGAAGGTCTCCCAGTACGTCCTGAAACACGACATTACCAAGGAGTTTATCAACAGAACTGCCGAACTCATCGAAAAGCTGATTCCCTGCTACATTAAGGAAGGAAAATACAGTCTGACCGTAGCGGTAGGCTGCACCGGCGGACATCATCGCTCCGTGGCGGTAGCAAACGAGCTTTACAGAATTTTTAGCGGGCAGGGACGCACAGTTACCCTTGAACATCGGGACCTGTGATGGTATAATAGATTTGTATGTAGTAATTCGTGTTTAAATTTCTGTTAATATTTTTTAAGAAAGAGGAGATAAACATGGAAAAATTAATTATCAGTGCATGTATTTGCGGTGCAGAAGTAACTAAGGAACAGAACCCTAACGTGCCTTACACAGTAGAGGAAATCGTAAGAGAAGCTAAGTCGGCTTACGACGCAGGCGCTTCCCTCATTCACCTTCACGTAAGATGGGACGACGGTACTCCTACTCAGGACAAGGGCAGATTCCAGGAATGCATCGACGCTATCAGAAAGGAATGTCCTGATGCAATCATCCAGCCTTCGACAGGCGGAGCAGTTGGCATGACCGACCTTGAAAGATTACAGTCCACAGAGGTTGTTCCTACACCTGAAATGGCTACTCTCGACTGCGGTACCTGCAACTTTGGCGGAGACGAAATTTTCGTAAACACTGACAATACAATCGTAAACTTTGCTAAGATCATGCAGGAAAGAGGCATCAAGCCTGAATGTGAAGTATTCGACAAGGGCATGATCGACATCGCTATGAAGACAGCTTACAAGAAGGGCTATCTGGTAAAGCCTATTCACTGGGACTTCGTTCTCGGCGTACAGATGTCAGCTACAATCAGAGACTTAGTATACATGGTAGAATCCATTCCTGAAGGCTCAACCTGGACTGCAACCGGCCTCGGCAAGAACGCATGGCACATCGCCGCAGCTACAATCGCTCTCGGCGGACATGTAAGAGTAGGTTTCGAAGACAACCTTTACATGGAAAAGGGCGTTCTGGCAGAATCCAACGGTCAGATGGTTGCAAAGGTAGTGGAAATCGCAAAGCTTCTTGGAAGAGAAATCGCTACTCCTGCTGAAGCAAGAGAAATCCTCGGATTAGCACCTCTGAAATAGTTTAAGTACATAATCGGACGGGACCGGTTCGCACCGGCTCTGACTGAAACTGGCGAGCAAAACCGCCGACGGCATGAGCGTGCATAATTGCATTCGCAAGCCCGGCGGTTTTTTGATTTTCCCCTTGAAAACGCGAGCATAATATCATATAATAGATAAAATAATCTTGTTAAATTTTTTCATAAAAATTTTGATATACCACATAGAGATACAGAGGAGAAAAGTAATGGCACATTATTTCGAAGAACCATCAAGAACGTTTAACGAGTACCTTCTCGTACCGGGATATTCCGGCAAGGATTGCCGCGTGGAAAACGTATCCCTCAGAACTCCAATCACAAAATTCAAGAAGGGCGAGGAGCCCGCAATCACAATGAACATTCCATTGGTTTCCGCTGTCATGCAGGCCGTTTCCGACGATAAAATGGCTGTAGCGCTGGCAAAGGAAGGTGGAATTTCTTTTATATTCGGCTCCCAGACCATCGAAAATCAGGTAGCTATGGTGAAAAGGGTAAAGGCGTATAAGGCAGGCTTCGTCGTAAGCGACTCCAACCTGAGACCGGACCAGACCTTAGCTGATGTAATCGAGCTTAAGGCACGTAAGGGACACGGCACCATTGCAATTACCGAGGACGGCACTTCGGCAGGCAGAATTCTGGGTCTTGTTACAAGCCGCGACTACCGCGTAAGCAGAATGGACCCGAACACCCCTATCAGAGAGTTTATGACACCTTTTGAAAGGCTCGTCTACGGAAAGGCAGGAATTTCTTTAAGCGAGGCCAACGACATTCTGTGGGATAACAAGCTGAACGCTCTCCCTATCATAGACGAAAACCAGAGACTTACTCACTTTGTTTTCAGAAAGGACTACGATTCACACAAGTCCAATCCTAACGAAATTCTGGACGAACAAAAGAGATATATCGTAGGCGCCGGTGTCAACACCCGCGACTACATGGAAAGAATACCTGCACTGGTTGAAGCGGGCGTTGATGTGCTTTGCATAGACAGCTCCGAGGGCTACAGCCAGTGGCAGAGCGATACTATTCGTTGGGTTCGCGAAAAATACGGCGATACCGTAAAGATAGGCGCAGGCAACGTAGTAGACGGTGAGGGTTTCAGATTCCTTGCAGATGCAGGAGCTGACTTCGTCAAGATCGGTATCGGCGGCGGTTCCATCTGCATCACCCGTGAGCAGAAGGGTATCGGACGCGGACAGGCTACAGCTGTAATAGAAGTTGCTGCTGAGCGCGACAAGTATTTCGAGGAGACAGGTGTATATGTTCCTGTCTGCTCCGACGGCGGAATTGTTTACGACCATCACATGACTCTGGCTCTGGCTATGGGCGCAGACTTCATTATGCTGGGCAGATATTTTGCACGTTTCGACGAGTCCCCTACAAACAAGCTGAACATAAACGGCAGCTATGTTAAGGAGTACTGGGGTGAAGGCTCTAACCGTGCGAGAAACTGGCAGCGCTATGACCTGGGAGGCGACCCTCGCATGAAGTTTGAGGAAGGCGTTGACTCCTACGTTCCTTACGCAGGATCTCTCCACGATAACGTAAACCTGAGCCTTACCAAGGTTAAGTCAACTATGTGCAACTGCGGCGCGCTTTCCATCAAGGAACTGCAGCAGAAGGCCAAGCTGACCCTCGTTTCGGCAACCTCTATCGTAGAGGGCGGCGCACACGACGTCATTCTTAAAGACACTTCAAACAATGTAATCAAATAGGTGACTGTATTATGAGAGAAAATATTTTGGTACTGGACTTCGGCGGACAGTATAATCAACTGATTGCACGCCGTGTCCGCGAATGCAATGTGTACTGCGAGGTGCATCCTTACACATTGCCAATAGACGATATAAAGAAGATGTCTCCGTCGGGCATTATTTTTACCGGCGGACCTAACAGCGTGTACGGCGACGACTCTCCTCAGGCTGACCCGGAAATTTTTAAACTGGGAGTGCCTGTACTGGGAATCTGCTACGGCGCACAGCTTCTTGCCCATCAGCTCGGCGGAAAGGTTGCCACCGCACCTGTCAGCGAGTACGGCAGGACTGATGTTACTATTGACGGCAGAAACGGCGTTCTTGCAGGCGTAGGTCTGGGAGATGCGAAGGAGACCGGCTCGCAGATTGCAGGAAATTCCGTGTTCTGGATGAGCCATACGGATTATATTGCAGAGGCTCCGTCAGGATTTGCCGTAACCGCCCACACTACTGTGTGCCCTGTAGCCGCCATGGAAAACCCGTCTGAGGGTTTCTACGCCGTGCAGTTTCATCCTGAAGTGGTACACTCAGTGGAGGGCTTCAAGGTGCTTAAAAATTTCGTCCTCGAAGTATGCGGCTGCAAAGGCGACTGGAAAATGGACGACTTCGTGGCAAGAACCATCAAGGATATTCGCGCCAAGGCAGCGGGCGGCAAGGTGCTCTGCGCCCTGTCAGGCGGCGTTGACTCCTCTGTGGCCGCAGTCCTCATGTCAAAGGCGGTAGGCAAACAGCTTACCTGTGTATTCGTAGACCACGGTCTGCTGCGCAAGGATGAAGGAGATCAGGTTGAAGCTATCTTCGGACCTGAGGGCTCGTATGACCTTAACTTCGTACGTGTTAACGCCCAGCAAAGATTCTATGATAAACTTGCCGGAGTCACCGACCCCGAAGCCAAGCGCAAAATCATCGGCGAAGAATTCATCCGCGTTTTCGAGGAAGAAGCAAAAAAAATCGGCGCTGTTGACTTTCTCGTACAGGGAACCATATATCCCGACGTTATCGAGTCGGGTCTGGGTAAATCCGCCGTTATCAAATCCCACCACAATGTAGGCGGCCTTCCTGACCATGTTGACTTCAAGGAAATCATCGAGCCGCTCAGAATGCTCTTTAAGGACGAAGTGCGCAAAGCCGGTCTTGAGCTGGGCCTGCCGGAATATCTGGTTTACCGCCAGCCGTTCCCGGGACCGGGACTTGGAGTCCGTATCGTAGGAGAGGTTACTGCGGAAAAGGTTAAGATCGTTCAGGAGGCCGATGCCATCTATCGCGAGGAGATCGCCGCTGCAATGGAATCGGGACTGATTCCGAAATACGGTCAGCCTGGCACTCTCGGACAGTACTTTGCGGCGCTGACCAATATGCGCTCTGTAGGAGTAATGGGCGACTTCAGAACCTATGACTACGCAGTTGCTCTCCGTGCTGTCATGACCAGCGATTTCATGACTGCCGAGGCTGCGCATCTTCCTTGGGAAGTCATAGACAAAGTAACCACCCGCATCGTTAACGAAGTGGAGCATGTAAACCGCGTGTTCTATGATTGCACAGGCAAACCGCCTGCAACCATCGAGCTTGAATAAAAAAATGTGATTTTTTACATGGCAGATAATGGTATTGATTGTCTGCCATACTTTTTTTGTAGAGGCTGTACATGTATTTCCAATATATTCTGCGCAAATGGTTGCGATAGAAATGAATGGATAAAATCATTTTTTTGCCCATTTTATTGCTCTTGTGTGGTAAAATAGGTAAAATGATAGTAATTAGAGCGATGCATCGTAATAAGTAAAATGGGGAAAGTGGTGATTCAATGGCTAGATTAGATTTTGAAACAGTTCTCCAAAGGGGAGAATCTAATAATACAGAATTCAAATCCTGGATAAAGACTTCCAGCATGAAAGAACGTATTGCGTTAGCAGTGGATGAACTAATTGCGTTTGCTAATAACAAAGGTGGAACTGTTTATTTTGGGGTGGAAGATAATGGTGAAGTCACTGGCTGCACAGGTAATTATGATTTGCAGAATATTGTGGAAGCTATTTATGACAAAACAAGACCACCTTTATTTACGGAAGCAGGGGAGTTTGAATATCAGGGGAAGACAGTGATTACATTGTCTGTTGAGCATGATGGAACAACATATGCAACGACGGATGGCAGATGTTTAAGAAGGCTTGGTAAAAATTCTAAACCATATTATCCGGATGAGATGAGTAATAAATATTCTGCCGTTCAGAATCCCGATTTTTCCGGACAAATTATAGTGGAAAGTACAGAAGATGATATTAATAAGCTGGAAATCTATAAATTAAAGGAAAAATTGAAAGCAAGGGATCCTGAATCTACACTTTCAGAAATGGAAGATATGGCTTTTCTGAGTGACCTGGGACTCATAAAATATGATGCGGGGAATTTGAAGTTAACGATAGCGGGATTACTTTTTGTAGGAAAAGAGCAGGCAATTCATCGGCTGATTTCTCAGGCAGAGGTTATTTATTTGCATTACTCACAGTCTAATTTGGAGGAATACGATGCAAGGCTGGACATGACAGCACCGATTATTTCTGTAATCGAGAGACTTTCTGAGAAGATACAGAATGCGAACCGAATTGTAAATGTTCAGGTAGGACTTTTTCGATTGGAAATTGTAGATTTTTCAGAAAGGGTATTTCAGGAAGCGCTGCTGAATGCTCTTGCACACAGACAATTTATAGTTCTATCGACGACATAGAATTTGTGAAGTTTGTGGCTAGAGAACAAAATTCCCGTCAAAAGAATTTTTCACTTTTTGAGTTGATGATTTTACGCTATCTAACAGATAATCGTAGGATTTCTCTTGCCATAGCAACAGATCTAATACAGGGAACAAGAGATATGGCTCAAAAAAGTCTTAATAGTTTAATGAGGGATGGCTTGATTGAGGTGTCTGGAAAGGAGTATATGTTGACTGCCAAAATGTATGAGGCAGTAAAATCTGCAGTGGAATATACAAAAGACAGATCAATACAGTATATTAAGGCAAAAGAAATGATTATGGAATATATTGAAGTTAATGGGTCTATCACAAACGAAAAAACCAGAGAATTGTGCGGATTTACTAAGCAGCAAGCAAGAAGTGCATTGGATAAGATGAGAGAAGAGTCTTTGATTCAATTAGTTGGAGCAGGACGTTCCAGCAAATATGTGAAATCGAGTGAAACTCGATAAAAACTCGAAATCCACTCGAAAAAAATGATGAAAGGCTGAAATAACAATAAAAAAAGTAATAATATTTCGAGTTTATCGAGTGGGAGAGGTGTTCCATCTGACGACAAATTGACGACAAAAAGTCCGGTAAAACTAGAAAATACAGATAATACGTATATATGTAGTGGCAAAACAGCAAATCAAACCACCAGATATATGGAAAGCCACATTTCCTTTATCGAGCTTGAATAATCACTACAAATACGAAACCCCTTGGAATTCCAAGGGGTTTAGCGATTTTTGAGAGTGCTTTGACCAACTTTCTTACCCATTACTTCTTT
>JAEDNK010000052.1 GCA_016302545.1 Bacillota bacterium
TTTTTCTGCTTTTTCTCGCAAAAAACAGATAAAGCCTGAATATTCTTTACGCTTTATCTGTATACTTTTATGCCAAAAATATGTACGATTTTTTATCTTTTTATATTTTCTTTACTGTAATATTCCTGCTTGTCCCGATACATGAGCTCGTCGGCTTTCTGCATCACCTCGTCGGCGGAAGGGTATCTGTCGTAATCCATATCGCAGCAGCCGAAGCTGAAATGAAACAGGGCGCGCTCAAACTTGCTTTTCCTTCCGATGCGCATAAACTCCTCCCGAGCTTTTTCCATAAGCTCGCAAAGACCTGCGCTGTCAAGGCTCTCTGACACCACCAAGAATTCATCGCCGCCGATTCTGGCAAGTCGAGCGTCTTTTTCGAGGTATCTTACCATGGCTGCCACTGAAGCCTTGATGTAGAAGTTACCTGCGTCATGACCGTAGGTGTCGTTGGTGAATTTCAGGCCGTCCAAATCCACAAAAGCGATGGAAAAGTTCTTCCTTTCCTCCTCGAGAACGCTTATGTACCACATTATGTACTTTCTGTTGTACAGCCCTGTCATATCGTCTCTTTCCACCATCTTCTGCATCTCCGCTCTGTGGGCAGCAAGCTCGTGGGTCATGGAGTTGAAGGCACTGGAGAACTCCGCCATAAACGAAAGCTCATGGCTGTAGTCGCCCTTTGCTATCTGCTTTGTCAGCCAGGTTATGTGGCGCAGATTGCCCTGCACCTCCTTAAGAGGGGCTGCGATTACATTCTCTACACCGGGCGGCTTGGCGTCAAGGATACCCTTTGCCATTGCCTCACCAAATTCCTTGTTTTCCAGAAGAAAAATCCTCAGCTGCTCCATTCCCAGGCCGACTTTTCTAAAATCATCAGGCAGAGCACCTGTATCCAGGGGAATCTCCGGATGGTAGATTGCGCTCTTTATTTCTTCAAAAATCGTTTCTGCGATTTTCTTTCTTTTCCTGCTGTCAGCCTCTTCTATCATTTAGGCTCACCTTGGAATCTGCACGCTCTGGCGCCGCTTGCCCAGCAGTCTACCTCCCGCACCTCGTATTCCACGCCTGTATAGGCTTTCATGATTCCGGCGATAAAGCCCTCATCAAAATTACAGACCACCTCGTTTGTCGGAGGAAGCCCGCTGCAGTCAAGATCCTGCGCCACGGTAAGTATGAATTTGCCGCTTGCCTCCTCCAGCTCCTCCATTCTGAGAATGCCTATCTTAAGCTCTTTCAGGCTCTCCTGAAGGGCTGCGAGGAAGGTGGTCATGTCCTTGTCAAGAGGCAGCATGTTCTGAGCGTATTCGCTACCTGCCAAAAATCCCGCCTTTCTGAAAAGGTCGTTGGCTTTTTCCTCCCCGAATTCTTCGTAGAGTATATGGTTCATGGAATACTCCATCAGACGGTACACCAGAACGGGAACCTCCTCGCCCAGATCCTCTCTTCCTCCTTTTATATCTCCAAGCTTGTCCCACGAAAAAACATGGTGTGGGTCACTCATAAAAATATTTCCCATTTTTCCAAATCTCCTGTATCGATTATTTTCTGACCTTTTATTTCTATTGCTCTGCTGTTCTGCCGCTGCTTCACTGCTCCGCAAAAATCAGCCCGGTGGCCATGTGAGCTTTCTCTTTCCGAGAATGTGGAAGTGAAGATGCTTTACAGTCTGGAAAGCGTCCTCGCCGTTGTTGCTCACCACTCTGTAGCCATTTTCCAGGCCCAGGTCGGCGGCGATATCCTTAATCTTAAGCATGAGATGTGCAATCAGCTCGCCGTCCTCCTCCGTCAGGGCGTCGATGCACTCGATATGCTTCTTTGGAATAACCAGCACATGTACCGGTGCCTGAGGCTCCAGGTCGTGGAAGCAGATAATCTTATCGTCCTCATACACCGCATTGGTGGGTATCTCATGGTTTGCTATCATGCAAAATACACAGTCTGCCATTACTCAATCTCTCCTTTCATTCCGTCTTTATATTTCTCTAAGAGTTTTACCCTCTTTATACTGTTTAAATCACCGGAGGTGCCTTTAGCGTAGACCTTGATGTAGTTGTCGGTATAGCCTGTCAGCAGGGACGCGTTGCCGTCTGCCTCGGAGCAGTCCTGTCCGCAGCCTGCCTCGCATACCTCCTCGAAGAGCACCTCTCTGGCTGCGCCCCGGCAGCTTTCCATAAACTCCGCGGAAGCCCTTTCTCCCGCCTCCATGAGCCTTTCCATGCGTCTTGCCTTCACCTCACCGGATATCTGACCGGACATGAGTGCCGCCGCAGTGCCCTCTCGCTTGGAATACTTAAAGGCGTGAACCTTGCAGAATTTTACCTTATCTATTATGTCAAGGCTGTCTGCAAAGTCCTCCTCCCTCTCCCCCGGAAAGCCACAGATTATGTCCGTGGTTATGCCGTAAAGGGGATCATATTCCTTCAGCACTTTCACTATCTCCAGATACTCGCTGCGGTCATAACGGCGGTTCATAAGTTCCAGCACATGATCGCTGCCGCTCTGCACCGAAAGGTGAAGGTGTGGGCAAAGCCTCTCGTACTTCATAAGCCGCCTTACGTATTCGGCGTTTATAACCGTAGGCTCAAGGGAACTTAATCTTATTCTGAATTCCCCTTCCAGGTCGTTTATGCGCTTTATTATTATCTCTATACCCGTCATGCCCTCTGCTCTCTCGTCAGGCTGCAAAGGGTAGCCGAAGCTTTCCTCGGTGCCGTAAAGGGCGGTGTTTATGCCGGTGAGAATGATTTCCTTAAAGCCCTGACTGATGAGCGCAGTGGCCTCAGCCACGATTTCCTCCGGATCTCGGCTTCTCACATGACCTCTGGCAAAGGGAATGAGGCAGTAGGCGCAGAACCTGTCGCAGCCCTCCTGTATTTTGATATATGCCCTGGTCCGCGACTCCATGGAGGTGATGATGCCCTTGTCGTCGTAGCTTGTCAGACTGTCGTAGTCTATGATGTGCCTCCGGCGCTGCCTGTCCTCGATGAACTGCTGTACATAGGAAAGTATGTTGTGCTTTTCCCCCGTCCCCGCAACTATGTCCACCTCTTTGAGCGCCGCCACCTCGTCGGGCTTTACCTGGGCGTAGCAGCCTGTGACCGCCACTACGGCGTCGGGACACTTTTTTTTCATTCTTCTTATATACTGGCGGGACTTCCTGTCGGCAAGATTGGTTACGGTGCATGTGTTTATAACGTAAACGTTCGCCGCATCCTCCTCGCCTACGATGGTGCAGCCTGCCGCCTTAAACTGCTCCTTCATTGCTTCCGTCTCATACTGGTTGACCTTGCAGCCCAGAGTGTGAAACGCTATTCTCATGGTTTGATTTTCCTTTCAACTGGCTTTTTGCTTGTGATATTCTAACACAAAATTGAGGTTTTTACAACATATCATATATACCAGGTTGTGTCAAGCTTATTGTTTACAGTAACAGGTCGTGGTATAATAGTTCCGTTAACAAGTGTGAAAGGAAATTTAAAACCATGGAAAAACTGGCTGCTCTTTTTAATGATATTTTTGTCAGGGATAATTCGGATGACGCCCCTATCCCCCTGAAAATTGTTTTCGGAGGAAAGCGCAGGAAAGCTTTGGAGTATTCTAAAGTCACAATGCGTCCTCTCATGCTGGGCGACAAGCTGTTATATCAGGCTGAGTACACCTATCCGAAAAAAGTCACTCATACCAATCTGGAGGCAAGGGATGCGGCAGCGCTGGCCCTTTCCCTCGTAAAAGATGACTTCAAGCAGATAAACATTTTCATGGCCGACAAAGAAATACAGGTGCTGGCATCTAAGCCGGCAAACCCGCGTATTACCTCAAAGAAAACCGCGGTGCCTTCCGCTGCCTCTGCATGTATGCCCGCCCTTTCCCACAACAAAACAAAAAATTACATCATCCCCGACGGAACCCCCTGCGACTTTCTCATCGAGCTGGGAGTGATGGGTAAGGACGGAAAGGTTTTCCCCCGTGCATACAGCAAGTTCCGCCAGATAAACAGATACCTTGAAATCGTAGATGACGTCTTTGAATATCTGCCTAAGGGTCGCATGCTGCGCATTATAGACTTCGGCTGCGGCAAGGCATATCTCACCTTTGCCCTGTACCACTACCTGAAAAAAATAAAAGACCGCGACGTGGAAATCATCGGTCTTGATTTAAAGGAAGACGTTATAAAATTCTGCAGCGATGTGGCGGCACGCCTCGGGTATGATGAGCTCAAATTTCTCATGGGCGATATCGCCGACTATACCAACGACAGCGCCGATATGGTGGTGACCCTTCACGCCTGCGACACCGCCACCGACTACGCCCTCATAAATGCGGTAAAATGGGGAACCAAGGTCATACTCAGCGTTCCCTGCTGCCAGCACGAGCTCTTCGGTCAGATGAAAAACGATCTCCATCAGCCCATCCTCAAATACGGAATCCTCAAGGACCGACTGACGGAATACCTCACCGACGGTCTGCGCGGACTTAAATTGGAGTCCTGCGGCTACGATGTGGCTATGATTGAGTTTACCGGCCTTGAGCACACCGCCAGAAACATAATGATTAAGGCGGTTAAGTCACGTCCGCAGAAGTCCCGCATGGACAAGGCTCAGGAGCAGTACGAGGCGCTCTGCGAGTTTTACCACGTGACGCCTACCATCGATAAGCTGAAATAATTGACGACATAAAAAAACAGACAGCTATTGTTCAAGATGCTGTCTGTTTTTATATGAATCCGTGTTCGTCGCAGAGCTGCGGCAGAGTGCCTTTCATTATCCTCTCCGCCTCCTCGGCAGGCATAGGCTTGTAAAAGTAAAAGCCCTGCACGAAATCTCCGCCTGCAAGTTTTACCATCTCCAGCTGTTCCTCGGTTTCCACTCCTTCACAGATTACCGCCTTTCCCATATCGTGGCACATGGTAATGAGGTCCTTTATAATCCGCCTTTTGGATTCCGTCACACCGCTCATCACTATATTTCTGTCGACTTTTATCAGGGAAAAAGGATATTCCATCATATCGGCAAAGGAGGTACAGCCGCTTCCGAAATCGTCAAGGCTGAATCTGAAGCCTGCCTCTCTAAGCTCCGTTATATTTCTCATTGCCGTCTTTGCCGACCTTATCATGGTGTCCTCGGTAATTTCTATTATCGCTCTCTTGCGCTCGAATTTATACCGGTTTGCTATCTGTATAACTCTGTCGGCAAAGTCCTTATTTCCGATGATCAGTCTGGTGAAATTGCAGGACAGATGCATATTCTTAAGGGAAGTCTTTTCCCATTTTTCTAAAAATGCGCATACCTGCTCGAATACATAATAATCCAGCTCGCCTATGATGCCCACATCCGCAAGGGCTTCCACATAGCTGCCCGGCATGAGAAGTCCCCGCTGAGGATGATCCCATCTGGTAAGAGCCTCTGCTCCTGCGAAAGCGCCGCCGTCGGCAGTAACCACAGGCTGCATATATATCTTGAACTCACCTCTTTTAATAGCCGCCACAGCGTCCTTCGCTATAAGGCGATGCTCCTCATGTTTTCTGGCAATATCGCTGTCGCCGCAGACGTAATGTCTGCCCTCCTCCTCGGCATGGATAAAGAACTGCTGCGCCGTATAAAGCAGTGTTTCCGTACCGATGCCTTCCACACCCGCCCGGCACATGCCGCCGTAAATTCTCGGCTTTGCACCTATAAACATGGCTCCTTCAAAATCCGCTGCAAGTTCCAGAACCTTTTCAATCCATTCCTCTGCACTCTGCTCACAGTCGCACTTTACGGCAGCGGCAAAGCTTCCGTCGGATACTCTCGCCGAAAAGTCACCCTCTGCCGTCTTTACATTGTCCGTAATGACTGTGGCAAGGTGCTGCATCCAGAGCATGAAATCCTCCGTTCCGCAGAACCTTCTCACATAGCCGTTTTCAAGACCTATATAGTATATGTAATATGCCTCGGCATTTCCCTTCGCCAGCTCCTTTTCGAGCCTCTGTTTGAAGAACGTGATGTTTCCCATTTCAAGGCTGTGGTCAGACATGGAGGCTTTGATGGCTTTCTTTCGCTGCATTGTAAAAAGCACAACAAAAAATATGGCGATAGCCGTCAGGAGCAGGTTGTCCCACTGAACAACAACAGGCACCCCTCCGATTGTCAATTCTTCGGAGGCCTCCTCCACTATAGCATACGCCGATTCCGCACCTGTGATTAAACTCAGAAGCAGGCACAGCGCTGTCATAGCAGATATTGCTGCGATGTAATTTTTTTTCTCTGAAGAATCTTTTCTCATAACCTCTCTCGTTTCTCCGTTTATGAATAATTACACACAGTAATTCTACACTTTACCGCAAGAAAAATCAAGTTAAGATTGCCTTTATTCAGAAATATTCAGAAAAATTCAAAAATACTCAAAAAATCAATTCTGATTGAAAAGTACGGTGGGTTTATGCTATACTCAAGCTACAAACAATTAAAACAGGAAGTGCGGCTTACAGCCTGCCACTCATGCGGAGGTACTGAGATATGAAGATACTCTGGGACTATTACGAAAATTACGACGAATACGTATACGCATCCGATGTGGATACCTACGAGCTGGTTTACATGAACAAAAAGACCCGAGAGGCATTCAATGTGGATTCACTTCAAAGCCTTGCAGGCAAAACCTGCTATGAAACTCTGCAGCTTTGCTCTTCTCCGTGTACTTTATGCAACAGCAGCAAGCTTGAGCCCGGTATGTTTACACGGGGATACAATTTCAACCCCATCCTCGAGCAGTACATATCAACCGTAGATACCATGATACTTGATAACGGGCGCCGTTACCGCATCCAGATCGCCCACAGCGTGATGGAGGATGAAAGCAAGATCAGTCTGATTAGCAAATATAAAGATATGGGAGGACTGATTAACAACGCCCTCGCCATGGCCTTTCAAAAGATTTCTCCTGACGAGACCATTCAGTGTCTCCTGGAACATCTGGGACAGATTCTCAAGGGTGAACGCGCCTACATATTCGAAAAAGGCGAGCATAACAGAGACTTCAACACCCACGAGTGGGTCGCAGCTGGCGTAATTCCGGAAAAAGAGCATCTGCAGGATCTGGATCCGAGCATCTGCGAGCCCTGGTACGAGCAGTTTAAAACCCACGATTATGTGAGCATCTGCAATCTTGAGGATATACGGGAAACCACTCCTATTATGTACAGCATGCTGGAGCCTCAGGACATTCGCTCTCTGGTGGTGATTCCTCTCCGGCATGATGGAAAGACCATAGGCTTCTGCGGCATTGACAATCTGCCGGACGGCACCGCGGAGTTTGCCGTAGGCGTACTCCGCATAATGGCGTATTTTATTGTGACGGAGCTGCAAAGGCGCGATTTGGTTCGCTCTCTCAACGAGATGAGCTATCTGGATCAGCAGACGGGACTTGGAAACCGTCACGCATACCGCCGCCATATAGACGAAAACCTCAGCGATGACTCCTTAGGTGTGGTCTTCTGCGACATTACCGGACTTAAAAGGATAAACGACCAGCTTGGTCACAGTCACGGCGACCGAATGATTCTCAGAGCCGCGGAAAGCATTAAGAACGTATTTGAAGACCACAGCCTTTTCCGCTTTGGAGGCGACGAATTTGTAGCCCTGTGCTCTGCCATTGACAAGGAGGAGCTGGAGAAAAAAGCCAAGCTGCTAAAGACTGACGCTCTTTCCCGCGATGTTAACCTGGCAATAGGTACAGCGTGGGCTCCTGCCGGCTGCGTAAACGTAGACCGCCTCATGTCGGATTCGGAGACGGATATGTACAGAGATAAGGCGGAGTACTATGCGACATCAGGTCTTGACCGCAGGCGTGAATAATGAAATAATCTTTTTTACAGGAGGAAATACAAGATGATGTCGAGGCGCAGTTCATTTATTGAAAGAGTTCGCGCAATCCGGCAGTCATGCGGCGACGAAAAGGACGTGTTCCTTTTTTCCGCTGATTTTGCCGACTTTAAACTCATTAACCATATCTACGGCTTCGCGCAAGGGGACGAGCTTCTGCGCGATACCATAGAATTTCTGAATACTATTCCGGAGTGTTCCATGTGCGAACGTACGGGTGCGGACAGGTTTGTTTTCGTAATCGCAAGCGGCTCAAATCTTACGGATGAAGGCATCATCCGCCGCTACGAAGAGTTTTCAACGGAGTTTATCAAATCTCACCAGTATAAATATCCCGACTGTGAACTGAAATTCTGGTGCGGCATTTATCAGATAGAGGACGACGATATCCTGACTGCCCTCGATAATGCGGATATGGCACGAACCCAAGCCAAGGAAAAGGGATATACCACCGCCAATCTTGTGAAAAACTCCATGATAGACGAGCTGGCGTCCCTGCGTCATCATGAAAGTGAGATAATGAGTGCCATCAAAGAGGAAAGATTTTTATTTTTCCTGCAGCCTCAGGTGGACCTGAAAACCGGAAAGATAGTCGGCGCCGAAGCCCTCGCCCGGGGAATCGACAAGGACGGCAACGTTACCTTTCCCGACGCCTTCGTATCCGTACTTGAACGCAATCACCACATCGTGGATCTTGACTGCCTTATCCTTGAAAAGATCTGCCTGTATATAAGAGAGCGCCTTGACAGAAACGAGCCTGTAGTAAGGACCTCTGTAAATCTATCCCGTCAGCATCTGTGGGATATGAATTCGGCAGATCGGCTGAACGAAATAGTAAACAGGTACAAAATACCACATGAGTTAATTATTTTTGAGATAACAGAAAATATCCTCATAACCGATTTCACCGGCGCTGTAGAACTTAACAAGAGGCTCAGAAACTGGGGCTACGGAACCTCCATCGACGATTTCGGTTCAGGATATGCCGGTATAGATATCTGGCATCGAGTCTCATTTGATGAGCTTAAGCTTGACAGGATATTTTTGGATGACGCTCCCGAAATGAAGAGCAAAAACGAGGTAATCATCCGAGGTCTCGTCTGGATTGCCCATAATCTGGGAACCTATGTAATCTGTGAGGGTGTCGAAAGGGCGGATCAGTGCCGCGGTCTTTTGGAAAAAGACTGTCGCTTTGCTCAAGGTTACTACTTTTCCAAGCCAATCCCTCCCGATGAGTTTTATGACACATATAAAAAACTGAATGGTCACTATCCTGTAGATTACCTTGATGCATTTTAGACTGAAAACGCTTTAACTTTAGCGGTGGTTTTCGCACTTACAAGTTAAAGCGTTTATTTTTTTCTCTAATCCAGATTCAGCTTCTTAGTAAGCAATCTTTCGCTGACAATATGGAAAGCCGCCAGCTGCACGCCAAGGTACAGCAGATATCCCGCCACAACAAGCTGAACACCCTTGAAACGGCTCAGACTGCTAAAGTAATCTATCAGCCCCTCAAACATTTCACCGTCCATAAACTGTAAAAATACACCTGTAATGAACATTATTGCCACACTTATGCCGATATATGCCGCCACAGAAATCAGAATTTTGTGGTTGTCGCTGAGCTGGCCGATGGACATGGATGCATAAGTCTTATATATTGATTTCAGAATTGCCAAGGCCATCAGCAGCACCGCCTCAATGGTGTAGAGAATGTAAACAGGCTCGTCACTGTACATTCCAAAAATATCTCCCAGCAGTTCCCCTAAATCGCTGATACTTATGCTGACACCCATGAGGAAAAAAATTGAAATTACAGCTATAATCCCGCTGATGATTACTACCACAAAAGCGGTAAAGCCCTTTGCAGTAATCAGCTGCCACGGCTTTACAGGCAGAGTATGCATCAGGTAGCCCTCGTCTCTGAGCAGGCCCTTATAGAATCTCTGCAGCACTATCAGCACAGTTGCCACAAGGAGAGCCAGGAAAACCCCTGCGTATACAAACCCCGAAATAATCTGCAGGGTGGATGCAAAAGCATTTTTTCCTGTCTCAAAAGCCTCCGACCTCATGTAGAATTTATCTAT
>JAEDNK010000053.1 GCA_016302545.1 Bacillota bacterium
AGAGCCTTAAGCTCATAGTGTTTGACTATTTCTGTGGACCTGCCGAAACCAGTGCCCTTCCTGCGGCGTTACCTTCATACTTGGCAAAGTTCTTGATAAATCTGCCGGCAAGGTCAAGGGCCTTCGTCTCCCACTCTGATACGTCGGAATATGTATCGCGAGGATCCAGAATAGCCGGATCAACGCCTGTTAGCTCCGTCGGAACCTCCAGATTGAAGTAAGGAATCGTCTTTGTCGGTGCATCTTTAATATCGCCGTTTAAGATTGCATCTATAATTCCCCTCGTATCCTTAATTGAGATACGCTTGCCGGTTCCGTTCCATCCGGTGTTTACAAGGTAAGCCTTGGCACCGCTCATCTTCATTCTCTTTACCAGCTCCTCAGCATATTTGGTAGGATGCAGCTCCAGGAAAGCCTGCCCGAAGCATGCCGAGAATGTAGGGGTAGGTTCGGTGATTCCCCGTTCTGTACCTGCCAGCTTTGCAGTAAAGCCGGAAAGGAAATAATACTGCGTCTGCTCCGGTGTCAGGATGGATACCGGAGGAAGCACTCCGAAAGCATCTGCAGACAGGAAAATCACATTCTTTGCTGCCGGTGCTGACGATACAGGACGCACGATATTCTCAATGTGATCAATCGGGTATGATACACGAGTATTCTCAGTTACGCTCTTATCTGCGAAATCAATCCTTCCCTCTTCATCAAGGGTAACGTTTTCCAGCAGGGCATTGCGCCTGATTGCGTTGTAAATATCAGGCTCCGATTCCTTGTCAAGGTTGATTACCTTGGCATAGCAGCCCCCTTCAAAGTTGAACACGCCGTTGTCATCCCAGCCATGTTCATCGTCACCTACCAGAAGACGCTTAGGGTCTGTGGAAAGAGTGGTTTTGCCTGTTCCGGAAAGTCCGAAGAAGATAGCGGTGTTTTCGCCGTTCATGTCGGTGTTGGCCGAGCAGTGCATGGAAGCGATGCCCTTCAGAGGCAGGTAGTAGTTCATCATGGAGAACATGCCCTTCTTCATCTCACCGCCGTACCAGGTGTTGATAATAACCTGTTCACGGCTTGTTATATTGAATACCACGGCAGTCTCGGAATTGAGTCCAAGCTCCCGGTAGTTTTCCACCTTTGCCTTGGAGGCATTGTATATGATGAAGTCCGGCTCGAAATTCTCAAGCTCCTCATCTGAAGGAACGATAAACATATTCTTTACAAAATGAGCCTGCCATGCCACCTCCATAATGAATCTGATGGCCATGCGCGTATCCTTGTTGGCACCGCAGAAAGCATCTACAACATAGAGCTTCTTGCCGGACAGTTCGTCGATTGCAATTTTCTTAACCGCTTCCCAGGTCTCAATGCTTGCAGGATGGTTGTCGTTCTTGTATTCATCGGAGGTCCACCATACAGTATCTCTGGAATTTTCGTCCATGACAATAAACTTGTCTTTAGGGGAACGTCCCGTGTAAACGCCTGTCATTACGTTCACTGCTCCCAGTTCACTGACCTGTCCTTTGTCGAAGCCCTCCAGATCTGCCTTGGTCTCTGCCTCAAACAGATACTCATATGAAGGATTGTGCACAATCTCTGTGGTTCCTGTAATACCATACTTGCTTAAATCAATTACCGCCATTTTAAAATTTACCTCGTTTCTTTTCTTCTCACATTTCTCTCATAATTCAGACGATTGCAAATTATCTAATATTCATTATATATACAAAAAAAATAAAATCAACAAGAAAAAAGGGGTTATCTAAAATCTATCTATAGCTTCCAGCTCATCACACAATTTTTCCACAGCAATCAAATCATCTTTCCTGAATGCTGCTGTAATAAGTCTTTCCAGCTCCTGTTTTCTCTTGTCTGTCTCAAGGTATTTACTGTCAAAATATTTTTCATATACCATCCTGCGGAAGTTTCTGGTTCGCATGCGCCTTACCGTGTTGTCCTCCACCAGAAGCACGTAATCTGCACAGTTGGCTGCCAGATAAAAGTCGTGGCTGACCATAAGCACAGTGCCTTTGTAGTCGGCAATGGCATTTTCCAGTGCGGTCTGTCCGTATATATCCAGATGGCTTGTAGGCTCGTCGAGTATAAGCAGCTCTGCCCCTGATTCCGCAATCATGGCAAGCTGAAGCAGGTTCTGCTCGCCGCCTGAGAGCTGTCCTACCTTCTGATCTGCCACTTCCGCCTCCAGACAGTACTTTGCAAGATACTCTTTTATGCTTTCCTTTGAGCCGAAGCCGTGGTCCTGCATAACCTGATATACGGTCTTGTCTTCATCAACAGACTCACCCTGAAGCTGTGACAGACACGCATAGCGGATATTCTCATCTATGTGAATTGAAGGATTGTCATTCTTAAGGATATCGCGGATCAGAGTGGTCTTGCCCGTTCCGTTGGCACCTACTATGGCCACCTTTTCACCGGCATTAAGTTCGAAGCTTACATTCCGGAGAAGCTCCTTATCAAAATCCACCTGATAATCTGTGATTTTCAAAAGAGTGCGCGGTGCTTCCCCTGCCTCCACATCGGGCAGCACAATCTCAGGCTCACGCACTTCAATAAACGGAGCTTTTATCTGTCTCGCCAGCAGACGGTCAAGTTGGGACTGTTTGGCATTTACCGACTTTCCTATTTCAGGGTTCACCATATCCGAAGCTCTCTTACGAAGGATTTCCACCATTCTTTCGGTACGGGCGATTTCTTCCTGCTCTTCCACATGCTGCATCCTCAGCTTTAATTTTTCTCTGAAACCTGCGCACCGATATTCGTTGTAATTACCTTCAAACTCCTGTATCTCGCCGTTTTCCAGATGAAGAATCTTGTTGAAGCAGTGGTTCAGCAGGTATCTGTTATGAGTGACCACCAGCAGAGTTCCCTTATATTCGTTTATCAGCCTGCAGAGGCTGTTCAGGTTGGCAAAGTCCAGGAAAACGTCCGGCTCGTCCAGAACCAGCAGATTTGGAGATAAAAGCATCTCCCTCATAATCTGCAGCAGCTTATATTCGCCTCCACTGATCTGTGACAGTCCCGTTTCCTTCAGGTCGCCCATTTGCGCCACATTAAGCTGCTTCAGGATATTGCTTTCGTAATTGTCACCATCCATGGCCTCATTTATGTCAAGAAGCTCCTGATATCTTTCGAAAAGAGCCTCCGCCTCCTCAGCCGACGCCATTTCCTCACAGACCCCGTCGATTTCTTTCCGGATATCCGTGAATCTCCTGCTGAGAAATTCGAAAACAGTGCAGTCCTGTGATTTATCTCTTATACTGAACTGGCTGGCATACCCGATTCTGCAGTCTTCGTCTCTGATAATCTTTCCATCATAAAGATACTTGTCAGGGTGTATCAGCATATCAACCAGGGTGGATTTGCCCGTGCCGTTGCTGCCTATAAGAGCGCAGTGCTGCCCTGTTTCTATGGTAAATGAAATATCGCTGTATAAGTCTTTTGCAGGAAAACCATAGGAAAGATTTTCTACTCTAATCATCTTTTATCCTCTTCTTACTGTTATTTTATTCTAAATTATTTCCTTGTTGAAGTGGCCCCTGGTATCAGTCTCCTGATTAAAAAGAGACCTTTCTTCTAAGCCCGCAAGCTTTCCCTGGGCCGCTTTTACAACCTTTTTCACCTCTTCCGGTGATTCAACGGTGAAGTTCAGGCGGAAAGCCTCCACGCCGCTTATCGACGGCATTTCGTCCAGAAGGTTCAGTATTTTGCCGTTAAGTATGGTGGTGGTGCAGTCACTGTGGGAAATCACAGGAAAGGTACCGTACTCGTCCCTTATTTCATAAGAATCAGTCCTGCACATGCCGCATTGATTCATCTTCTTAAGTGGACAGTACTTTGTGAACATCAGCGGCGCACGTCCGTACACGATCATTTCCAGTGCGGGATAGCCGTCGTTTTCCTCGCAATAGGCCGTCACAAGCTCCCCTATCTGTTTTTTGTTTAATTCATAGGACAGGGTGACCCTTTTGGCTCCCAGGCTGTACAGACGGTGACAGCTTGCGGAGTTTACAACATTAAAGGAATAGTCGGTGACAAAAGGATTGCGGTTTCTGTAGTAATAGAGTCCGCCGTAGCCTCCTATGAGAAGCTCCCCCTCTCTTTCCTCATAAGTAATCTGATTTCTTCTGATTATGTTGTCAAAATACACTTCCTTTATTCCGCAGTCTATGCAAGCGTCATACTGTTCTTTAGTTGCTACTGTGGCTGTGATATGCGGTTTTTTCTGCGGAAAAGAAATCTTTTCTTTTATCTCCGGCTCAAGTGTACGCCTCTGCTTGCTTTCAAGCTTTCTGTCGTATAAACCCTGCACAATTTCTCTTCTGGCATTGTTCAGCATTTTTACGGGAATGAAGGCGTTATATTCCTCGAACTCCACATCTCCTAAGGTAAATGCGGTGTCGTTCAGCCGGCAAAGCTGCTTCACAACCTGCTCCTTTGTGGTAGGGTTGTTAATAGCCTCGCCCAGGATTTCCTCGCTTTCATACAGATAACTGCAGCCAAGACCCTCAGCATCGATAACCAGCCTGGAATCAGGATATGCGTAAACCTTAAGATCCAGTCTGTAGCGTCTGAATTCTCCTTCCATAGTGCTGTCCAGGTCCTTGTAGAACAGATAGTCCTTGGTTTTATACACCACATCTCCCGACGAAAGCTTTTCTTTTATCTTTATATAGCAGACTTTATCCGCCTTATTTATCAGATTACCCTCTCTGTCATAGAGCTTTACAACTGATAAATTTACATCCTCATTATTATGGTCTATTCTGATGATGTCCTTCTGATTCAGCCGCTGATTCAGGGTAATTTCGTACATACCGCCAAAGGTTCCTGTTACCCTGCCGATTTCATAACCGAAATTGTTAGGTCTGCTGATGTTTGTCAGGTCCTTAGGGTCTTCGTGGAAAAGATAACCCTTGGTAAAGGTTCTGTTGAAGGTTTTTTTGAGATTTTCCCTGTTTTCTTTAGTGGCGCTGCCGTCAAGGGCTGCTCTGTACTGTGACACCACATTGGCAACGTAGGCCGGTTCCTTCATGCGGCCTTCGATTTTAAGGGAATCTATTTCCTTTAATTGGTCTATATGGTCAATTGTGTTTAAATCTTTCGTAGATAAAAGATAGCTTTTACCCAAAGACTTGCCGGTTGTACTGTCAAAGAGCTCATACTCCTTGCGGCAGGAGCCTACACACCTGCCCCTGTTGCCGCTTCTGTATCCTATGAGTCCGGACATGAGACAGTTGCCGGAATAGGACACACAAAGAGCCCCGTGAACGAATATTTCCAGCGGAATTTTCGCAGCTTTCCTGATCTCCTTAACCTTTTCTATCGGAACTTCCCGGGCCAGAACGACCCTTCCGGCGCCCAGCTCTTTAAAAAGCAGAGTTCCTTCAAGATCGTCGATTCCCATCTGAGTGGAGCAGTGAGCCTCCATATCGGCGAAGTTGCCGACGATATAGTCAAAAACCGCCAGATCCTGCACTATTACACCGTCAACGCCCATTTCGTTCAGTTGGTGAAGCAGGGTCTTCATGTCTTCAATTTCGTCTTCGAATACGATGGTATTCATGGTTACATATATCTTAACTTCCCTTATGTGGGCGTATTTCACCGCTTCCTTCAGCGATTCAATGTCGAAGTTGTCCGAATATGCACGGGCACCGAATTTCTGCATGCCTAAATAGACCGCATCGCAGCCTTTTGAGATTGCGACCTTAAGGGCCTCCATATTTCCTGCCGGAGCTAGCAGCTCAGTCATCGTTTTCTCCTTTCCGTATCTAAAACAGTTCAACCCTTGAGATAAGGGATAAACATGAATCTGTGTGGCTCTTCCCAGGTAGAATTTTCTTTCCACGACAGCATTGACGATTCCTTCAATATATTCGCAAAGAGTGACAGGATTCCTGAATTTATAATTTTTTCTCTGGAAATTTACGCCATTTTTGCCCTAACTTTACGATGAGCATACCACAAACGCATCAATAAATCAAGAGTGTTTGGTATTGCCATCATTGTAACAAAAATGCAGTCAGGTTAAAAGTTACCTTCAAGCCCTAACCGCAAAAAAAGGCTGAGATTGCAGCGTCTCAGCCCTTTCCAAGTATTAAATCACAGCTTGTTAAGCTCGTTAAAAATTTTCTGCATCCTTTTATCCAGCGTGGCGCTTACCTCGGCGCATGCCTTCAGTTCGATGTCTATCTTAGCCGGTATGTCCTTATCCTTCTTGTACCTTAGATTATGTTCAAGGCTCGCCCAGAAATCCATCGCGACAGTTCTTATCTGAACCTCCACAGGCACATATATACAGCCCTCCAGCAGAAATACAGGCACGGACAGGCACAGATGAAGGCTTCTGTAGCCGTTTGGCTTTGGATTTGCTATGTAATCCTTTCGGCTAACCACGGTAATGTCGTTTTGGGACGTAAGCATGTTAGCCACTTCATAAACATCCTCCACAAAATTGCAGACCACCCTTATTCCCGCAATGTCGAATATGTTTTCTCTCGCCGACGGTATGGAAACCTCGAGATGCAGCCTCCTGAGCTTCCCCTCAATGCCCTGAGGAGTCTTAAGCCGCTTTTCGATATGGTGAATAGGGTTATAGTCATGCCGCACGGCAAAATCCTCACTGAGAATTTCTATTTTAGTATCCACCTCTTTAATGGCGGCGCTGTATTCGTGGAGAAATTCGTCAAAGCCCGGCTGGTCCTCCAACCGTCCGTAATGTTTTTCAACCCAGGTCAATTTTCGCTTTCCTCTCTTTTTTGTTTTAATTCGGAAGGTTTTCCTTTATAATATCATTATACATGAAAATTGTGTAGAAAGAAAGGATTTTGATGTAGATATGCTGAAAGTTAATCTGGGGAATACCGATATCTCAGTCAGCCCCGTGGGTATGGGAGTTCTCCCTATCGGTCCGGGGCAGTTGGCTCTCCCCCTTGAAGAAGGGGCCGAGATAATCTGTCATGCTGTGAAAAGAGGCATAAACTTCATAGATACGGCTCAGTACTACCGCACCTATCCGTATATAGAAAAGGCTCTGGAAACGCTTACCTCCTCCGCCGAGGAAAGCACCCGCAGGGCTGCAAGTGATATTGTCATATGCTCCAAGTCTCTGGCCCGCGATTACGATGGTATGATGACAGCAATCCGGGAAGCCATGACGCAGCTTCACCGTCCTTTCATAGATATATTTCTCATGCACGAGGTCAGAACCGGCGGCTTCGAGGAAAGAAAGGGCGCATGGCAGGCTCTCATGGATGCAAAGGCTCAAGGGCTTGTTCACGCCATGGGCATATCGACCCACCATGTTGACGTTACGGAGGAAATGGCCTCTGTACCTGAGTGCGACGCTGTTTTTTCTCTGATAAACTATGCCTCCATGGGTATCCGCAAGGGCTCAGGAGCTGCAACCTGTGATGAAATGCTGGCAGCAATAAGGTCCTGCCGTGACGCCGGAAAAGGTGTTTTCACCATGAAAGCCTTCGGCGGAGGCAATCTGACAGGCAACTATCAGAAGTCCCTTGACTACGTGTTTTCCAAGGAAGAAATTCAGTCGGTCATGATAGGCTTCGGTCATAAATCGGAAATAGACGATATAATTAAATACCTTGATGGCACCATGCCCGCAGACTATAATCCGGATGTATCCCGCAAAAAAATGTGCATAAGCCAGGAGGACTGCGAAGGCTGTGGCAGCTGTATGAAGGTCTGTGCATCAAAAGCGATTTTTTACAACAAAAACGGACTGGCCGAAATCGACCAATCCCGTTGTCTTACCTGCGGTTACTGCAGCTATGCATGCCCTGTGCGGGCGGTTATAAGGTATTAATCCACTTTTCCGAGGTCGCCAACCTCGTTGGATTAAGCCGTCCGATGCAGTATCTTAGCATGAAGGTTTTCCATAAGGTCCAACGCCTTTTCCCCCAGCTGTGGGTCGTTGGAGGCCACACAGGCTGCGTCTACGATGATAGGTACCTCCGGCATTGCCGCCTTTGCCAGCACCATGTTGGATATGACGCAGATGTTGGTGACAACTCCTGCCAGCTCCACGCTTTCGTATTCATCCGCTCTGTCTCTGAGATAATCTCCCAGCTCTATGGAGCCAAAGGTAGGCTTGGAAAAAACCATGTCCTGTTCTTCTTTAAGGTTCGCAACCTTGCCGTAAAGGTCCCAGCCGGCTTCTCCCTTAAGGCAGTGAGGCACCGGCAGGTTGGTTCCCTCCTGGGTTTCCATGTAATTCTTGCCGTGGGTGTCCATGGTGAAAATCACCTGTCCGCCCTCGCCGTAACCCCGGTACTGTTCTATCTTGGCTGCGATGCTGTCCTCAATATCCACAGCTGCCGGAAATCCCAGTGAGCCTGTAACGAAGTCGTTCTGATAGTCCACGACAATTAAAAGTTTCTTTTTCATTTTATTCTCTGCTGCCTCGTCTGCTATTTTACCGCTGCCTTGGCTGTTTCGCAAAGTGCTGTGAATGCAGGTGCGTCGTAGATAGCCATTTCGGAAAGCATCTTTCTGTTGATTTCGATTCCGCTCTTCTTAAGGCCGTTCATCAGCTGGCTGTAGCTGATTCCGTTCATTCTTGCGCCTGCATTGATTCTTGCAATCCACATCTGTCTGTACTGTCTCTTCTTAAGCTTTCTGCCAACGTAAGCTGATCTTAAGGATCTCATTACTGCAGGGTTAGCAGCCTTGAACTGTTTGCTTCTTGCTCCGTAGAATCCCTTAGCTAATTTTAAGATTTTTTTATGTCTCTTGTGTGCGTTAACACCTTTCTTTACTCTTGCCATTTTTCTTACCTCCTGATACCTTTCAAACTATTTTGCCATTGATCTGAGCATTCTCTTTAAGTCAGCGCTTGTTAAAACTGTGGACTTTCTTAAGCCTCTTTTTCTCTTGGCTGTCTTCTTAGTAAGAATATGGCTCTTGTATGCCTTGTTTCTCTTGATCTTTCCGGATCCGGTTAATTTAAGTCTCTTGCATGCTCCTCTATGGGATTTCATCTTATTCTTTGCCATGATGGTTTTTCCTCCTATATAAATGTAAATCCTTTGTAACTAATGAAAAATTATTTGTCGGTTTTAGGTCCGAGTACCATGGTCAGGCTTCTGCCCTCGAACAAAGGCTTCTTTTCTATCACGCTGACATCGGATACGCAGGCTGCAAAGCTGTTCATAACCTCCATACCCCTCGCCTGATAATCTCTTTCTCTGCCTCTGAATCTCAGACTTACCTTGACCTTATCGCCATCCTGAAGGAATTTTGAAGCGGTTTTGGCTTTTACCTGTATGTCATGATCTTCAATAAATGTGCTGAGTCTGATTTCCTTGACCTGAGTGGTCTTTTGCTTCTTCTTGGCTTCCTTCTCCTTTTTCTGGAGCTCGTAGCGGTATTTACCGTAGTCAAGAATCTTGCATACAGGTGGCTTGGCATTTGGAGAAATGTTGACCAGGTCAAGCTTCTTCTCGCCTGCCAGACTCATAGCCTCATCTATTGACATGACTCCCAGCATGGTTCCGTCTGTGTCAATAACTCTTACTTCCTTATCACGAATTTCTTCGTTGATCAAATTTTCCTTGCTAATGGCTGAGCACCTCCTAAAAATAAAAGCGGATACAAGTAAGTATCCGCCTCAATACACCCCCGCAAAAGGTGTTAATTTCAACATATCAACCCGTACCGGCGACTTGGCCTGTCAGGTGAGAAGCGGATTACTTCTTCTTCGTTACCCGAATACTATACCACGTCGGCGTTCAGCTGTCAAGTGTTTATTTTTCAATGGTTTTATTGATGGTCTTCAG
>JAEDNK010000054.1 GCA_016302545.1 Bacillota bacterium
TTAAGGTCTGAGATTTTTACTTCTCCGAAGTGGAAGATTGAGGCGGCAAGGCCTGCGTCCACCTGCGGAATAGTTTTGAAAAGCTCTGTAAAATGGTCTATACAGCCGGCACCGCCGGAAGCGATTACAGGAACAGGTGAAATATCGCAGACCGCCTGAAGCATTTCCAGATCAAAGCCGCCTTTGACACCGTCGGTGTCTATGCTGTTGAGGACGATTTCGCCTGCGCCCATGGATATACCTTTCTTTATCCATTCCAGAGCGTCCATACCTGTGTTTTCTCTGCCTCCTTTGGCGAAGACGCAGTATCTGCCGTCGACTCGTTTGGCATCTACGGAAAGCACTACGCACTGGTCGCCGTATTTTTTAGCGGCATCAAGAATAAGGCGGGGATTTCTTATGGCTCCTGAATTTACGCTGACTTTGTCTGCTCCGCACTTGAGTACCCTGTCAAAATCATCGACAGTGTTGATTCCGCCTCCTACGGTGAGAGGGATGAATATAGTTCGGGCAACCTCCGTCAGGATATCTGTGAAGAGTGCCCGACCCTCTGCTGAAGCTGTGATATCGTAAAATACCAGTTCGTCTGCACCGTTGTCGGAATAATATCTGCCAAGTTCTACAGGTGAGGATACATCGGCAAGTCCCTGAAAGTTTACGCCTTTTACCACGCGTCCGTTTTTGACGTCGAGGCATGGAATAATTCGTTTTGTAATCATGCCTTGTCCTCCTTTACGATTTTGAGGGCATCAGCAAGGTCTATTGCTCCGGTGTAAAGGGCTTTGCCGAGAATAGCCCCATAAATGTTCATATCTGCCAGGGCTCTTATATCTTCAAGTGTGGAAACTCCGCCGGAAGCCATAATATCAAGGCTGAATTTCTGTGACAGGTCGCTGTAAAGCTGTCTGTTGGTGCCTTTCATGGCTCCGTCTCTGGAAATATCGGTACATATTATAGTCTTTACGCCGATGCCTTCCATGGATTTGCAGAAGTCATCGCAGGTTGTTTCCGTAACCTCAGTCCAGCCCTTAATGGCAACCAGGCCGTCACGGGTGTCAACTCCAACGGCAATAGAATCGCGTCCGAATTCCTTTATTGCTTTTTCTACAAAGCCCGGCTCTGTAATAGCAGCTGTTCCAAGTATGAGACGGTTAACTCCGATATTAAGATATGCCTCGATGGTCTTAAGGGACCGGATTCCTCCTCCCAGCTCTGTGTACATGCTGGTCTGGCTGATAATATTTTTTATGGTCTCCAGATTAGGAGTAGTGCCAAGCTTGGCGCCTTCCAGGTCAACCAGATGGAGACAATCAGCACCTGCTGCCGCGAATTCGGCAGCGAAAAGGGGAGGATTGTCGCTGTACACGGTCATCTGATTGTAATCTCCTTTGTAGAGCCGTACTGCACAGCCGTTATATATATCTATGGCAGGAAATAGTTTCATAGTATTACTCCTTAAAACTCCTTATAAACTTCTATAATTGGCAAAATGCCTTAAGAATAGCAAGGCCTGTTTCACCGCTTTTTTCGGGATGGAACTGGCAGCCGTAAACGTTATCCTTTTGAACTGCTGCGGTGAGCAGGCTGCCGTATTCCGTGTATGCGATGACAGACTCGTCACAGTCGGCTCCGTAAAAAGAGTGGACGAAGTAAACGCAGTCGCCGTTTTCGATATACTTAAAAATCGGACTCTTCTCAGAAGCAGAGACGCCGCCGCGGTTTTCGGGAAAAATCAGATGATTCCATCCGATGTGAGGTATCTTGTAATCACAAGGCACAGTGCCTTTCATTGAAACCACCCGTCCGGGAATCAGCCCCAGACCACGGTGAATTCCGTATTCTTCGCCGATGTCGAACAAAAGCTGCATGCCCAGACAGATGCCCAGAAGGGGTTTCCCGCCTTCAGCTTCTGCTGTTACTACACTGTCAAGACCCGTTTGGCGGAGCTTATCTGCCGCATCTCCGAAGGCTCCTACGCCGGGAAGTATAATCTTATCGGCTGATTTAAGTTCCGAAGCGTTTCCTGTAACGGTCACATCAGCACCTATATACTTCAGTGAGCTTTGAAGAGAAAAGAGATTTCCTACGCCGTAATCTACGATTGCAATCATGTTACAGGACTCCTTTCGTGGACGGAATTTGACCGTCAAGGGAAAGGTCAATGGCAGCAGCCTGTTTCATGGTTCTGCCGAAGGCCTTGAAGGCTCCCTCAATTATGTGGTGGGAGTTGGTTCCGGAAAGTTGCCTCAGGTGCAGAGTGATTACGGCCTTGCGCACAAAGGCAAGGAAAAATTCCTCTACCAGTTCTGTGTCAAAGGTACCTACTTTTTCAGCAGGAATCTCAAGGCTGTATTCCAGATGACTGCGTCCGGAAATATCTGCGGCGCAGAGGATGAGAGCCTCGTCCATAGGAAGGATGATATTGCCGTATCTGTTGATACCGCCCATGTTTCCAAGGGCTTCGGCAAAGGCCATGCCCAGACAGATGCCTATATCCTCAGTGCTGTGGTGGTCATCAATATATGTGTCTCCGCAGCAGCTGATTTCCAGATCGAAACTGCCGTGACGGGCAAACAGATTCAGCATGTGGTCCATGAAGCCTACCCCGGTGTTTATAGTGCATGTTCCGCTGCCGTCCAGGCTGAGCTTCAGAGATATCTGTGTTTCGGCTGTATTTCTGGTGATTTCTGCATAACGCTTAGCTTCGGCACTTTTCATTGTCATCCTCCTCTAAAATTTCTTTTATCTTTTCAAGCATGGCATCCATTTCTTCACGGGTGCCTATAGTAATGCGGTTATAGTCTGATATTCTTTCTTTGTCAAAGTGACGTATCAGGATGCCCTTGGATTTGAGTTCTCTGTAAAGCCTGCCTCCGTCAATACGGTCTGATTTTGCGAAGATGAAGTTGGCTGCAGAGGGGAGAACTGAAAATTCCAGCTTTTTAAGTTCAGAACCGGCATAGGCTCTGGTTTCCATGATTCTGCGGCAGTTGTCCATGAAATAGCTGTCTGATTTCAGGGCAGCTATGCCTGCTGCCATGGTAAGTCTGTTGATATTGTAAGGGTTGGTGGAATATTTTATTTTGTCCAGGTCCTCAATGAGCTGCGTATCTGCACAAGCAAACCCCAGACGAGCTCCTGCCATGGAACGTGACTTGCTGAAGGTCTGTACCACCAGCAGGTTATCATACTTTTTTGTAAGCGGCAGAACAGATTCGCCGCCGAAATCCACATAGGCTTCGTCGATGAGAACCACCTTGTCCATATTGGACCTGAGGATGTCCTCAATCTGTTTGGCTCTCAAGGTAAGACCTGTAGGGGCATTGGGGTTGGCAATGCATATGAGTCCGCCCACATCAGGAAGACTGCAGTAATCGGAAGGGTCAACGGCAAAATCCTCCTTGAGAGGAATCTGAACAGCGTTGATTCCGTAAAGGTCCGCGAATACCTGATAAAAGCCGTAGCTGATATCAGGAAACCATACTTTGCGTCCGCCTGCCGCGAAAGCAAGAAAGGCGAAGTTCAGTATGTCATCGGAACCGTTGGAGAGAAAGATGTTTTCTCTGCTGACACCGTATCTTGCCGCCAGGGCGTCTTTAAGTGCCGTGGCCTCCGGATCGGGGTAGAGCCTGAGCAGTTCGGTTTCGCCGCTGTTTACTGCTGCGAGGACCTCCGGTGAAGGGGGATAGGGTGATTCGTTTGTATTAAGTTTGATGTATTTCATATCTCCGGGCTGCTCGCCTGGAGTATAACTCTCCAGACCTTCAAGCTCGGGATTAAGATATCTGCTCATGTTTTTTCTCCTTAAAATTGCTGATTGCTAGTGCACGCTGAGAGGATATTCAGGTTTCTTTCTGCCTGTGCATCTTACTGTAAGGCTTCGAGCGTGTGCAGACAGGCCCTCTGCCTCAGCAAAGAATGCCACATCATCAGCCACAGCTTTGAGTGCTTCTTCCGTGTAGTAGCTGTATTGATATTTTTTTACGAAATCGTCTACCGACAGAGGACTTGAAAATCTGGCTGTACCGCCGGTAGGCAAGGTGTGATTAGGTCCGGAGAAATAATCTCCCAAAGCTTCCGGACAGTTCTTGCCGAGGAACACTGAACCGGCGTGACGAATCTGGTCCAGATAGTCGAATGGATTATCCACGCAGAGTTCCAGGTGCTCAGGTGCGATTTCGTTGGCGATTTCTATAGCTGCACTGATACTGTCGGCTACGATTATTTTGCCGTAGTCGTCGATAGATGCTCTTGCAATTTCAGCTCTCGGAAGCAGTGGTATCTGTCTTTCCAGTTCGAATTTAACAGTCATAGCTAAATCCTGTGAATCAGTTACAAGCACAGCACTTGCCATTTTATCGTGTTCTGCCTGGCTGAGCATATCTGCTGCTACAAATTCCGGATTGCAGGTGCCGTCCGCAACTACGAGAATCTCACTTGGACCGGCAATCATGTCTATAGCAACTTTACCGAAAACCTGTTTTTTTGCTTCTGCAACATATGCGTTGCCGGGACCGGTAATCTTATCCACCTTTGGTATGGTCTCTGTGCCGAAGGCAAGAGCCGCTATGGCCTGGGCGCCGCCAACCTTAAAGATACGGTTTACACCGGCTATTTTTGCAGCCGCCAGAATGGCGGGATTGACTTTGCCCGCTTTGGACGGTGTAACCATAACCAGTTCTTTTACTCCTGCAATTTTGGCTGGAATAGCGTTCATCAAAACGGAAGAAGGGTAAGCAGCTGTACCTCCGGGAACATAAAGACCGACCTTGTCCAGAGGAACGACCTTCTGACCTATGATAACACCCGGGCGATTATCGGTGTTGAGGATAAAGCTGCTTCTGGTTTGCTCTTTGTGGAAAGCTGTTATATTGGATGCGGCACGCTTAAGAACTTCCACTAATCGCGGTCCGACAGCTTCAAAAGCTTCTTCAAATTCTTTTTCGGTAACTTCCAGGGAAAAACCCTCTTCAGTGTTGACATCATCAAATTTTTGGCAGTAACTGATGAGTGCTGCATCACCGTTTTCCTTTACATCAGCCAGAATAGCGGACACCGTATCCTCAACATCGGTTTTCTCTGAAACTCTGGCAAAAATCTCGCTGTTTGGCACCTGGCCGTATTTCATAATCTTAATCATTATTTATATTCCTCCGTATTTTCTTTACAATTGATTCAATTTCTTTATTCTTAAACTTGAAGCTTGCCTTGTTCGAGATGAGCCGGGCGCTGATTGGAACGATTTCCTCCAGAACCTGAAGGTTGTTTTCCCTCAGTGTGGTTCCTGTTTCCACGATATCCACGATTACGTCGGAAAGCCCGAGAATAGGAGCCAGCTCTATGGAGCCCTGAAGCTTTATTATATCTATGTCACGACACTGGCCGGCATAGTATTCCATAGCTATATTGCTGAACTTGGTGGCAACTCTCAGGGTTCTGCCTGTGTTGTCTCTGAAGTCTGCAGGTCCGGCCACGGCCATTCTGCATTTTCCCATACCCAGGTCCAGAAGCTCGTATACATCGGGATTGTACTCCAGGAGAATGTCCTTTCCGGCTACTCCTATATCGGCGGCACCTCTCTCCACGTAGATGGCCACATCCGAGGGTTTAACCCAGAAATACCGGATAGCTGCATCTTCGTTTTCAAAGATAAGCTTCCTGCTGTCCTCCCTTATCTCCGGACAGGGAAAGCCTGATGCCTCGAATATATCGTATACCTTTTCGCCCAGTCTTCCTTTGGGAAGGGCAACATTGATTATTTTCTTTCCTTTTTTATTCTTCGATGTCATGGATTACCTCCTTAACCCTTTCTCCATCAAATTCAAGCAGTCTGCGGTATTTCAGTTTCTCCGGAATTCTCTGCTGAGCCTGTACGGTGTTTCCTTGCTCCACAAGTTCCTGAACAGCCTCCATCAGAGCTGCAGGTGAGGCTGAACTGTCATAGAGCAGCAGAACATCGGTGTCGTAGCTGCCCACATTGGTTTCGTAGTCCTCCAGCAGGCTGAGATTTATGGCAAAGCCTATGGCATCTGATGATTTACCCATTTTTTCCATGAGCTCATCGTACTGACCGCCGGAAAGGACGCCGGTAGGAATCCCTTCTATGTATCCACGGAAGAGGAAACCGTTATAATATCCCATGTCTCCCTCTATGGAAAAGTCAAGGTGCACATTGTCAAAGCCCTGTTCCTCAAGAACGCCGCAGACTGTGGAAAGTTCTTCTATGGCTCTGTCCATGGTTTCGTTCAGGCTTATGCTTTCCAGCGTCTTCAGCACGGAATCCATGTTTCCGTAGGCCGCTGCCAGGGCGATTGCTTTTTCTCTGAGCTCATCATCTATCTTAAGGCTGTCAAAGAGTGTCTGTATGCCGTGGCAGTTCTTTTCCCGCAGAAGGCTGAGAAAACGCTCTTCGTGGCGGGGCTGTAGGTTAAGCTCCTTGAGGAAGCCTCTTATAACTCCCAGGTGGGAAAGATCCAGTATGTATCTGTCGCTCAGGGCTTCCAGACTCTTTGCGGCAAGAAGAAGGACCTCGCTTATATGATAGAGATTTAAATCTCCCATACACTCGAGGCCCATTTGCATGAGTTCCTTATAGGTTTTCGTACTTTTTGACGGTCGGTAGATGTTTTCGTTGTAATAAACTTTCTGAACCGTACCCGCCGCTTCACGGTAGTTTTTCACAATAGACAGGGTGACATCCGGCTTGAGGGCCAGAAGCCTGCCGTTGGTGTCCGTAAATGTAATTATATTATCACCTGACAGAAAATCCTTATTGGAAACATACAAATCATATTCTTCAAATTTATTCATCTTGTAGTGGACAAAGCCGTACTGCTCGTATAAATGTCGAAGGCTCAGGATGTTTCTGTCTTCTTTTTTAAGGTTGATTCCATTATCAAACTTCATAGGACCTGTTTGTTCCTTTCGTAAAAATAGTGCCTTTAATTTCAGCACGTTAATAAGATACCACGTTAACGTAATAAAGTAAAGGGGTTTTTGAAATATTCTGATGTCTTTTTTTCAGTACATGAATGATGCCTTTTCGCGAAATAATTGAAGGCTTGCTTAATGCAGGCTTTTAATTTGTCTGGCAATGTCGGAAACAAGAAAGCTTTAAACCGGTAGTTGATATTTTTAAACAATATGATAAAATGATATGAAGAACTTATGTAGGAAATGTTGAAAGAGGGCAAAAAAATGGGCAAAGAATTTGTAAAAAAAATAATATGTATAATAATCTGTGTGGCAATAGGCGCAGCTTCGTTTTTCTGGGCTGCACCGACGGCTCAAAATCCGGAAAGCTACGAAAAAACAATTGAAACTTTAGACAGTCTTGAGAACAAGGCACTGGTTATGACAGCATCATCGACTGCTTTGGCAACGGCGGCGCTAGTTCCCGGTGATGTCACGACACCTATTGCAAACAAACTGGCTGATGTTGCAGGATATATGGTAATTGTCTATGTTGCGATAATTATGGAAAAATATCTTCTGGCAATGACAGGTCTGGTGGCATTTAAAATTTTGCTTCCGATAGCATTAGCCGCAATAGGAATAAGCTTTTTTCTCAAGGGGGAAACGGGTAAGGTGACCTTGCGAAGGCTGGCGTGCAAGCTGGCAGTGCTGGGAATACTTCTGTGGGCATTAGTTCCAACAAGTGCTCTGGTTACAAATATTATCAATGATACATATGATATGAGTTACGGTGTGGAAACCGAACTGGAGGTGGGTGTCTTAGAGTCCATAGATGAAATTGAAGCTGAAGAAGAAGCAGCTGAAAAAAGTGGTGAAGAAGAGAAAGAGGACTTTTCGATTAAAAATCTGTGGAACAACATTGTAGACAAAACCAGTGCCGTTACCGAGACAGTCAAGGGAAAGGTATCGGATGGTGTTGTGGAATTCCAGAATTCTCTGAATAAGATGATAGAGGGAGTGGCTGTGATGATAGTAACAACATGCGTTATTCCTCTTTGTGTATTAATACTGTTCCTTTGGATAGTAAAGAATGTGACAGGGTTAAACATTACCGTTCCAAGTCTGAAGAAACTGCCTAAAGCCTCGAGACTTCTGAAGAAACCGGATGAGAAAATTGATGCGGAGGTATAAGATATATGTTTTCAATATTAGCAACATTTTTAATTATCTGGTTGGCATATAAGACTTTTGGAATATTGTTGAGTCTTACGTGGGGGCTTGTTAAAATCATATGTGCTGTTTTACTGATTTTGGCGGCACCTGCCTTGGCGATCTGCCTGCTGATTGCAGGGGGGATGCTGATACTTCTCCCTTTGGGTCTGGTTGCAGGAGCTTTCCTGCTTGGAAGGGCATGCGCGTAAATAGTCAGGGGAGTCCATTATAATAATATGAAGGATATTAGAAGAGCAATCGGCAAAATACCGGTTGCCTTTTTTAGTAGTGGAAAACCATGAGAAAAAGGAGCACATTCTTCATATCACATCTTGACAAATAGATGCAATAAGTGTAAAATTACACTAAAAAATAAGAATTTGCTTTTTTAGTGGTCTGGAAAGGAAGGGTTTGTGGACAGAAGGGAATTCATATCTGAAATCAACGGAATGCTTAAGTTGGTACGTACGGAATACGGTTTAACTCAGGAAAAGATGGCAGATGTGCTGGGCATATCGAAAAAGAGTCTGGTTGAAAGCGAAAAGGGCCGTCGTCCGCTTGGTTGGACGGAAACGGTGGCATTTGTTTCCGTATTTTCTCAAAGCAGAATTCTTCAGAACCAGTACGGGGGAGAGCTGTCGGATATGGTAGCGGCTCTGGCTTTTGAAGACATGGAGATAAAGTATCCTCCTACTATGGGAGGCAGAATATGGTGGAAAACCGTGGCAGAAGAGGGTGAATTCCGTGTGCAGCAGAATATAGTTTCAAAGCATTACAGGCTATTGGATGGAAGCAACTGCAGAGTGATGTCATCATTTGACTTTGATGAAATAAGGAGGGAAATGAAATGTCACGCAAAGGGGTAATTTTTTTTATAATAATGCTGAATATAATCTGTCTTGCATACGGTGTCATGGCGCTGATGTGGGAGTATTACGGACCAGAGGCTATAGCCGCAAATCTCATAAACCTTGTATCACTGATATATGTTACAGTTATCGTGACTTCATCGGGTGGAAAGAAAAGGGCAGTAACTGTGGGATTTGCCGCGCTTACGGCTTTTTACGGAATAATCTATCTGGTTTTCCAGAACGCTTTTACACCTGTAAGCTTTATAATTGCAGGAAGCTTTTACGGTCTAACGGCAAATATTATGAGACTTGCATCTATTGGGAGTCAGTCACTGCATACCGCTGTGGGAATATCTTTTCTAGTGATGGCTGCAGCAGTAGCGGGTGTTACAGCCACTGTTTGCTGGCGGATGCGTATGCAGGTAAGAGAAACTCTTGATGCATAAAATAAGGATATAAAAGCAAGGATAGAACAGCAGAAAAGCCCCCGGACGGTAATACGGGGGCTTTTGTCATCTATAAGATATGCATAATC
>JAEDNK010000055.1 GCA_016302545.1 Bacillota bacterium
TCTGAAAGGAAAGCCTCCACTACAGTCTCCCTCAGCACATCTTTAGAAAGCCTGCTGTCCGTACCCACTGAAACCGTCAGTTCACCCGGTTTCTTGCCGGTCTTATCACAAAGCCACCTGATGAATCCTGAAGTCAATGCCGCTGCTTCAGTCTTTCCCAGGTTTACCTTTTCACCTTCTATCCCTTCAAGGGCAACTCCTCTGATATCACTGCCGTTCTGCAGTTTTTTGTAATCTGCTTTCATTAAATCTTGCTCTCCTTTCATGAAATCAGCTTTACCGTTCCAAAAAACAAAAAACATATTGTGAACCATATACCTGTAAATACCGGGCAGATCTGTCCCAGCAGATTTCCCGGCTGAGAGGAATAATCCCACACATCCCATCCCAGACGCAGGTTCACCACCACACCAACGAAAAACTCATAAAATGTGATGATGAGCGCTCCTACAACCGCCGCCCCAAACAGCGGTATGGACAGCAGCCATCCGCTGAGGTAGTAAAGCGTAAGAACGCAGGCTCCGCCTGTAAGTACCATGGTCCAATGGGTATAGCCCCTGAAAAGAATTTCCATCATTCCGTAGGCAGCCGCCCCCAAAGAAAACACAATAAAATCTATCCATATGGAATTGCTTTCGCTAAAAAAATCCTTAATACTCATAAATTTATTATGAGCTTTGAATCTCCTTTATAATATCGGTAATTTTAACCTTGGCGTCTTCCATAATTTTCAATACATCATTTCCGATAATATCCAGACCCTCAGCCGAAGCAAAATACGTTTCAGGTATGCCGAAAAGTCTGCACAGCCCCTGCACATACTCATATCCGAAGTTCATGTCGCCTATTGGACTCCCCGAGGTGGTTATGTACATCAGAGACTTAGCTTTACACTGTCCTGCCGGAATTCCCTCGTCGTTATATATAAATGTAAGACCTGTTACCGAACACCTTTCAAGAAAAATCTTTAAGAGTGCCGGAAACTGCAGGTCCCAGTAAGGTGCGCCGATAACAACATGGTCTGCCTCTGTTATTTTTTTCGCATAGTCAAACATGCTGTGGCTGAAATCCTTCTCAGCCAAAAGACTGTCTCTCAGCACCAGCTCCTCTTGGTCCAGAGGCTTCAGTTCTCCAAGACTGAAAAGTTCGTCAAGGCAGATTTCTTCCGTCGCCCAGCTTCTGCCTGCCGCCTTTTCCTCACGCAGAAAACTGTCTATGTAAAATCTGCTCAGCTCCAAAGTTCTGGATGCCTCTCCTCTGATGCAGGAGTTTATAAACAAAAGCTTTTTCATTTTTTATTCCTCACCGTAAATATGGGCTTCTTCCTTTCCTTCCATTATTCTGTCTGCTCCCTTGGCCAACGCCAGCAGCTCGTCTTCTCCCGGCATGATGACAAACTCACCTACGAAGCATGCGTAATCCTTAATCATTCCCGTAAGCCGCTTTGAATGTGCCGCTCCGCCGGTAAGGATTACCGCGTCCACCTTGCCCTTGAGGGCCACAGCCGTCTGAGCGATGCCCTTGGCAACCTGATATGCCATGGCTTCATATACCTCTGCCGCTCTGCTGTCGCCGCCTTCAATCATCTTTTCCACCTGGCGGCAATCCGTTACGCCAAGATAGGAATATAATCCGCCCTTGCCGCAGATAATCTTCTCCAGCTCCTCCTCTGTGTATTTGCCCGAAAAGCAAAGGTTGGTCCAAAGTAGCAGCGGTATGCCTCCGGTACGCTCCGGCGACATAGGGCCGTCATCGTATGACACGCCATCTATGATTTTACCGTGACTGTGAGCTGAAGCTGTGATTCCGCCGCCCATGTGACAAACAATCAGACTCAAGTCTTCATATTTTTTGCCGATGGACTGGGCGTAATTCATAGCCTGCGCTCTGGAATTTAGCACATGAAAGCAACCGTATCTTTCCACCTCGGCAAAACCGGATATCTTCGCCACAGGACTAAGCTCGCAGCCCATAGTGGAATCGTAAATAAACGAAGGGATTCCAAGCTGCTCTGCAATGTCATAGGAAATCAGCGCTCCCAGGCTGGAAGCATGCTGTGGATTGTCAGGACTTTTCATGGCCTCGCACAGCGCCTCATTAACTCGATAACCGCCGCCTTTCAGCCCGATTACCATGCCGCCTCTGCCCACGACGGCTTTAAGTCTGTTCATGTCGTAATCCTTATCTGCGAGAAATTCTCTGATAAGCTGCGACCTGTAAGGAAGCTGTGCACCGATTGAGCCGTAAGCCAGCAGCTTATCCGGGTCATGGGTCACGGTCTCTTCAAAAAGCGGCTCAAGATTTTCGAAGACACCAATCTTGGTAGTAGTCGAACCTGGATTTATAACCAGAATATCAGTTTTTTTCATTATTTACTCATCTCCCTAAGCATTTTTATTTCCTTTCCGTAGCCTGCAAGATCGGGCTGCGGTGTTTCCAGAATCATGGGCAGTCCCTCAAGGCGCGGATTATTTATAAACTTTACGATGGCATCGAGTCCGATTTGCCCCTCACCTACGCAGGCATGTCTGTCCTTGTGTGCTCCCATAGGATTGAGACTGTCGTTAACATGTATCGCTTTTAGACGATTCAAACCAATCACACGGTCAAATTCGTCCAGAACCCCTTCCGGATTCCCTATTATATCATAGCCTGCATCGCTTACATGACAGGTATCCAGGCAGACACCCATCTTTTCCTTAAGCTCAACTTTATCTATGATAGCTGCCAGTTCTTCGAAGCGGCTTCCCACCTCGCTTCCCTTTCCCGCCATGGTTTCAAGAAGTACCGTGGTGGTCTGCTCGGGCTTCAAGATGCGGTTGAGAAGATCCGCGATCATTTCTAGACCCTTTTCTATGCCTTGTCCCACATGGCTTCCCGGATGGAAGTTATAATAGTTCCCCGGAGTAAATTCCATGCGGAAAAGATCATCCTTCATGGCCATAAATGCAAAATCTCTTGTCTTCTGCTCAGCAGAACATGGATTAAGAGTATAAGGCGCGTGGGCAACTATCTTCACAAAATTGTTTGCTTCTGCAATTTCAAGAAACCTCTTTACGTCCTCCGGATCGACGTCTTTTGCCTTGCCGCCTCTGGGGTTTCTTGTAAAAAACTGAAAGGTGTCGGCATTTATCTCCAGGGCCTGTCTGCCCATGAACTCATAGCCCTTAGACGATGTAAGATGGCAGCCTAATTTTAACATAATATTTTCCTCCATTTAAACAATATTATACCTTATTTTCTTGCATAAATCTCATAAATTTGTTATCTTTAAAGTATAAAATTTTAATGATCCGGAGGTTGATAATATGCAGCACGAAATAACCACCCGCCGCCCTCTGCTGGACGACAAGGGCAGATTGACAGAGCCGGGCTATACCAAGGGCCTGCTCATGGATTACAACAGAAAAGCCATAAAAGGCGGTGCGCTCCGCATCAAGGAGTGGGATTACTACCTTATCGCAAACAACGATTATGCTGTGGCGCTGACTATAGCCGATAATTCATACATGAGCCTCGACGGTATTTCCCTTCTGGACTTCAGGAAACCATGGCAGCACACCAGTAATTCCATGGCCTTTATGAGCCTTGGAAAGCGGCATCTTCCAGCTTCATCGGCTAAAGGCGATGTGTCGAGTACGACGAAAAAATACAGCATCAGCTTCAGGCATAACGGCGACCATCGCATTCTTTCCTTCCACATGGATAACTTCCTGGACGGCAAACCTATCAGCGGAGAAATACGCCTTGAAAACCCGGAGCAGGAGTCCATGGTCATCGTGACACCTTTTGCCGAAAAGGAAACGGCATTTTACTACAATCAGAAAATCAACTGCCTGCCGGCAAGTGGCTCGGTTGTTTTTGACGGTGAGACTTACACATTCGATAAAGAAAGCTCCTTCGGTGTCCTCGACTGGGGCCGCGGTGTATGGACCTACGACAACGTATGGTACTGGGGCAGCGCTTCCGGTCTTGCAGACGGAGTGCCTTTTGGCTTTAACATCGGCTATGGCTTCGGTGATACCTCTGCGGCCAGCGAAAACATGATATTCTACGGCGGTAAAGCTCACAAGCTCAGCCAGGTAACATTTAATATTCCTATGAAAGACGGTGCTGAAGATTACATGTCGCCATGGACCTTTACCAGCGACGACGGGCGCTTCGAAATGGACTTCATTCCAATCATAGACAGAGCCGCCTGCACTGATGTAAAGGTTATCTGTTCCGACCAGCATCAGGTTTTCGGACGTTTTACAGGCAAAGCCGTACTGGACGACGGCAAAGAAATCAATATAAAGGACTTTCTGGGTTTCGCAGAAAAGGTGCATAACAAATGGTAACTTTTGAAGACGTAAAAAACAATCCTGACATCAGGGCCTATATCTCCAAAGCGGACGAATCACTGCTTGCTCTCGGCTATACTGAGCACAGCTTTGCTCACGTAACCAAAGTAGCGGAGGCTGCTGCCGAGATTCTCCATACTCTCGGTCACTCCGAACATGAAATCGAGCTGGTCAAAATCGCCGGATATCTGCATGACATCGGCAACATCGTAAACAGAATAGACCACGCCCAAAGCGGTGCAGTCATGGCCTTCAGACTCCTTGACAGGATGAACATGCCGCCGGAAGATATCGCTACGGTAGTGACTGCCATCGGAAACCACGATGAATCCACAGCATTTCCCGTAAACTCTGTGGCTGCCGCTCTCATTATAGCCGATAAAACCGATGTGCGGCGTTCCCGCGTGCGCAACCGTTCCGTGGCCCAGTTTGACATCCACGACAGAGTCAACTATTCGGTTACGCATTCGGATGTGTATATTACCAAGGAAAACATATGCCTGGAACTGACCATCGAGCAGGAGTACTGCACTGTTTTGGAATATTTTGAAATATTCCTCACACGTATGCTTCTATGCCGAAAAGCATCCGAAGCTCTTGGAGTTGATTTCAGCCTTGTGATTAACGGTCAACGGATGATGTAAAACAAACGGGCGGTCTCGTTAATGAGACCGCCCGTTTGCCCCTGTGAATACCGCTTTTCGATTGCTTATGCAAAATACTTTTCTATATCAATGTCTGCAGGAACCGCTGACCACGCATAGTAGATCCAGTGCCCGCCATCATTTATTATGTACCCCAGCTGTCCTTCCGTATAGGTCGTGGTGCCGTCATCGTTTGTTTCCGAGTCCATGCCGCCGCCTGCCCAAAGTTCCATCACCGATCCTATATCGTTCAGGAATGTCCTCTGGTACCCGAAGTAAAATAAAACCGCCTTCTTATCCTTAGATACTTTGTCTATGCGGAGCTTCGTAATCCTTGAGTCCTTATGCTCCAGGCAGGTCCCACTGTACCTGTTGTAGATTTCTTCCGCTTTATCCATGCCGTATCGTTTAGAAAAGTCAACGTAGTCAGCCTTAAACATCTCTAGCGCCTCCTCATAGGTTCTGTCTGCCGTGCAAATTTCATAAGGCTCCTTACAGCGTACTGCCAGATAATCTTCATCCTTCAGTCCGTCAGTATTGGCAGGAGGCTGCTCCTTTGTGGCGAAAAGCTCCCGTGTATGCTTCGCAATTCCCTGTGCCACGGCTTCATCTGTACATTTATATACTGCATCTCTTTCCGGATATACCAGCCATACAGATCCGGCACCGACTGTATCATCTTTGCCGTGGCCGACATAAGCGGGTTCACCGCCGGCAAGCTCAAACCAACCTCCGTAATCGCATAAAAGCTGAAATCTCATACTATAGCTTTCCGCATCGTAATCGTAATTCAGAAACCATTCTCTTTCCTCATCCTCCGCCAATGAAAAAGAGGCTCCCAAAAGCTCTGACAGATACCTTCTCAGGCCGCTGCACATTTCTGCATTGGAACTGTAAGAGGTTTTCCCTTCCCCGATGTTTCCTCTCACCTCGTACAGCTGAGTGTAAATGTTTCCTCTCACTTCGTACAGCTGTGCATAGCCGAAATCTCCCGCCATGTCAGGATGGGCGGCAGGCTTCTCCGACGTAACCGTTTCAGGATTAAGCAGCAGGCATAATATAACCGCTCCGAGAATTATCACCGAAACCGCCGTCACCAACACCTTCGGCTTCTTGAAAGCCGCCAACGCCTTGACTCTGGCGGAAACCTCCTTTTCCCCTCCGATGAGGGAGGTTGTTGCCGGTATGAAACTTTCCTTACCTGCCGCAGCCTTTACCAGCACCGTAGCGTATCCTTTCTTATCTTCTGCGACCTTTACAGCGTCATAATCGCAGTAAACCTCCATATCCCTTCGAAATCTTCTGAAAGCAATCCATATTACCGGATTCCACCAGAGCAGACAGATAATAAGCGCCGCCGCCAGATTCCATATCAGGTCTCCGTGCCTGTAGTGGGTCAGTTCGTGAGCCAGCACAAATTTCAGCTCTTCTCCCTCATATTCGTCTTCAATGAAAACCGTCGGTCCACCGCCTGCAAGAGCCAGCATGGTTGAATCTGCTCCCGTTCTCAGCCTCACATGACCGCGGATTTTCATTTTCTCCTTAAGTTCTTGAAAGGCAGCCAGTCTCTCGTCTTCCGCTTCAGCCGACATTGCCGTAAGCCTGCGGCGGTTCCTCATATATGTGACAATAAGCAGCACCAGCCCGCAGGAAGTTCCTGTAAGCCATACCGTCATACCGGCATTTGACAGCATACGGACAAATTGCGGGGTGCTCAGATAATCCTTTTCAACCTTTTGCCCCGTCAAAGGCACTTTGAACTCCACCCGGCTCCTCATGACCTCGTAAAGCCGATCCTCATCCTCCAGAAGAACCCCCGCGATAAATTGCGTGCCCCGTACCTCTTCAAAATTTTCCTCTGCAACCTGCGGAATGTATTTTCTTGCCGAAAGCTCCGACTCCGGCAGCTTATGGGCAAAGGGTGCCGTCACCATAACTGCCGCCAAGGCAAGCCACATGAGCATGTGCCCCTTAGGTGTAATGCGTGTTCCCAGCAGCACCTTTACTGCCAGAATTCCCAGCGCCACTACCGTGACTGCCAGCAATGTATTTATCAGATTCCCCATCATATCTCTACTCCATCTTTTCTATTATCTCAAGCAGTGTCCTCTCTTCCTCCTCTGTCAGTCCTTTGTCACGGACCAGAGAAGAAACCATCAGCTTTGCTGAACCGTCAAAAAGCTTCTCCATGAGATTCTTCACCTCAGCCCTGCGGCACCTTTCCTCGGAAACCGCCGGGTAATATTTAAAGCTCCCCTTATGGGACTTGTCTGCCCTTATGGCTCCCTTTTCTGTAAGTCTCCCTACCATTGTCCTCACGGTGGTATAGCTCCATCCCTGAGAAATTATAGCTTCGTCAATCTCTTTCAGGGACATCCCCTCAGAACCGCCCTGCCAGAGAACCTTCATGACAGCCCACTCCGAATCGCTTATTCTTATATCCTCCATTATATCTCGCCTCCTGACTTTAGCATCAACTGTGGTCAACATATGCCTGAATTCTCCCGGTTTACATTTGTAATCCTATCTCTGAGCTTAGTTTACACTTGTAGTCCTCCTTTGTCAACATTTTTCTAAATAGAACTTTTTTAATCCCCTTGATTAAACAGGTATCTTGGGTGTATTATATAGTATAAGACTCAAACACAGGAGGAAAACAGATATGCAGTGCACTAAGAAAATTTTTGACGACTTAATCTGGGTCGGCGCCAACGACAGACGTCTGGCCATGTTTGAAGGTGTATATTCAGTTCCGCGAGGTGTTTCCTATAACTCCTACCTTCTGCTGGACGACACCACAGTGCTTTTCGATACAGTAGACAAAGCCGTGGGGAGTGTGTTTTTCCAGAACGTTGAACATGCTCTGGCAGGACGCAAGCTGGACTTCGTGGTAATTCAGCACATGGAGCCGGACCACTCGGCTACTTTGACAGAGCTTCTTCTCAGATATCCGGACGCCACCATCGTATGCAACGAAAAGATAGCAGCGATGATTGACCAGTTCTTCGGTCTGGATGTTACGGGAAAGGCTTTCATCGTAAAGGAAGGCACCACATTAAACACCGGACACCACACCCTGCAGTTCATGATGGCACCTATGGTTCACTGGCCTGAGGTTATGGTTACCTATGAGCAGGAAAGAGGAATCCTTTTCTCCGCAGATGCTTTCGGAACCTTCGGAGCTCTCAACGGCGCACTCTTTGCTGATGAAGTTGATTTCGACAACGAATATATGGACGAAGCACGTCGTTACTACGCAAATATCGTAGGCAAGTACGGTGTACAGGTGCAGGCCCTTCTCAAGAAAGCACACGCCCTGGACATCAAGATGATTTGCCCTCTCCACGGTTTTGTATGGAGAAGCCATCTTGAAGACTACTTTGATAAATATGTAAAGTGGAGTACCTACACTCCTGAAGAAACAGGCGTTATGATTGCCTATGCTTCAGTATACGGCAACACAGAAAACACAGCCGAAATCATTTCCAGCAAGCTCCGTGATAAGGGCGTTAAGACAGTGATGTTTGACGTATCTGTAACCCCTGCTTCCGAAATCGTAGCTGCAGCATTTAAGTGGAGCCACCTGATTTTCGCGTCCACTACATACAACGCAGGCATCTTCGTTTCCATGGAGGAGCTTCTTCGCGACCTGGCCGCTCACAACATCCAGAACAGAACCGTTGCACTTGTGGAAAACGGCTCCTGGGCCCCTACCAGCGGAGGACTTATGCGTGAGATTCTGGCAGGCTGTCAGGACATGAACATCCTTAACAATACTATTACTCTTAAATCATCACTTAAGAAGGAACAGATGGTTCAGATAGATGCGCTGGTTGACGCAGTTTCCGCTACAATCCCTCGCTTCGAAAAGCCTGTTATCAATGAAGCTGCCATGGCTGCCGCAGAAATCGACCCTAAGACCGTTCAGAAGTTCTCCTACGGCCTGTTCGTTCTCACCGCACAGGCAGACGGCAAAGACAACGGCTGCATCATCAACACAGCTGCGCAGCTTACCAGCACCCCAAACAGAATCAATATCGCCGTAAACAAAGCAAACTACACTCACGACATGATTCTGAACACAGGCGTTTTCAACGTTTCAGTGCTTTCACAAAAAGCTTCATTCGATATCTTCAAGCGTTTCGGCTTTGCCAGCGGAAAGGATACGGACAAGTTTGCAGGCTACGAAGAGCATGCGTCCCGCAGTGCTAACGGTCTCCTTTATGTAACAGAGGGAACTAACGCCTTCATGTCAGCAAAGGTCATCGATGCACACGACTACGGCACTCACACTCTGTTTATCGCAGAGCTTACTGAGGCAGCAGTTCTCAACCAGGATCCGTCAGTAACCTATGCATACTATTTCGACCACATCAAGCCGAAGCCACAACCAAAGATCGAGGAAAAGAAGACCGGCTGGGTTTGCAAAATCTGCGGATATGTCTACGAAGGCGACGAGCTTCCGGCAGACTTCATCTGTCCTCTCTGCAAGCACGGCGCAGACGACTTCGAAAGAATCGAATAA
>JAEDNK010000002.1 GCA_016302545.1 Bacillota bacterium
GACCACGACAAGATATTCGGTTCATCCGATGCGGGAAATGTCAGCTTTGCATGTCCGACCTTCCATCCTACTATTCAGATAGTGGACAGGGGAGTTGCAATTCATACACGGGAATTTGCGGCTGCCGTAAAAACCGAGAGGGCACATAATTCCATTAGGCAAGGTGCAATGGTAATCGGGCTTCAGATTGCAAAGATATTCTCCGATGAGGAGAAAATCCGCAGGATGAAGGAGGATTTCCAGAAATAGTGTAAAAAACCACCCAAAAAAAGTGTTTACTCGTTTAAATTGTTGAAGTATAATAAGTAGTAGATATTAACAGAGATATTAATAGAGATATTAATAGATTTTTAATATCTCAGCAATTATTTATTTTTTTTAGGGAGGTAAAATTATGGAAAAGAAAAAGAAATTTGCAGTGCCTCACGTTTATATCCTGCTGCTGGCACTTATTCTGCTCTTTTCACTTCTGAGCTATGTCGTACCTGCGGGTGTATACGATATGATGGATATCGTAGTTAATCCTGAAACAGGCCAGACAAGAACGGTAGTAAATCCGGAGACGTTCCACAACGTAGATCAGACGCCGGTTACATTGATGCAGTTCCTGACGGCCGTTCCAAGAGGTTTGCAGGAATCTGCACAGATTATCTTCTTCATCTTTATCGTTGGAGGAGCTATGGCAGTTCTTCAGGAGACAAGAGCTATTGAAGCAGGTATGGGCAGAATGATAAAGGCATTAAAGGGTTCTTCCATTCTCATCATTCCTGTAATCATGTTCCTCTTCTCGCTTTGCGGCTCTGTATTCGGCATGGCAGAGGAGACCATTCCTTTCATCCCGATTTTCGTATCTCTGTGCATCGCTATGGGATATGACTCCATCACAGGTACGGCTATCGTATTCTGCGGAGCGGGAGCAGGCTTTGCCGGCGCTTTCATGAACCCGTTTACCATTCAGGTTGCACAGGGTATAGCACAGCTGCCGCTGCTTTCTGGAATGAACTTCAGAGTAGTTATGTACATCTGCATGGTTTTACTTGCAATTGTATTTGTAATGCTGTATGCGAGAAAGATAAAGAAAAACCCTCAGCTCTCTTCTATGCATGACTTTGATAAGACGAGAGAAGACGTAATAGACCTTGATGATCTTCCGGCCTTTGGCACAAGAGAAAAGCTGATACTCTTAGTATTCCTCGCTTCAATAGTTCTGCTTATCTGGGGAGTTATCAAAAAAGGCTGGTACATGGATGAAATCGCCGCTCTGTTCTTCGCGATGTCTATGATAGTTGCGGCTATCGGAAGACTGGGTTTCAACAACTATGCAATTACTCTTGGAAAAGGTATGGCAGATATCGCTTCCGGAGCTTTGGTAGTAGGTTTCGCAAGAGGTATTCTCGTAGTTATGAATGACGGACAGATACTGCATACAATTCTGCATGGCGCTGCTTCCTTGTTAAACGGACTGCCTGCAACTGTATCTGCAATAGGCATGTACATATTCCAGTGCCTGCTCAATTTCATCGTTCCTTCCGGTTCCGGACAGGCTGCCGTTTCAATTCCTATTATGGCTCCTCTGGCTGATTTGGTGGGAGTAACCAGACAGACAGCTTGTATCGCGTTCCAGCTAGGTGACGGTATTTCCAATATCTTCACTCCGACATCGGGATACTTTATGGCAGGTCTTGCACTGGCTAAGGTACCTTGGTCAAAGTGGGCTAAGTGGATACTTCCTTTAATCGGACTGCAGTATTTATTGGGAGCCATTTTCGTAATAGCTGCTCAGCTTATGGGTCTCCAGTAATGAAAGGAATTTTGACCGTTGATTACTGAATAATCAGCATTATTGTGGCATTACCCATCGCCCTTAGAGGAAGAGGGTAATGCCATTTTATATATTCTAAAGAGGAAAAGTAGATTTATGACTGCGATAATTTCACTTTCACCGATAATTATTTCGGTAATAGTTCTCATATACGCACTGAGAAAGTCTTTTAACAAAAGAGCGCTTATCGTTTCGGCTGCAATAACCATGATAACTGAAATGATGATGATGAAAAACAATGACACCTGGTATGTCTTTCTATTTTCGCTGACGGTTCCCATGGCAGCTTCTTATGTTATTATATGCCTGGTTCTGTCTGTTTTGGAAAGAATAGAAAAATAATAACAGGTAGGATTTATATGGAGGATATTATGTTAGACATTTTAATTACAGCGGGCAAATATCCCGATTATGAAAAAAATCAGCTTATAGAAGCGAATATCGGTATAAGGGACGGCAAAATCGTCTATATAGGCAATGAAACTCCCGAAGCCGCAAAAGTAATCGATGCAAAGAATAAGGTGGTTTCACCGGGCTTTATAGATATCCATATGCACGAAGAAAATTTCGCCGGAGAAGGAAAGGAATATGTCATTTCCAAAATGATGCTGAGGCAGGGGGTTACCACCTGCGTAGGCGGAAACTGCGGTGTGCAGTACCAGACTTTAAAGGAATTCAAAGATACAATCAATGAGTTGGGTGGCTCTCCGGTGAACTATGCCATGCTCACCGGCTACAATTGGTACAGAACAGGTTTGGGTTTAGGCCATTATGATGCTGCGACCAAAGAGCAGTGGGACATAATAAGGAGAAAAATGCAGGAGGACCTTAAGGAGGGCGCTATAGGTATTTCCTTTGGCATTGAGTACGATCCCGGCATTGCCTTTGATGAAATAATTTACGGCACAGAAGCCTCTGATGATCCGAATCTTCTGGTTGCAGCCCACTACAGGAGCGACTGCATAAGGAGCATCGATTCCATCAGGGAGATGGTGGATATTCAGAAGCATATCAATAAGAAATTTCAGATTTCACATCTTTCCAGCTGTTCTGCAATGGGTCAGATGAAGGAATCACTCGACCTTATAAACAAAGCCATGGAAGAGGATTCGAGACTGAATTTTGACACTTATCCTTATAATGCATTTTCTACGGAAATCAATTCAACAGTATTTGATGACGGATGTCTTGAAGCATGGGGAAAGGATTATAAGGATCTGATGCTTACAGATGAGCCATATAAGAATGTATATTGTACTGAGGAAATATTCAGAGACGCCAGAATGAATTATCCAAAGATGCTTGTAGTCGCTTTCGTAATGAACGAAGAGGAAATTGCCCAGGCGGTGGCAAATCCAAAGGGTATGGTGGCAAGCGACGGTATTATCAACCATGGTAACGGTCATCCGAGAGCTGCCGGAACTTTCCCGAGAGTGCTTGGTAAGTATGTACGTGAAGAAAAACGTCTCTCACTGATAGACGGCCTCAGAAAGATGACTCTTGAACCGGCGAAACGCCTTGACCTTGAAAACCGAAAAGGCGTAATAAAGGTTGGAGCTGACGCAGATATAACCGTGTTTGATCCTGAAACTATAATTGATGGCGCCACATTCGGAGACCTTTCCACACCACCTACAGGTATCCACTGGGTTATTGTCGGAGGTCAGACTGCGGTATGCGAAAATGAAATTCTTACTGAAAATGCCGGTAGATTTATCTCGTACTTTGAAAAATAAACGGAAGTTTTTTTGTATTTTTATATACAAAAAGTCCTTTTGTATAAAAAAAGTGCTTTTTCTCTTAAAATGTTGAAAATTCAACAATGTATGGTATTATAGGGAAAAGTGATTAAACTTAAATACAATTACGAGGTGATCTTAAATGGCAAAAAACAAAACTTTGGTCATCAATCCGAAGTGGTGCAAAGGCTGCGGAATATGCGTAGCGTTTTGCCCTAAGAATGTGCTCGCAGTTGAGCACGAAAAGGTGCATATGGCTGATGAAGAAGCGTGCATCAAGTGTGGACTTTGCGAACTTCGCTGTCCGGATTATGCAATTTATATAGAGGAGGAAAACTAATGGGAAAGAGATTTCAATTACTGCAGGGCAACGAAGCCGTTGTAGAAGGAGGAATCGCTGCCGGAATGAAGTTCTACGCAGGCTATCCTATAACTCCTTCAACAGAAATTGCTGAAAGAAGTGCTCTGAGACTTCCGCAGGTAGGCGGTAAATTTATTCAGATGGAAGACGAAATCGGCGGTATTGCCGCTGCTTTGGGTGCTTCCGTGGCAGGACTCAAGTCCATGACTGCAACATCGGGTCCGGGCTTCTCACTTAAGCAGGAAAATATAGGATATGCTGCTATTGCAGAAATTCCTATCGTTATAGTAGATGTGCAGAGAGAAGGCCCTTCCACAGGTCTTCCTACATCACCGTCACAGGGCGACTTGATGCAGTCTAAGTGGGGAACTCACGGTGACCATCCTGTTATCGTAATTTCACCTTCATCGGTTCAGGAGTGTTATACCGAGGCTGTAAGAGCCTTCAACATGGCAGAGAGATTCAGAGTGCCTGTAATCTTCCTCATGGACGAAATCATCGGACACCTGAGAGAAGGCTGTGAGCTCATTCCGCCTGAAGAACTGGAGATTTCCGACAGAAGAGTTGACCGCAGCTTTAACGGAACTTTGGCTTACGCAGTGCAGGAAGGAAACTACGTTCCTGAATATGCGCCTTTCGGCGAAGGAGACAAGTTTAACGTGACGGGTCTTTTCCACGATTTAGATGGTTTCCCGACTAACGATAACAATATTACCGACACTCAGGAAAGACGTCTTCTTGACAAGATAAGAATGAGAAGAGATCGTATTCAGAAATGGGAAGAGGTTGACTGTGAAGATTGCGAAACCTTGATCGTATGCTTCGGCGGTACAGCAAGAGCAGTACAGGGCGCAATGGAGGATGCAAAGGACATGGACTTTGTCAAGATCGGTATGTTCAGACCTATTACGGTATGGCCGTTCCCTGAAGAGGCGCTTCTCAAGGTTATAAAGGAAAACAAGCATCTCAGGCAGATTATCGTTGCAGAGCATAACGACGGACAGATGCTCCTTGAAGTGCAGAGAATAGTAGAGGGCAGAGTACCTGTCGATTTCCTCGGCAAGATTGACGGAACCACTATTACGCCTACCGACGTAATAGACAAAGTAAAGGAGGTATATTAATATGCCTAGTAAACTTATTGAAAAAACAATGCGTGTCAACAGACTTCCCCATATCTGGTGCCCGGGCTGCGGTCACGGAATATTGATGAGAGACGTTGCGCAGGCAATCGAAAACTGCGGACTTGACCCGGATAAGGTTGTTATCGTTTCAGGTATCGGATGTTCGTCGAGAGCGGCAGGATATATGAACTTCAACACATTACATACTACTCACGGCCGTGCTATAGCTTTTGCAACAGGCGTAAAGCTGGCAAATCCTGACCTTCACGTAATCGTAATCACAGGGGACGGAGACGCAACTGCCATCGGTGGAAATCACCTGATCCACGCCTGCAGAAGAAATATAGACATGACCGTAATCGTTTTCAATAACAATATTTACGGTATGACAGGCGGACAGTATTCGCCTACCACACCTCACGGCGAAAAGGGAACAACCGCTCCTTACGGCAACATTGACTATAACTTCGACATTCCGCAGCTGGCACAGGCAGCAGGAGCTACCTTCACGGGACGCTGCACGGCTTACCATGCTCAACAGGCAGTAAAGCTTATCGAAGCAGGTATAAAGCACCACGGATTCTCACTTATTGAAGGTATATCCGTATGTCCTACATATTACGGACGTAAGAATAAGAAGGGCGATTCGGTTAAGATGCTTGAATGGCAGAAGGACAATGCCGTAGATGTTAAAGCTGCTGCAAAGATGACTCCTGAGCAGCTTGAAGGAAAGCTTCTCATCGGAGAGCTGTCAAAGATTGACAACAAAGAAGAATATACTGATATGTATATGAAGATTATCGAGAAGGTCGGAGGTGACAAGTAATGGCTAAGACGGAAATAAGAATGACCGGCTCCGGCGGACAGGGCGTAATCATGGGTACCATCATTATTGCCGAGGCTGCTTATGAGGACGGAAAGCACGTGGTTCAGTGCCAGGCCTACGGACCGGAGGCAAGAGGAGGCTCCTCCAAAGCCGAGACTATCGTCTCCGATGAAAGAATTACATATACCAAGGTAATCAAACCGGACATTCTTCTGGCGCTGACCCAGGTTTCTTTGGATAAGTATGTAGGCTGCCTGAAAAATAAGGCAGTAGTAGTAGTAGATGAGGGAATCAATGTTCCCGATGAGATTGAAGCCCTTCACACAGTTTACCATCTTCCTATTCTTGACGGTGCGGCAGAGGTAATAAAAAACCGTATGTCGGCCAATATCATTTCAGTAGGTGTGGTGAACGAGCTGCTTCACGTAGCTTCACAGAAGGCTATAGAGGAAGCTGTTCTTAATCATGTACCGAAGGGAACAGAAGAAGTTAACTTAAAGGCTCTTCATTACGGTGCACAGCTGGTACAGGAAGCTAATAAGTAAAAAAAATGATTTTTGAGCCCGGAAGGTCACTTCCGGGTTTTACTTTGCCAAAGAAAAAACAATTTAAAAACATTTTTGAAAAATGTATTGACTTTTCCCTGAGGCAGTTTTATACTTGTAACATCGGAAAATAAAGAAAGAGAGGACAAGTAAGGAAATGCTTGAAATTTCAAAGAAATCAAACCTTCTTGAGCAGAGCATTTATAAGTATTCTCTGCAGGATATTGAAGAACCTAATCTTTACAGACAGATATATAATTACGACGAAGTGCCGAAGGTTGCCTTTAACCACAGACGTGTGCCTATGAACATGCCGGAAGATATCTGGATTACTGATACGTCATTCAGGGACGGCCAGCAGTCGATGGCTCCTTACACGGTAAAGCAAATAGTTGACCTATATAAATTAATGGCTAAGCTTGGCGGACCTTACGGCCTGATCAGACAGTCGGAATTTTTTATTTATACAAAAAAGGATAGAGAAGCCATCGATAAATGCATGGAGCTTGGATATACTTTCCCTGAAATCACCACCTGGATAAGAGCTTCCAAGGAAGACTTCAAAATGGTCAAAGAGATGGGCATTAAGGAGACCGGCATACTGGTATCCTGCAGCGACTATCATATTTTCAAAAAGATGAATATGACCAGACGGCAGGCGGTAGACTTTTATCTGGCCACTATAAAAGATGCATTTAATGCAGGTGTAGTTCCTAGATGTCATCTGGAGGACATAACCAGGGCTGATTTCTATGGTTTCGTGGTGCCTTTTGTCAATGAGATCATGGAGCTTTCAAAAGAAGTAGGCATTCCTGTTAAGATAAGGGCATGTGACACCATGGGATACGGTGTGCCTTATGCAGGTGCATCTCTGCCAAGAAGTGTTCCTGGTATCGTGTATGGCCTGCAGCATTATGCCGGAGTACCTAGCGAAATGCTTGAATGGCACGGACATAACGATTTTTATAAAGCGGTTACCAATGCGTCCGCTGCATGGCTTTATGGCTGCGGTGCGGTAAACTGCTCTTTGCTTGGTATCGGAGAGAGAACAGGTAATATTCCTCTTGAAGCGATGGTGTTTGAATACGCATCCCTTCGCGGTTCTCTTGACGGAATGGATCCGACGGTTGTGACTGAAATCGGTGCATACTTCAGAGATGAAATGGGGTATAACATTCCTCCAATGACTCCTTTTGTAGGAGAAAACTTTAATGTAACCAGAGCGGGCATACATGCTGACGGACTCATGAAAGATGAGGAAATATATAATATTTTCAACACCAAGAAGATACTCAACCGTGCACCTGGAGTTACAGTAAGCAAGACCTCAGGTGCAGCAGGTATCGCATACTGGATAAATGAACATTACGGTCTTTCAGAGGAACAGAAGCTGAGCAAAAATGATGATTTGGTCAAGGCTATCAAGGATTGGGTTGACGAAATGTATGCAGACGGCAGAACCACAAGCCTCGCAAACAGTGAGATAGAAAACAAAATCAGAGAATTGACAGACGGTAAGGAGTTCGCAAAATGATAGATTATAAAAAAGTTTCCCTTTCAAACCAGATTTCCGAAAAAATAGAGGAAGAGATACTTCATGGACAATATCCACAGGGGAGTATTATTTCTCCGGAAAAGGCGGCCTCAGATCTCAGAGTGGGACTGGGAACCGTAAAAGAAGCCCTCATAAGACTGGAAGCAGAAAGACTTGTTGAAGAAACGGGTGCCGGTTTCAAGGTCCTGGGAATAACCGCCGGAGATATAGACGATATGTTTGATGTGAAGAGAAAAATCGAGGCTAAAGCAACGGCGCTGGCTGCAGAAAAGATGAGTGATGAGGCTCTTGCAGAGTTGGGAGCGATTCTTAAAAGACAGGAAAAGGCTGTAGAAGCGGGAGGTGCGGAAGCAGTTAAAAATCTGGACACGAAATTTCATGATTTTATTTATTCCTGCTGCGGCAGCACCACCTATGAAATCATACTGTCACCTATACATCATAAACTTTCCAAATACAGAAAGGCTTCTCTGGAAAAGAGCGACAGAATCATGAACTCAGTAAAGGAACATAGAAAGGTATACGAGGCTATGGCCAGAAGAGATATTGAAGAAGTGGAGAGACTCATGATGGCTCATCTAGAACACGCCTATGCAAGTATTATAAAGGGATAAGAGAAAGGAAGTACATATAAATGGGACTTACATTAGCACAAAAAATAATTAAAGAACATCTCGTAAGCGGTGAGATGATTCCCGGTGAGGAAATCGCTCTCAAGATAGACCAGACACTTACACAGGATGCAACCGGAACCATGGCATATCTTGAATTCGAAACCATGGGGGTGCCCAGAGTAAAAACGGAGCTTTCCGTAGCATATATAGATCACAATACACTTCAGTCAGGATTTGAAAATGCAGATGACCACAGATTCATCCAGTCAATGGCGAAGAAATATGGTCTGTATTTTTCCAGGCCCGGCAACGGAATCTGTCATCAGGTTCACCTTGAGCGCTTTGGCAAGCCGGGCAAAACACTTATAGGCTCGGACAGCCATACACCTACAGGCGGAGGTATCGGAATGCTTGCCATGGGAGCAGGTGGACTTGACGTGGCCGTTGCCATGGGCGGCGGGGCATACTATATAACCATGCCTAAAATGTACAAAGTAAATCTTACAGGCAAGCTTCATGACTTTGTTACTGCAAAGGATGTGAGTCTGGAAATTCTGCGCATACTGTCCGTAAAGGGCGGTGTTGGAGCCATAATAGAATGGGGAGGAGAAGGTGTAAAGACCCTTTCAGTTCCTGAACGTGCTACCATAACTAATATGGGAACTGAGCTGGGTGCTACCACATCAATTTTCCCGTCAGACGAGATTACTAAAGCTTTCCTCGAAGCACAGGGAAGGGGAGAAGATTACATAGAACTGAGAAGCGACGAAGATGCAGTATATGACAAAGTTATAGATATAGATCTGTCAGAACTGAAGCCTCTGATAGCGTGCCCGCACAGCCCGGATAACGTTGTAACAGTGGAAAGCCTTAATGGCACAAAAGTTGATCAGGTATGCATAGGTTCATGCACTAATTCATCACTTTACGATATGCTTAAAGCAGCGGCTCTTCTTAGAGGAAAGACAATTGATCCGTCGGTAAGTCTTTCGGTATCACCAGGCTCAAAACAGGTTCTTTCAATGCTGGCAGACTGTGGAGCATTGACTCATATTCTGGCAAGCGGTGCAAGATTGCTTGAGTGTGCATGTGGACCTTGTATAGGAATGGGATTTTCACCTAATTCAGGTGGAGTATCACTGAGAACATTTAACAGAAATTTCGAAGGTCGTTCAGGTACTGCTGACGGTCAGGTATATCTGGTTTCACCGGAAACAGCCGTTGCAGCAGCACTTACGGGAGAAATAACTGATCCAAGAATGCTGGGAGACATGCCTCAGGTGTCAATGCCGGAAAAATTCAAGATAGATGACAGTGCTGTGATTCCTCCTGCTGATGAGGAAACAGCCAAGACACTGGAAATCCTTAGAGGACCTAACATAAAGCCTTTCCCTGACAGCATTCCGCAGGGAGATACTTTGAGAGCCGAGCTGGTCCTTAAGGTGGGAGATAACATCACCACAGACCATATAATGCCGGCAGGAGCAAAGATACTGCCTTATCGTTCAAATATACCTTATCTTTCAAGGTTCTGCTTCGGGGTTTGCGATGAAACATTCCCTGAGAGAGCCAAGGCGGCGGGACAGAGCATTATCGTAGGCGGTAACAACTACGGACAGGGCTCTTCCAGAGAACATGCAGCATTAGTACCTCTGTATCTTGGGTTACGGGCTGTAGTAGCCAAGAGTTTCGCCAGAATACATGCGGCTAATCTCATTAACGCAGGAATAATGCCTCTGACCTTTAAGAACCCTGATGACTACGACAGCCTCAGCCAGTCTGATATGCTTTCCATCAAAAATGTTTACGAGGGTATGGACAGCGGAAATCTCGTTTTAACCGACGAAAAAACAGGAAAAGATATTCAGCTGGTTTGCAGCTTCACAGACCGTCAGAAAGCCATTTTGAAGGCAGGAGGGCTTCTTAAATATGTAGGACAGGGAGGAGGACTGTAATGTTTGACGACAGAAGAGAAAATTTTATACAGAGAGCGATAGATGATTTTGAAACACTCCTGAGAGAGCAGATGGACAGAGTTGATCGCATGAAGGACGGCGGTGATTTCCCGTACTGCGACATCAACAAAGGTGTCACCATAGGTCTCATCGGGGGCGATGGAATCGGTCCTGTGATTATGAGGGAATCTGAAAGATTGCTGCGGAAGCTTTTGGCTGACGAAATCGAATCCGGAAAGGTTACTCTTAAAGTAATCGAGGGTCTGACAATAGAAAACAGGACGGCTCTTGGCAAATCGGTGCCTGATGATGTGCTTGCTGAAATAAAGTCATGCGATGTGCTTCTCAAAGGTCCTACCACTACACCAAAGGGCGGAACTATGGAAAGTGCCAATGTTACATTAAGGAGGGCGCTTGACCTGTATGCCAATGTAAGACCTGTTTCGGTGCCGGAGGAGGGGATTGACTGGACTTTTTTCAGAGAAAATACTGAAGGTGAATATGTTTTGGGAAGCAGAGGAATTGAAATTCCGGGAAGGCTGACTATGGACTTTAAGGTGACCACAGAGCCGGGAACAAGGAGAATTGCCAGAGCGGCCTTTGACTTTGCCAGTGCCAACGGCAAAACAAAGGTGGCGATAGTTACAAAGGCAAACATAATGAAAAAGACAGATGGGAGCTTTTCAAGAATATGCCACGAGATAGCGGCTGAATATCCGGAAATTGAGTCTGAGGACTGGTACATAGATATTATGACAGCCAATCTGGTAAACAAGGATATCAGAAATCAGTTCCAGGTGTTCGTCCTTCCTAATTTGTATGGCGATATAATAACCGACGAGGCAGCTCAGATTCAGGGCGGAGTAGGCACAGCAGGAAGTGCGAACCTGGGTTCAAAATATGCAATGTTTGAGGCTATCCACGGTTCGGCCCCTAGAATGGTTGAAGAAGGACTGGCAGAGTATGCAAACCCTTCAAGTATTTTTAAGGCTACAGAGATGATGATAAGGCAGCTGGGTTTTGCGGAAAAGGCAGACAGATTGGCAGATGCCCTTTATGTCTGCGGAGAAAAAGAGAAGAAAATTGTGGTTACAGGTACCAGAGATGGGGCCAGGTGCAGTGAGTATGCTGATTATGTAATGAGTAAACTATAAAGAAAAGAAGACCCGGGCATTCGATGAATACCCGGGTTTTGATATGCTTTCAGATTTTGGCTTCAGCCTAGGCTGCAAGCTTTCTTTTTTTGTTTATCTGCTGAAATGCCGAAATACCGATAACTATTGCGATACCTATAATATCCGTAACTGCGCCGGCGTCTATAAGAAGAAGTCCGCCTGCGATTATCACGATACGCATTATCGCATTGAGATGGTCAAAGGCATATCCTCTCAGACCTGCCGCTACGCCGTAAACACCGATGAGGGAGGTGACAACCACCTGAATGCCCTGCCACCATGTACAGTCGATAAAGAGCAGTGCAGGGTTAAAGCCGAAGCAGTAAGGGACAATGAAGGCCGCAATGGCCAGCGTCGTGGCATTTACCGCAGTTTTCATCGGACGAGAGCCTGCGATAGCGCTTCCTGCATATGCCGCAAGGGCAACAGGAGGGGTAATATCCGCAACTATACCAAAGTAGAATACGAACATGTGGGCACACAGTGCAGGCATTCCCATGGAAATGAGAATAGGTGCGCAGGTTGTAGCCATGATTACATAATTGGCAGTAGTAGGAACGCCCATACCAAGCACAATGCAGGTTATCATAGTAAGGAACATAGCGATAAACATATGACCGCCGGAAAGTCCTACGATAGCCGAAATCAGCTTGGTTCCTATGCCTGTGGTAGTGATGATGCAGGCGATGATACCGGCTACGGCACAGGCGGCGCCTACGGTAAGGGTACTCTTTGCAGTATCCTCGAGAGCATCGAAGAATTTGGTCACATTAATTCTGGTGTCCTTTCTGAAAAGGCTCACGATAACTGAAAGAATAGTACCTATGATAGCAGCCAGAGCCATAGTTGTCTTTATTATCAGTATTACCAGAGCAATAAGCGGAACGAGCAGATAACCCTTTTTGAATAATACGTTAAAGAAGTTAGGGAGTTCTTCCTTTGAAAGACCTTTAAGACCCGTCTTCTTAGCCTCAAGATGTACTGCCATAAATACTCCCGCAAAATACAGTACAGCAGGGAGTATAGCCTTGCTGGCGATGGTTCCGTAAGGAACGCTGGCGTATTCGGCCATAAGGAAGGCAGCAGCACCCATAATAGGCGGCATTATCTGTCCACCTGTGGAGGCAGCCGCTTCTACGGCTCCTGCAAACTCAGGCTTGTAGCCTGTCTTTTTCATCAGAGGGATGGTTACTGCACCTGTAGTTACAGTGTTACCTACGGATGAACCGGAGACCATACCGCAGAGAGCGGAGGAAATAACCGCAACCTTGGCAGGACCGCCGTCTGAGCTTCCTGCGATGGAGTTTGCCATCTCTATGAAGAAGTCCGTGATTCCCGTCTGCTTCAGGAAGCTGCCGAACATTACAAAGAGCACGATAAAGGTAGAGCAGGCTCTGATAGGAGTACCGATTACACCTTCTGTGGTATAGAAGAGATTATACACCGTCAGAAGGAAGGACTTTTGGGTAAGTCCGTAAATGATAAAGCATGAAGAAACAATGACGATAGGTATTCCAACGGAGCGTCTGCAGGCTTCAAGGGTACACAGCACACCTATGATTCCGAGAATAACCTCAAACTGGCTCAGCATAATGCCCTGCGCGATAATCTTCTGGCAGTTGAAAACGAAATAAAAAAATGAAAAACCGCCTGCCAGCGCGAGGATGACATCATACCACGGGATGTAGTTTTCTTTTTTACCGCCGCCTTTACGGGCAGGGAAGATGAGGAATACAAGGAATACGATACAGCCTACAAAGGAGGCTCTTTCAATTCGTGTTTCCCAGGAAAAAAGAAAGTTGATAAGTACACAATATATGGTAAAGGCGACCATCAGGTATCTTATAACCTTTCTTGGGATTCCTACCCAGTTACGCACATTAGATTCTCTGTCGTATTTTTCCATTACGGCTTGAACCTGACTATCTATATCGCCGTTTTCATCAAAGGTAAGGTTTTCATCTTTTATTTCAGGGGGTTGCTGATTTGTTTTCTTTTTAAACAACGCTTACACCTCTTTTCTGTTTTGATTTATATTTGGTAATAGCCGGGTCAGAAACCGCGGCAGTAAATTCTTATGTGTTTATTTGTTCCGTAAAGATCCTGCATACAGACTTTTTCGCTCCCGTTTACGGAAAAATAGTAATCCGTTACAGTTCCTATAATATAAACAAGGTCAGGAATTAACGTGTCCATATTTGATATAATCATTTCACCGTTTTCTCCGTAGGAAAGGGTCTGTCCTTCATATATTTCGGTAGGGACACCTGCTCCGAAGCTATAGTATATGTTGCCTGTAAGATATATGTCGCCTTCACGTATCTGATAAATATCAGTGACGGGAGTTTTATTCACGGAATGTGTAAAGGTGATTTCAAATTCATCAAAATTTTCCACCGGAATTTTGCTGTATATTTCACCTGTTTCATCATCTTCAAGGATCAGATATTTCCCTGACAGCGTTCCCGACATAAGAATTATAACCGCAACGATAAGCACCGCTGCGGTTATACCGATAAATACTTTTCTATTCAATTTTTAGTACAGGAGCTGATATTATAATGCGCCCTGTTCTTTGAAGTACTTTTCTGCACCTGGGTGGAAAGGAATGGTGATGCCGGAAACGGCAGTTTCAAGGTCTATGAGCTTACCTTTTTCGTGGTTTGCTGCGATGGTGTCCTTATTGTCAAAGATTCCCTTAACCAGTGCATAGATAGTGTCCTCAGGAACGTCGTTTCTTGCAACGATAGTAGCCATAACAGCAACAGTTTCAACATCATCTGCTACACAGTTATATGTACCGCCAGGAATAGTGAGGTTTGTATAGAATTCGTAGTCTTCCATAAGCTTAGCTGCATGTTCCTTATCGATGGAAAGAACATTGAAGTCATAGGTGGTAGCCAGTTCCTGAACTGCTGTGGTAGGAGCACCTGCAACTACGAAAGCAGCGTCGATGGTTCCGTTTTTAATGGAGTCAGCTGAATCTGCAAAGCTCTGATTGTTCTTTACAATATCCTTATTGATGTCCATTCCGTATGCAGCCAGAACCTGAGTAGCGTTGAATTCAACACCGGAGCCGGCATCGCCTACGGAAACCTTTTTGCCTTTAAGCTGGTCGATGGAAGTGATGCTCTTCTTTGCGATGATCTGAACAGTTTCAGGATAGCAGGCCATTACTGCTGAGAAATCGGTATAAGCTTCTGCGTTTGAAGCAGCCCAGAGGTCAGTTCCTGTATAAGCATAGGACATAACATCGTTCTGAATAATTGCAATCTGGGATTCTCCTGTCTGCAGATACTGCACATTCTGCATTGAAGCTCCTGTTGATTCCGGAGTAATGGTTACAACATCGGCAAGAGCCTGTGCAATTATTCCGCTGTAGCCGTAGTAAGTACCTCCTGTACCGCCTGTAGCCATTTTCAGTTCAACGGTGTCTTCTCCGCCGCCGCAGCCTGAAAGGACAGTGGCAAGGACTAAAACGACAACTAATAATACGCTGAGTTTCTTTTTCATAAGTTTACCTCCATACTGTACATTAATGGTACAAATTCAAAAAATGTTTCAAATTTTTTATCTACCGTACGCTATTACTTTACCATATTAAAAACTCATTGGCAATAATTTTTTTGCACGTTACGCTATTGGGGACTTAGAAAACTCGGTGCACCCGAATGGATGGCGAAGAAGTCGGTGGGTTTCGGTGACCACTATCAAGCAGTAGCCAAAACAACAGGTCTACATCTCATTAGCAAAGAAATCCTCGCAAAACGAGGACTTCTAAGTTGTCTTGATTATTAATATTGCAGCTTTTCTTAACGTCTTGGCTGAGGTCTTCTGCCCCTGCCGCTTCCTTCACCACAAGGGTCGCACGGTTCACACCTTTCGCTGCAGCGGTCATCGCATTCGCAGCTTTCTTCGCTTTCATGGCAGCTTTCGCCGCAGTTTTCCACGGTATCGCAAGGCTTTATCTGATTAGGAAACAAGGTCGGGAATGTAGTGCAGATGGCGTTCTGCTGTACCGCTGCCTGTGCGAAGCCTGTGGAAAGAACGCAGAGCTGAACAGGCACTACGATTTTTTTCTCACAGGTTACACAGATGGCGATTATCAGATTTCCCGAAACGGAGCCGTCCGTACCTATGCACAGGTCTCTGCCGTGATTGTTCGTTGCAAGTCTGGCTTCGCAGGCTGAATTGCAGAACTCAGTAAATCTAGGCAGAAATGCGGTGTCGATTGCCGACGGCATACAGATTTCAAAAAAGTTTGTAAGTACCAGCGGATGTTCTCTGGTTGCAATATTTACATCTGTACATATGGTGAATACGCTTTCGTTATTGCAGCTGTCACACAGCAGCAGATCGATTTCGATGATTACATTTCCCGTAATGGATATGTTCTGCGTACCGAAAACCGGCGTGCCCATACATTTGTCATCGCAGTCGGAAGTGTCTGCAAAGAGCAGTTTTTCCGAAAAGTTTCCGTCAGCGCCTACGACGGTTATCTCTTCACCTGCGCCGTTTCTGAGGAACGTTGCGCCGGAAATTGAAGTGTCTACGTCAAGCTTAAGATTTGCAGGGTCCTCTACATTATTTGGATTAAAGCTCCTCCTGCATCTGATATCTATCACTCTTTTAACTCTGTGCCCCTGGGGAATGCGGGGAGTAAAGCTCTGGTTCTGAACTGTTTTCATACCCTGAAGGTTAAACAGAACCGCATCGTACACCTTTTGTACAAAGACCGGCTCCGAAACCACGTTACTTAAATCTCCGTTAAATTCGCAGAGGACATTGGCGTTGCAGCAATTTTGATAGAGGTCCTGGGATACTCTTCCACCAAAGCAGCTCATAAATTTACCTCCTTAAAGTCCAATATCTTTCTCTCATAGTATATGAATTTTGGCGAAAGTGTGTTACAATAAACCTTGTTTGATCAGACTGAATATAACAATGACCGGAGGAAGAACAGATGAGTAAAATTATGGTAAGAACTCTTGACTGCGGCGTCAGAGTAATTATGGAAAAAATAGATTATGTAAAGTCGGCGGCTTTCGGCGTCTGGGTAAAGGCGGGTGCCGTATATGAAACATCCGCAAACGCAGGAGTATCCCATTTCATAGAGCATATGATGTTTAAGGGTACGGAAAAGAGAAGCGCGCGGCAAATAGCAGAGGACATAGATAAAATAGGAGGCCAGATGAACGCTTTCACGGGAAAGGAGGCCACCTGCTATTATGTCAAGACCATTTCCGACAATCTGGAAAAAGGTGCGGAGGTGATTTTGGATATGCTAAACAATGCCCTGTTCGACAGCAGAGAGATGACAAAGGAGCGCAAGGTTATATATGAAGAAATAAAGATGATAGAGGATCAGCCTGATGATCTGGCACATGATACGGCAACGGAGCTGGTATTTAAGGGGCAGCCTCTCGGAAAAAGAATTATCGGGACGCCTACATCTCTCAGAGGAATAAGCAGAAAAGTGCTCAGCGAATACAAGGAGAAAGAGTATACCAGAGATTCAATAGTGGTTTCCGTTGCGGGAAACTTTGACGAAGACAAATTCTGCGGTTTTCTGGAGGACAAATTCGGAAAGCTTGCCGCTTCAAAGACCGGACGAAAATTCGAGAAAACAGAATACAAGCCTGCTTTTAAAGTGCTGGTGAAAGATATTCAGCAGAGCCACATCTGTCTTGCGACCAAAGGAGTTGCCCTTGACGATGAGAGGTACTATGCCCTTACTCTGCTTAACAATATAATGGGCGGCAGCATGAGCTCGAGGCTTTTCCAGAACATAAGAGAGGAAAGAGGACTTGCTTACAGCGTATTTTCCATGAACAGCTCCTTCAGCACCGACGGCTGCTTTATCATCTACGCAGGAGTGGGACACGATAAAATCGGAGACGCCCTTTGCGGCATTGAAGAGGAGCTTGAAGTGTTGAGGTGCGGCGGCGTATCGCAGGAGGAGCTTTCCATGGCAAAGGAGCAGATGAAGAGTAGCTATATTTTCGGACAGGAAAATGTGGCAAGTCGTATGTTTGCCAATGGTAAGAATTTAATATTACTTGACAGAATATTTACACCCGATGAAGTCGTTAAGAGTATAGATAAGGTAAGCCTTGAGGATATAGATCAGGTAAAGCGGCTGATATGCGACCCGACCGCCTATACAGGAGTGGCAGTAACTAATAAGAGAATTGACTGGAAAAAAATATGGAAATGGCAGTAGGGAGTTCTGAAATGAATAACAATATTATGGATAAAATCAAGGTTGTAAGCAAAAGTGGGCATATGCCTGAATATGCCACAGCAGGTTCTGCAGGTGCAGATCTGAGGGCATATCTGCCGGAGGGACCTGTGACGCTGAAACCGGGCGAAAGAAGGCTTATACCCACAGGACTGTTTGTTGAACTTCCGGAGGGTGTGGAAGCACAGGTAAGAGCGCGCTCAGGACTTTCCATAAAGCACGGCATAGGACTTGTCAATGGAGTTGGTACCGTAGACAGCGATTACCGTGGCGAATGGAATGTTCCTCTGATAAACTGGGGGCAAGAAGAATATACCATACATAACGGCGATAGAATAGCCCAGGTGGTATTTTCAAGGTATATTCAGGCGGAATTTGAAGCTGCTGACAGCATTGACGACACTGAGCGCGGAGCGGGAGGCTTCGGACACACAGGTATTTAGATTTAGTGACAGGAGGGTGAAGATGTTACTCAGAGAAGATTTGGAAAAAAGAGAGTTTGAGTTTCTTTCCGAGAAAGCTGTAAAGAGCGCACAGTCAAAAGGCAGAAGATTCTCAGAGGAAAAGTGCGATATCAGAACCGACTTTCAGCGGGACAGAGACCGCATAATACATTCTAAGGCTTTCAGAAGGCTGATGCATAAGACGCAGGTATTTCTGGCTCCCGAAGGCGACCACTTCAGAACCAGACTTACACATACGATAGAAGTGTCACAGATTGCCAGAACCCTTGCCAGAGCCCTGAATCTCAACGAGGATCTTGTAGAGGCCATCGCTTTGGGACACGACCTTGGGCACACGCCTTTCGGACATAACGGTGAAGAGGTTCTGGATAAAATCCACGAAGGAGGCTTCAAACACAACGAACAGAGCCTTCGCGTGGTTGATGTGCTGGAATCCACCCAGTCAAGGCGCGGAATGAACCTGACTGAAGAGGTGCGGGACGGAATAATAAACCACACCGGCAGCAACATGCCTTTTACCCTGGAAGGACAGATAGTAAAGATAAGCGACCGCATCGCCTACATAAATCACGATATAGATGATGCCGTGAGAAGTGGAGTGATTTCACTTGAGGATATACCTGCAACCTCACTTGAGCTCTTTGGCAGAACCCACCGTGAGCGTATAAACAACATGGTGGTGGATGTTATAAGAAACAGCGACGGCAAGGATGCCATAATGCAGAGTCCCGAATATAAGGAGGAGCTTAACGACCTGCGCAGCTTCATGTTTGCAAACGTGTATAAGAGCAGCAGGGTAAAGCGGGAAGAGGATCTGGCCAAGGTTGAGGTGGTCCTCAGCTCTTTATATAAGTATTATATCGACAACCCGGATGAACTTCCGCAGGACATGCAGCACATAGCGGAAACCGACGGCATAGCGGAGGCAGCAAAGGATTATGTGGCAGGAATGACCGACAGATTTGCCTTAGCTACGTATACTGAGCTTTTTGTGCCGAAAGGGTGGAAATAAATTCAAAAAAGACTTCACACAAAAAACACATAAATAAAAAAGGAAAAGGCCCATTTTTGTCGTATATTAATATATAAATGATTTTACAGGAGACAAAGATGGGTCACTCTTTTGGAAGAAATTCCGGTGCCACAATTGAAGAGCTTAAAAGTCAGATTAATATCGTAGATGTTATCGGAAGAGTGGTACCCCTTAAGAGAACAGGTGCCAACTATAAAGGCGTGTGCCCGTTTCATAACGAGAAGACGCCTTCTTTTGTTGTCTCAGAGCAAAAGCAGATTTTTACCTGCTTTGGGTGTGGCGCTACGGGTGACGTTATTGAGTTTACCAAGAGGTACTATAATCTGGATTTTACCGAAGCAGCAGAGAAGCTGGCAAAGGAATATGGTATAGAGGTAAAACTGGGCAGCGGAGGAGCAAGAAATCAGGAGAGAGAAAAGTATTACGATATAAATAAAGAAGCGGCACGGTTCTTTTATCGCGCTTTTACAGAAAGCAGAAATCCGGGCTATGTATATATGAAGAAGCGGGGTATTGAAGATCCTATTCTTAAGAAATTTGGTATAGGATATGCCGACGACAGCTGGGACAGTCTGTACCGTTACTTTAAGGATAAAGGTGTCGAGGAAAAGCTTTTGCTGGAGCTTGGTTTGATTTCCGAAAAAGACGGTAAATATCATGATAAGTTTCGGAATCGTGTTATTTTTCCAATAATTAATACTGGCGGAAAAATAATAGGGTTCGGAGGAAGGGCTATAGGTGATGCAGAACCTAAATACCTTAATTCTCCTGAAAACATAGTTTTTCAAAAGAAGAACAACCTGTATGCATTGAATATTACCAAACAGGATATCGGGAAAGAAGGAAATGCAATTCTTGTGGAAGGTTATATGGATGCTATTTCCCTTTATCAGCATGGCGTTAAAAACGTGGGCGCTTCTCTTGGCACAGCTCTTACCGAAAATCAGGCGCGGCTTCTGAAGCGATACACAAAAAATGTGGTGCTTTCATATGATGCCGATACTGCCGGACGGAATGCGGCTCTGAGAGGTATCGATGTACTGGGCGGTGAGGATATCAAGGTAAAGGTTCTGCACGTTACAGACGGCAAGGACCCGGACGAGTTTATAAAGAAAAACGGCAGGGAGGCTTTTAAAAAACTGGTGGATGAAGCTCTGCCGATGACGGACTACAAGTTAAATGCAGCTAAAAACGGGCTAGATCTTAAAACAGATGATGGAAAACTTGATTACATGAAGCAAGCCTCGGATATTTTGAGGAAACTAAGTCCTGTGGAAGCTGATATTTATATCAAAAAGTTGGCAGGTGAGCTAAAAATTGCCGAGGGTGCTATAAAAATGGAAATCTCAGGCAATAATAATACTGTCGCTGCAGCAATCAGCAGACGAAGGCATGAGAAAAAAGAAAGCAAAGGAGAGCTTTCCGGTATGGAAGCTACGGTGCTTAAGGTTATGTTGATAAATCCATGCTTTGCGGAGAAAATGCTGGAGAACCAAGGTATAATAGAAAGCGAACTGGGCAGAAAAATATTAAATCTTATGTTTGAGCTTTACGGTCTTAGCGGCGGTTTCGAGCTTTCGGACATCACCGACAGTCTCGACCCTGTGGAAAGCCAGACCTTTACCGAAGCCCTGGACGGAATAATCGTTGCAGGAAACGAGGAACAGGTTTTCGAAGAGTGTATAAATACCTGGAAGCTGAGCAAGGCAGTAAAGCGTGAACAGGAGCTTATCGACAGGCTGGCTCTTGCCGATGAGGAAACAGGCAGTGATTCAATAAAGGAACTTACAGAAGAGCTGATGAAGGTTCAGCGTGAAAAAAACTCTTTTGGGGGAAGAAAATAATGACAGCAGAAGACATGAAAAAAAATGTTACCGAGGAAACAGTTGAAACAAGTGAAGAAAAGGAAGAGACAGTTTTATCCCCTGCGGAAAAAAAGCAGGAGCTGCTGAATACCCTTTTGGAAAAGGCAAAGCAGACAAAGAATAAACTGACATACTCCGCAGTGGCGGATGTGCTCGAAGCTACGGATCTGGATAAGAATCAGATGGACGATATCTATGAGGCGCTCATGTCAAAGGATATTGAAATCGTTTCCGAAACAGAGCCGGATGATTTTGATATTTTATTAAACGATGATGTTGATTTGCAGGAAGATCCGGATCTGATTATGGACGAGCCGCAGGATGTGGACCTTGAAGCAACTCTGCCTAAGGGGATAGCCGTAGACGACCCTGTGAGGATGTATCTGAAAGAGATAGGCAAGGTTCCGCTGCTTTCCGCCGATGAGGAAATCGAGCTGGCAAAAAGAATGGAGCAGGGGGACGAGGAGGCCAAGAAGATATTATGCGAAGCCAACCTCAGGCTTGTTGTCAGCATTGCAAAAAGATATGTAGGCAGAGGAATGCTCTTCCTCGACCTTATTCAGGAGGGAAATCTGGGGCTTATTAAGGCTGTGGATAAGTTCGACTATACTAAGGGATACAAGTTCTCCACTTATGCAACCTGGTGGATAAGACAGGCCATCACACGTTCCATAGCAGATCAGGCAAGAACAATAAGAATTCCTGTTCACATGGTTGAAACCATAAATAAACTCATAAGGGTATCCCGTCAGCTGCTGCAGACCTACGGCAGAGAGCCGTCACCGGAGGAAATTGCCGCAGAGATGAATATTTCCGTGGAAAAGGTCAGGGAAATTCAAAAGATTGCCCAAGAGCCCGTGTCCCTCGAAACTCCTATAGGCGAGGAGGAGGACAGCCATCTTGGAGATTTTATACCGGACGAGGATGTGCCTGCGCCTGCTGAGGCGGCAGCCTTCTCAATGCTCAAGGAGCAGCTGGTTGAAGTTCTCGACACCTTGACAGAAAGGGAGCAGAAGGTACTCAAATTGAGATTCGGTCTTGACGATGGCAGGGCGAGAACCCTGGAGGAAGTGGGAAAAGAGTTCGACGTCACCAGAGAGCGTATTCGTCAGATTGAGGCTAAGGCTCTCCGCAAGCTGCGTCATCCGAGCAGAAGCAAGAAACTTAAGGATTATCTGGAATAGCGATAAAATAATAATGATTAAACTTACACCGAGACTTAAAACAATTGCAGATGAAATAGAAAAGGGCGAAACCATGGCGGATATAGGAACCGATCATGGTTTTCTGCCTCTTTATCTGTGGGAGATGGGGGTATGTCCCCATGTAATAATGGCGGATATCAGCAAAGGCTCACTTTCAAAGGCAGAGGAAAACTGCCGCAGCCTCCATCCTGACACGGCTTTTGACCTGCGCCTCGGAAGCGGGATTGAGGTGTTAGATACCGGAGAGGTCGAGGCTGTTGTAATAGCAGGAATGGGCGGTATACTGATGACAGGGATTCTGGGAGCTGACATAGAAAAGTCATGGTCTTTCAAGAAGCTTGTTCTGCAGCCCAGAAACCGCATCGGACAGCTGAGATGGTGGCTGTATAACAACGGTTTTTGCATATCCAATGAGAAGCTGGTAAGGGAAGGCAAATATATTTGTGAAGTTCTGACTGTGGTTCCGCGTGAGATTGCCGTTACAGGGGATTTAGGACCTGACGACATCGAGTATGAATTTCCTCATAAGCTCATTGATTTTAAAAATGAGCTGACAGAAGAATATCTGAACAAAAAGCTGGACTTGGAAAAACTGATTTTAAAAAGTATGTCACAGGGCAGGCAGGAGGAGCCCGCCAGATTGAGACGCCAAAACTACAGAGTTGAATACCTTGAGTATCTTTTGAGGAGGTTAGGAAATGAGAATTGATGATTTTATCGAAAAACTTGAAAATATCGCACCGCCGGAGACTCAGGAGGAGTGGGATAATTCCGGCTGGCAGATAAAGCTTACCGATGGGGAAATTTCAAAAGTAATGGTCGCTTTGGAAATAAACAGGCAGGTCATATATGACGCTGTATTGAACAATGTGGAGCTGATTATAACCCATCATCCGCTGATTTTCAGCGGTATAAAAAATGTTGACTGTAATGATATTACGGGAGACTATATTGCGAAGCTCATAAAGCATGGAATAAGCGTATATTCAACTCATACACCTTTTGACAGGTGCTACGGAGGCAACAACGACTATCTGGGAGATGTCCTCGGACTTGAGAAGGTAAGCCTTATGGGTACCGATTCAAGCGGTTTTTGCCGTATGGGCTTTGTTCCGGAGGACGGTATGAAGGCCCAGCATTTTATCGAGCATGCGGCGAGAAGTCTTAAGCTTGACAAAAGACTTTTGAGCTATGCAGGCTCTCTCGACAGAACTATAAAAAAAGTGGGCTGGTGCACAGGCGCAGGAGCTGAATTCATAAGGAATGCAAAGGCTGCAGGCTGCGACCTTTATATAACAGGTGATGTGAAGTACCATGCCGCTCAGGAGGCAAGAGAGCTGGATATAGCTGTGCTTGACTGCGGGCATTTCGGCACTGAGCAAATTTTCTGTGAAAATATCATGGGAATGCTTGACAAAACCGAGGGAGTTGATATAATTCAATGCGACGTCAATTTAAATCCGTTTGCTGTAATTTAAAAGGGGGCTTTGAGATGAAAGAAAGCGCTAAAAGAGAGAAAAACAGAAAGCGAGCCTTGCAGGTTGTGGTTGTTCTGCTCATAGCGGCAGTGGTAATTACATACAGCATTACCTTTGTAGGTTCCTTTTTCTGATTGAAAATTTTACAGCTGAGAATTGTTCGATTCTCGGGTAGAGCAGACAATCGCGTACACCATTGTTGGTGTATGAGGAAAGTCCGGGCTCCACAGGGCAAGGGTGCCGGATAACGTCCGGCGTAGGTAACTATAGGGAAAGTGCAACAGAAACATTCCGCCGAAACAGTACGGCTGTGGTAAGGTTGAAATGGTGAGGTAAGAGCTCACCGGCGGCATGGAGACATGCCGGCCGTGTAAACCCCACCCGGAGCAAGACCAAACAGGGCGAGGAAGGCGGCTGCCCGTCGCCTGCCCGTAAGGTAGGTCGCTGGAGCCTGTCAGCAATGGCAGGTCGAGATAGATGATTGTCAAATACAGAACCCGGCTTATAGCTCTGCCCGGGTTTTTTATTTTATTAAAACTGCTTTACCTGCAGCGCCTCCACCAGCTTAATGTCTCCGTGCTTTTCCGCAAAGTAGTTGAGAGTGAACTGGTTGGCAAAGAGGATGATAGGCCTTTCAAAGTGGTCGAACACAAGCATGGTTCTGGAATCGAGAACGTCCTTTACCTTTTCGATATCGTCCGTTTCAACCCAGCGGGCTACGCTGAAGTCAAGTCTGTCCATGCGGATTTCAGCGTTATACTCGTTTTTAAGTCTGTATTCAAAAACCTCAAACTGGAGCTGACCTACTGCACCGATGACGACCTCGTTATACTGGTTTCTGTAAACCTGTATTGCTCCCTCCTGAGCCAGCTGATCCACGCCTTTCTGGAACTGCTTTGCTTTCATAGTGTTTTTAGGGGTAACCAGTGCAAAGAGCTCCGGCGGGAAGGTAGGCAGCGGCTCGAAGAAAAGAGGCTCCTTAGTGGTGGTAAGGGTATCGCCTATCTGATAATTTCCCGTGTCGTATATACCTATAATGTCTCCGGCAATAGCCTTGTCAACGGTTTCACGCTCGTTTGCCATGAGCATTGTAGACTGGGCCAGCTTCATTTCCTTGCCTGTTCTGGAAAGCCTTACGCTCATGCCCCGCTCAAAGGTGCCCGAGCAGATGCGTAGAAAGGCCAGCCTGTCACGGTGTGCAGGGTTCATGTTAGCCTGAATCTTGAAAATAAAGCCGCTGAAAAAGTCATCCGTAGGATATACTTCACCGTCAGTTGTCTTGCGGGGGCCCGGAGCAGGGGACATATCAAGGAAATGATTGAGGAAAGGTATAGTTCCGAAGTCTGCAAGGGCAGACCCGAAGAACACAGGGGAAAGCTTTCCACGGGAAATGAGCTCCATATCAAATTCGTTGCCTGCTCCCTGAATAAGCTCTATTTCGTCGCGAAGGGCTGACAGATTATAGCCTGCCACTTCGCTTTCAAGCTCAGACCCGAAGACGCCGTCAGCACCCAGCTGTATGGTTTTGCCGGCCTTATATAAATGCACCTCGTTTTTTAAGATGTCGTATATTCCTTCAAAGTTAAGTCCGTTTCCGATAGGCCATGTCACAGGAACGGAAGGCAGTCCAAGCACATCCTCAAGCTCCTGAACAAGGTCAAAGGGCTCTCTGGTCTCTCTGTCCAGCTTGTTAATGAAGGTAAAGATTGGAATACCGCGCATGGAGCAGACCTTAAAAAGCTTCTTGGTCTGCGCCTCTATACCCTTGGCGCCGTCGATTACCATCACCGCACTGTCTACCGATGTAAGAATGCGATAGGTATCTTCACCGAAGTCGTTATGGCCCGGCGTGTCCATAATGGAAATAACCTTGCCTGCATAATCAAACTGCATGACGGAGGAGGTAACGGAAATACCCCTCTGCTTTTCTATTTCCATCCAGTCAGACGTTGCAAATTTGCTGTTTCTTCTGGCCTTTACGGTTCCCGCCTCACGGATTGCGCCGCCGTGAAGCAGAAGCTTCTCTGTGAGTGTTGTTTTACCTGCGTCAGGGTGGGATATGATGCCGAATATTCTTCGGGACTGTATTTCCTCTAATCTGGTTGACATAAGTTCTCCTTCTATTTATATTTAATGTAATTTCAAGCATAGCGTTGCCTTTTTTGTCACAACCTCTATCATAACATAAATTTTGAATTTGTAAACTGATTTTCACATGGATTACATTGTATTCTAAACAGAAATGATGTATAATAAACAAATTCGCGATTTTACATATTAACACGAAAGGTGAAGCATATATGACAGAGGAAAAAACAAAAGAAACAGAGACAGAAATAACGGCGGAAAACAAGATGGGCACCATGCCTGTACGCAAGCTATTGGTGAGCATGGCATGGCCGGCGGTGCTTTCCATGACTATAAGCGCGCTGTATAATGTGGTAGACAGCATTTTTGTAGCCCAGTTAAGCGAGGACGCGCTGACAGCCGTATCGATTGTAAATCCCATACAGATGCTTATAATCGCTCTTTCCGTAGGCAGCGGTGTGGGAATCAACTCCTTGATAGCCAGAAGACTTGGAGCAGGAAGGCAGCAGGAGGCTAATCAGGCGGCCTCAACGGGTATCAGAATAGGAATAATAAATTACCTTATATTTTTTATAGTCGGTTTGCTTGTTACAGCACCTTTTGTAGGCTCATATGCGGAAAAAGGGACATATATTTTTGACGCGGCACGATCCTATATGATGATAGTGTGTATAGGTTCTCTTTTCCTGAATATACAGGTGGTCATAGAGAAAATACTCCAGTCCACGGGAAACATGATCGCCCCTATGATATGCTCTCTGACAGGAGCCGTTGTAAACATAGTTTTGGACCCTATACTCATCTTCGGATTTTTGGGAATGCCTGAACTCGGAGTGGCGGGAGCTGCCATAGCTACCGTTTCCGGTCAGATGTGCGGTATGATAGTAGGCGTGATAATAATGATAAGAGGCGAACACCTGGTAAATGTAAAATTAAGAGGATTTAAACTGAATTGGAACATCGTACTGGATATATACAAGGTAGGTCTGCCGTCGATCATTATGCAGTCCATAGGCTCTCTTATGCTTATACTTTACAACATGATTCTCGTGGCATACTCTACCACGGCGGTTGCAGTGCTGGGAATATATTTCAAAATCCAGTCCTTCGTATTTATGCCTGTCTTCGGGCTCAACCAGGGAGCTATGCCGATCATGGGATATAATTACGGTGCGAGAGATAAAAAAAGACTGATGGACACTTACAAGGAAGGGCTGAAGATTGCCCTTATTGTCATGGGACTTGGACTGCTCCTATTCCAGCTTTTACCCGGAGGACTGCTTAAAATGTTCGATGCATCCCCTGAAATGCTGAGGATAGGCGTACCGGCACTGAGGATTATCAGCCTCTGTTTCCTGCCTGCCGCCTTCGGCATCATTTCCTCCACAATGTTTCAGGCCACAGGCCACGGTATGCTGAGCCTGTTTGCTTCACTTCTGAGGCAGCTTTTAGGCATACTGCCGCTGGCGTATATACTTATAAGGGTAGGGGGAGTTACTCTTTCGTGGGCCTCCTTCCCGCTGGCAGAGATAATAGGTCTCACTTACAGTGCCGTTATGATGAGGTGGCTTTACAAAAAGGAAATATCGAAGCTGTAGCCCCTGCTATATGGCTTCGTCGCGAGCTCTCGAATCCATCTCAACAAGGTCATAGATAAGAGGGTCGCGGATAAGGTGGGACCACACGGTGTAGGTGGCTTTGACGAAATCGTCGTTAAGGGGAATTTGCTGCTCGATTAGAGGACATTCATAGGGAAGTTCCTCATCATTGTATACAAGCTCAAGAAGCCCTTCCTCAGAAATGTAGGGAGAAAGGGGATATGTTCTGCACTGAAAAGGTCTCATGCTGCGGGGACATACAGGAGGTGTCTTGCATTTGACAAAGTAAACGGGACCTGTCCAGCTTTCGGGAAACTCGTAATCCTCTGCGGCCTCAACGGTCCAGCAGAGCCAGTCAGCTTTTTTATTATGAATTTTGTGTTCGCCGGGATAGAGGTAGATTCCAAGATCTTCTTCTGTCCCGTCTTTTTCTGCGTCGCCGCAGGTGCAGCAGGCGGCACCGCAAAGCCTGCCGCAGTCGCCGTCTATGGGCGAAACTCTGTCGAGAAGCCTGTAAATGGCTTTCCACGTTCTTTTTTTAATAATACTTTTCATGACTGAAAGTATATCAGCAGTGGTGAAAATTGGCAAGAACTTTAGCAACATTTTAACCCGCCGATTTCTACAAATTATCACATTTTAATGTTACAATAAGGCATTATTAACTTAACAAATTCAGTACATAAAAGAGGTAATTGATGAGACTTGGAATTGATGTAGGTTCGACTACCGTTAAGCTGGTCCTGATTGATGAAAACGACAATATTCTGTATCAGAAATATGAGAGGCACATGTCAAGCGTATTCAGCAAGGTAAGCCAGCTGCTGACGGAAATGATGGAAGAAACGGGAGATATAAACGTCAAAACTGTAATAACCGGTTCGGGCGGACTTGCTTTGGCAGATACCATAGAGGCTAAATTTGAACAGGAGGTCGTAACCTGTTCCCTTGCCGTTCAAAAGCTTATTCCACAGACCGATGTAGTAATAGAGCTGGGCGGAGAGGACGCCAAGATCACTTTTTTCGGAAGCACGGTAGAGCAGAGAATGAACGGAACCTGTGCAGGGGGAACGGGCGCTTTCATAGACCAGATGGCAATACTCCTTAATACGGATGCAGACGGATTAAATGAAGCAGCAAAGGATTACACCATTATTTATCCTATTGCGGCACGCTGCGGAGTTTTCGCCAAGACTGATATACAGCCGCTGATTAACGAAGGAGCACCCATTGAGAACCTTGCCGCATCAATTTTTCAGGCGGTTGTCAATCAGACCATCAGCGGACTTGCCTGCGGCCGCAGGATAAAAGGAAATGTTGCATTTCTGGGAGGCCCCCTTACATATATGTCGGAGCTTAGAAAGAGATTCATAGAAACTCTGGAGCTTGCGCCTGACGAGGTGATTTTCCCTGAAAAATCCAAATATTTTGTAGCTCTGGGAGCGGCTTTCATGGCAGAAAACTGTCAGGAAGTAAGTCTTTCAGCTCTTCTTGAAAGAGTTGAAAATGTGGACCCTCTGGCATCTGCGTCTACCAAAAGAGTAGAGCCTCTTTTTAAGGACAGGGCGGAGTATGAGGAGTTTAAAGCAAGACATAACAAGGCAAAGATTAAGAGAAAACCTTTAAATGAGTGTGAGGGTGCACTTTTTCTCGGTATAGACGCAGGCTCCACTACTACCAAAGCTGCTTTAATAGATAAGGACCAGAACCTGGTATATTCCTATTACAGGAATAACGAAGGAGACCCCCTCGAAGCGACCAGAGAGCTTTTGACCGAGCTGTACAGACTTATGCCGTCAGGCTGCTGGATAGGAAACACCACAGTTACAGGCTATGGTGAGGGGCTGATTAAAGCCGGGTTTAATGCCGATTACGGAATAATAGAGACCATGGCACACTATAAGGCTGCCGAGGAATTTTTGCCGGGTGTGGATTTTATACTTGACATAGGCGGTCAGGATATGAAGTGCATGAAGATTAAGGACGGCGCAATCTACCACATAATGCTTAACGAGGCGTGTTCATCGGGCTGCGGCTCCTTCATAGAGACCTATGCAAAGTCTGTGGATATGAAAGTAGAGGATTTTGCGCGGATAGGACTGATGTCACTGCATCCTGTGGATCTGGGCACCCGCTGTACCGTGTTCATGAATTCCATGGTAAAACAAGCTCAAAAAGAGGGAGCAGGTATAGGCGATATTGCAGCCGGACTGTCCTATTCGGTTATAAAAAATGCCCTTTACAAGGTTATAAAATTGAGAAACCCTGAGGATGCAGGGGAAAAAATCGTCGTTCAGGGAGGGACTTTCCTAAACGAATCCGTTTTAAGAGCTATCGAAAAGGTTCTGGGAAAAGAGGTTGTCCGCCCCGACATAGCAGGAATAATGGGCGCCTACGGATGTGCGCTCAACTCCCTTTCAAACTGGGAGGAGGGCCACAGGTCCGGTCTTATTCACGCTGAGGACCTTATAGCTTTCAGAGTCGGCAGCAGCAACGCAAGGTGTGCGGGCTGTGAAAACAGATGTATGCTTACCGTAACCAAATTTAATGACGGAAGCAGATTTATAACCGGCAACAGATGCGAGAAGGGCGAGGGCAAAAAGAGCGCTGCGGCAGAGCTTCCTGACTTATACGAATATAAGCTTCACAGGCTCTTTGACTACGAACCTCTTTCGGAGGAAGATGCGCCGAGAGGCAGCGTTGCCATACCGAGAGTGCTGAATATGTATGAGGACTATCCTTTCTGGTTTACCTTCTTTACGAAGCTGGGATGGAGAGTAGTACTCTCACCGATGTCATCAAAGGAGCTTTACGAAAGGGGAATGGATACCATTTCTTCCGACACTGCATGTTATCCTGCCAAGCTGGTTCACGGACACATCAAGGTCCTTGTGGAAATGGGAGAAGAATGGATTTTCTATCCGTGTATCAACTACGAGCAAAAGGAGGATGAGGACGCGCCTAATCACTATAACTGCCCTATTGTTGCCACCTACCCTGAGGTTATAGCCAACAACATGAATGAAATATTTGAGGAGGAAGGAGTAGAGTTTACCCACGACTTCCTGCCTTATGATGATGATAAGCGTCTGGCAGAGAGACTTTACGCCCTGCTTGAAGGCAGGGGAGTGAAAATATCAAAATCCGAAGTCAGAGCCGCCGTGGAGGCTGCCCGCAGGGAACAGAAGGCATTTAAAAAGGATGTGGAGGCTGAAGGCAGACGAGCTATTGAATACGCCCGCCGGCATGGAAAGAAAATAATAGTGCTTTCGGGTCGCCCGTATCATTTGGATACCGAAATCAACCACGGAATCAACAAGATGATTACCTCCTATGATATGGTCGTTGTATCTGAAGACTCCATATGCAATATGAAAAAGCTGCCTCGTCCTATCAGAGTACTGGACCAGTGGGTATATCACTCAAGGCTATATAAAGCGGCCAATGTGGTTGGAACAATGGACGATGCAGAGCTTGTTCAGCTTAACTCCTTTGGCTGCGGAGTGGATGCGGTTACCACTGATGAGGTGGAGGAGATACTGGAAAACTCCGGCAAGCTTTACACCGTACTTAAGATAGATGAAGGAAACAACCTTGGCGCTATCAGGATAAGAATAAGGTCCCTTAAAGCCGCTATGGAGGAAAGGGAGAAAAACGGGATAAAGGCAAAGCACAGTGAAAAGCCTTTTGAAAGGAAGCTCTTTACCGAGGAAATGAGAAAGGATTACACCCTTTTGGTTCCCCAGATGTCGCCTATACACTTCCAGTACCTTGAAGTTGCCCTCAGAGAAAGCGGATATAACGCCGTAGTGATTCCTACGGTGGATAAGGATGCAGTAGATGAAGGTCTAAAATATGTCAATAACGACGCCTGCTATCCTACGCTGGTAACACTGGGCAAGATGATAAGCGCTCTTAAATCGGGAGATTACGACCTTGACAGGACGGCTCTTATAATGTCGCAGACAGGAGGGGGCTGCAGAGCCAGCAACTACATAGCACTTCTGAGGAAGGCGCTTAAGGATCTGGGTATGGAGCAGATTCCCGTAGTATCATTTAACATGGTGGGACTGGAAGCAAACCCGGGCTTTAAGATAGACATAGAAATGGGTAAACGCCTGATAATGGCGGCAATCTACGGAGACCTTTTTCAGAGGCTGCTCTATGCGACCAGACCTTACGAAGAGACTGCCGGCTCCGCAGAAGCTATTATGAAAAAGTACGAGCCTCAGATTTTCCAAAACTGCAAGGACGGAAAGCTGAGCACCTTCAAAAAGCTTATTTCTCAGATTATCGCAGACTACGACGCACTGCCTCTTAAGGAGATTAAAAAGCCAAAGGTTGGTGTAGTTGGTGAAATTTTGGTAAAGTATCACCCTGACGCTAACAACAACATCGTTGACATAATAGAAAACGAAGGCGGCGAAGCTGTTGTTCTCGATTTAATCGACTTTTTCCTTTACGGCATGTACAGCAAGAAGTTCAACTACGAGAAGCTTTCCGGCTCCTATAAGCAATATAAGCTCAACGAGCTTGGCATAGATTTAATCGAGTGGTTCAGAAAGCCTATGAGGGAGGCACTCAGAGAAAGCAAACGCTTTGACGAGCCTTCATACATCGAACATACTGCTGAAGAAGCATCACAGATAGCTTCAATAGGTAATCAGTGCGGCGAAGGGTGGCTTCTCACAGGTGAAATGATAGAGCTTATAAAGAGCGGAGCCACTAATATAGCCTGTCTCCAGCCTTTTGCATGTCTGCCTAATCATGTAACGGGAAAAGGCATGATGAAAGCAATCAGGGAACGTTTTCCAAAGGCAAACATCGTGGCTATTGACTACGACCCGGGCGCCAGCAACGTAAACCAGCTTAACAGAATCAAGCTGATGATGTCTCAGGCACACAAGAACATGGAATAAATTTTCCCTAAACACCTTGAAAAACAAGCAGCACTATTGTATAATGACTTAGTCGAAATTATAATAATAAACTAAGTTAGGAGGTGTCTCCATGGGAAGACACGGTACAATAGCAGGAAGGAAAGCCGCACAGGACTCTAAAAGAGCCGCAATGTTCACTAAATATGCGAGAGCCATTACAGTAGCAGCGAAAGCCGGCGGAGACCCTGAGTACAATGCAACATTAAGACTGGCAATTGAAAAAGCCAAGGCAATTTCAATGCCTAACGATAATATTACAAGAGCTATTAAAAAGGGCACAGGCGAACTGGCCGGTGAGTCATACGAAGAACTCAGCTTTGAGGGCTACGGCGTAGGAGGCGTTGCCGTTATTGTTGAGGCTCTTACGGATAACAACAACAGAACCACTTCTGCGGTAAGATCTACCTTTGATAAATACGGCGGAAACCTGGGCACTCCGGGATGCGTTTCATACATGTTTTCAAGAAAGGGCATTATTGTTATCGAAAAGGATGACAATATCGATGAGGATGCTCTCCTTGAAGCCGCTCTTGAAGCGGGAGCAGATGATATGGTTACTCACGAGGACAGCTTTGAAATCGTAACTGAGCCGTCAGCTTACACCGATGTACATCACGCTCTTTTAGATGCCGGATATGAGATTGCTGAATCCGATGTGGAGTATGTGCCTTCAATGGAAGCGGCACCGTCAGACCCGCAGGATATAGCCAAGCTTGCGAAGATGATCGAGATACTGGAGGACAATGACGACGTTCAGAAGGTATATACAAATTGTTCCATCGATCTTTATGAGGAATAAATAAGGTGCGTTTAACCTAAAATATTATTAATCCTGGGTTATGCGTTAAGGACACATAATTGAACCTACACTTGAGCAACGGGAGTCCGGGTTTCCGGTACGTTATGTCATGCCCCCTCTGAGGGGAAGACAGAGGTACGGAACAGGACACCCACCTATCGGAAGATAGGGCGTCAATTATATCCTTGACGGTAATTTGGGATTTTTTCATATGAGGAAAGGAAAACCTATGAATCATCTAAAACCATCTGAAATTCTTGAGGCGATAATGAACGGTGCAGTGGTGAAGGCGTCAATGCCCCTGAAAAAAATGATTATTTTCGGCCTGTTTGCAGGAGCATATATCGCTTTTGCCGGTGCAGGCGCAAACATGGCAGCCTTTAATCTCCTTGCATCTCCGGAAACTTTTGGCCTTGGAAAGATTCTTTCCGGCACCATCTTTACGGCAGGGCTGATGCTGGTGGTTTTGGGAGGAGCGGAGCTCTTTACCGGAAATACCACCATGGTGGCAGCGGCAATGGACAGGAGAATTACAGCAGCAGCCATGCTCAAAAACTGGATAATCGTCTACATATGCAATTTCATCGGGAGCGTGCTTATAGCATTCATGGTATATTATTCCGGAGGCCTTAATGCCGGAGAGGGAATGCTGGGCGCCGTAACCGTAAAGATTGCGGCGGGAAAGGTGAACATGGATTTTGGAGCCGCGCTGGTAAGCGGCATTATGTGTAACTGGCTGGTCTGCATGGCTGTGTGGCTTTCCACCGGAGCTCAGACCACAGTGGGAAAAATATTTTCCATATTCTTTCCTATATGGCTTTTTGTTACCGCCGGCTTTGAACATTCCGTTGCCAACATGTTCTTTATACCTGCAGGTATAATGGCAGCAGGCAGTCCTTCCTTTGCAGCCCTTTCGGGAGCATCGGCAGAGGCTCTTGCAAATCTTACCTGGATCGGAATGTTGGTTAATAACCTGCTTCCCGTAACAATAGGAAATATCATAGGCGGAGGGGGGTGCGTAGCTGTCGGGTATTATACCGCTTTAAAAGATGAAAAATAAATTTCAGCAAAATTAATTAACAGAGGTAAAAGAAATGAACGAAAAACAACTTACGGTGCGCGGACTGATTATCGGCGCCTTAGGCAGCATTATTCTGACTATGAGTTCGATGTTTATAGCTCTCAAGCTCAGCTCTCTGCCTTGGCCGATTATGTTCGTCGTTCTTGTTTCAATGTTTGTGCTTAAGCTTATGGGAAACACCAACCTCCAGGAGATAAACGTTACTCAGACTGCCATGTCTGCGGGCGCCATGGTTGCCGGAGGATTGGCATTTACCATCCCGGGAATTTGGATGCTCAATCCCGACACGGAGCTGTCGATTCCGGTGCTGCTTGTTGTTACGCTGGGAGGAGTGGTTCTGGGACTTATTTTCACGGCGCTCTTCAGAAAGTATTTCATTGAAACCAAGAATCTTCCTTATGCAATGGGACAGGCTGCAGCTGCGACACTTGAGGTAGGAGATAACGATAAAAAGAAAGCAGGTCTTCTGTTTATTTCCATGGGAATTGCAGGAGTTTTTACTGCTTTAAGAGACTGGTTCGCCAAAATCCCTGCCACGCTGCTCAGCACAAAGATGATAACCGGCTACGGCTCTTATGCGGGAATATGGTTCTCGCCTATGCTTATTTCCATAGGCTACATAATAGGTCCTGTAGTAATAGGAGTGTGGTTTTTGGGGGCTCTCATCGGAGACTTCGGAATCCTCATGGGAGGAGTTGAGCTGGGACTCTGGGATTCTGTTTCGGCAGCCAATATCAAATCATCCCTCGGCATAGGCCTTATGGTGGGAACAGGCGTCGGAATTTTAGTAAAGGGAATCATACCCAAAGCAAAGGATATTTTCGGCTCCATGTTCGTAAAGGACAGACTGGGGGACAATTTCATCAACATGAGATGGGCTCCTTTTGTGATGATTATTCTGGCGGCAGTGTTTACATTTATAACCGACATGGGCGTTGTCGCTTCAGTGGTTACGATTCTGGGAACATGGCTTGCAACTTCTATGTCAGCACAGTGCGTGGGACAGTCGGGAATAAATCCTATGGAGATATTCGGCATTATAGTCCTTTTGGCTGCTAAGGCTGTTTCAAATATAGGAGAAATAGAGGCCTTTTATGTTGCTGCGATAGTAGCCATCGCCTGCGGTCTTGTAGGCGACGTCATGAATGACTTTAAAGCAGGACAGCTGCTGGGAAGCGACCCGAAGGCGCAGTGGCTGGCGGAGACTGTGGGATCCTTAATCGGAGGGGTGGTTTCAGTAGTAATTCTTGCAGTCATTCTTAAAGCCTACGGCGGTGAAGCCTTCGGGGGAGAAATGTTTCCGGCTGCACAGGCTTCGGCAGTTGCCGCTATGGTAGGAGGCATTTCACATATGCCTGCATTCATAATAGGGCTTGTGGCTGCAGTTATTCTTTATTGTATAAACTTTCCTGTTATTACCTTGGGGCTGGGTGTTTACCTGCCGTTCTATCTGTCTGCGACGGCTTTCATAGGCGGAGTAATCAGATTTGCAGTTGATAAGCTGGCGCCTAAATTTGAAGAAGCAGGAAAGGGAACAATTATTGCATCGGGTCTTCTCGGCGGAGAATCCATTGTGGGTGTAATAATTGCCATTATCATGGCGGTACAGATTATCGCCGGATAGTGAATTAAAAATATAGGGAGATTTTTCATGGGTGAAAGAATTGTCATTATCGACGGAAACAGCTTAATAAACAGGGCATATTATGCCATGCAAAGACCGATGATTACCAAAGAGGGAATATACACCCAGGGAATTTACGGTTTTCTCAACATGCTGAATAAAATCAGAGAGGACTATTGCCCGCAGTATCTTACCGTGGCTTTTGACCTTAAGGCGCCTACCTTCAGACACCTTGAATATAAGGAATATAAGGCGGGCAGAAAGCCTATGCCTCCTGAGCTCGCCATGCAGATGCCTATACTGAAAGAAATTCTGGCCGCAATGAATATTCCTATTCTTGAGCTGGAAGGCTTCGAAGCCGACGATATTATAGGCACCGTGGCAAGATTAGGTGAGGAAAGGGGTCTGGAGCCTCTTATAGTGACAGGTGACAAGGACGCCCTTCAGCTTGCTACGGATGTAACCAAGGTAATCATAACGAAAAAAGGCGTAACTGACTTTGAAATCTTCAACCATGAAAAAATGATAGAGAGGTATAACCTTACCCCTGAGCAGTTTATTGACCTGAAAGGACTGATGGGTGATTCCTCCGATAACATTCCGGGAATACCGGGAGTAGGAGAAAAGACAGGCATAAAGCTTCTGGAGCAATTCGGCTCTATTGAGAATATGCTCGCCAATACCGAGCAGATTACAAGAGAGAGCCTGCGAACCAAGGTAGAGGAAAACGCACAGCTTGCACTTATGAGCAAGCAGCTTGCAACCATAAACCGTTTCGTTCCCATAGACTTTGAATTTGAAGCTTTAAAGGAAGAAGAGCCTGATTATGAAAAGCTCATCAGTCTGTATCAGAAGCTGGAGTTTAACAGCTTTCTTAAGAGATTGAAGCTGCCTGCTGCAAAAACAGAAAAGGCAGAAAAGTTCGTCAATCCCGATGTGGAAAAAACAATTATAAAGACAATGCAGGAGCTTGACAGCTTAAGTATTTTTAAGGGAAAAGAGGTATTTATAAAGGTTTTTGGGGATTACAGTCATGTACGCAAACCTGAAATCCAAGGGATTTTTATAATGAATGAGGAAAGAGCGGTTTTCATCGACTGCTCAGTGGTTTCTCCTGAGGAAGCTGCAAAAACGATTAATCTGCTGGGATTATCTTTTAGCGGCCATGATATTAAGGACGATATATATTCGTTGATGGTATATGGACTTACTGACTTTAGTGTTGCCTTTGATACGGCCATAGCCGAATATGTGCTGGATGCTTCCAGAAGCAAATATGATTTGAAAACCCTTGCGCTGGAAAAGCTTCATAAGGCACTGCCGGAGGAATCTGATTTTCTGACCGGGAAAGGTCAGCTTGACATGTTTTCCGATAACTGCGATGTGTACGCTGATTGCGGCGCTATGCTTGCGGAAATCACGGCAGCTGTCAGGGCGTGTCAGGAGCCTGAAATAAACAGACATGGACTCTCAAAGGTACTCTACGAAGTTGAGCTTCCTCTCATAGAGGTTCTCGCCTCCATGGAGCTTTATGGAGTAAAGGCGGACAGGAATTTCATTGACGATTTCGGATTGCAGCTAAAGGAAAAAATACAGCTCATCGAGCTTAAGATATACGACCTGGCAGGAATGCAGTTTAACATTAATTCACCTATTCAGCTGGGAGAAGTTTTGTTTGAAAGGCTTAAGCTGCCATCGGGGAAAAAGACCAAAAGGGGATACAGCACCAGCGCCGATATTCTTGAAAAAATAAAGGACAAAAATCCTATTGTACCTGCGATTCTCGAATACAGAAATCTTGCTAAACTGAATTCAACCTACGTGGAGGGTCTGAAACCTCTTATTGCCGTAGATGGAAGGATTCATGCCCACTTTCAGCAGACAGTTACGACTACGGGCAGAATAAGCTGCACAGAGCCTAATCTGCAAAACATACCTATCAGACAGGAGCTGGGCAGAAAACTGAGAAGTGCTTTTGAGGCGGAAGAAGGCTATACGCTGGTAGGTGCTGATTATTCCCAGATTGAGCTCAGAGTGCTCGCGCATCTTTCACAAGATGAAAACCTTATGGACGCCTTCAACAAGGGAGAAGACATTCACAGAATGACAGCGTCCCGAGTATTGGGAATACCTGCAGAGCAGATAACCGTAGCTGACAGAAGCCGGGCCAAGGCTGTCAACTTTGGCGTAATTTACGGCATGAGCGGTTTCGGTCTGAGCGAGGAACTTAATATAACCAGAAAAGAAGCGGAGACGTATATAAGCGAGTATTTTAAAAAGCACGAAAAGGTCAAGGCTTACATGGACGCTCAGATTGAAAAAGCAAAGAGTTCAGGCTATTCTGAAACCATACTGGGAAGAAGACGCCCTATCCATGAGATTACCGCTTCTGCGTATATGGTAAGACAGCTGGGTGAAAGACTGGCAATGAACACTCCTATACAGGGCAGCGCAGCCGATATAATAAAGCTGGCAATGCTCAAGGTGTACAGAGCTATTAAAGAAGAGCATCCAAGGGCTAAGCTTATTTTGCAGGTCCATGACGAACTCATCATAGAAACACCTGATGGTGAGGTGGAGGAAATAAAGGAGCTGCTTGTAAGCAATATGGAAAGCGCCATGAATCTGTCGGTTAAGCTCATGGCAGAGGTAAACACAGGTCATACATGGTACGACCTTAAATAAAAAAGAAACGGAATAATAAATGATGAAAGTAATCGGTCTGACAGGCGGCACAGGCTCCGGCAAGTCTACGGCTGCTGCATATCTTAAAGAAAAGGGTTGCTGCATCATAGATGCAGACCAGCTTTCAAGGGGGCTCACGGCAAAAGGGGGCGAGGCTCTCGGAGCTATAAGGGATAGGTTCGGAGAGGATGTTTTTTTCGATGATGGCAGCCTTGACAGAAAAAAATTAGGTGCGCTCGTATTCAATGACGAAAAAAAGCGGAAAGCTCTTGAAGAAATCACCACAGATATCGTGATAGAAAAGATACTCCGAAAGATTGAAGAACTTAGGAGCACCGGCAATGAAAAAATTGTGATAGTAGACGCACCTCTTCTGTTTGAATGTGGCATGAAGGACTGCACCGATGAAAACTGGCTGATAATATGCCGACAGGAAAGCCGCATAAACCGACTCATGTTAAGAGACGGGATTGATCGTCAGAGCATTATGGATCGTATGGCAAACCAGCTTAGCGACGATGAAAAGATTGCTCTGACAGACGTTGTAATTGACAATTCGGGAGACCTCGAGGAACTTTATAATCAGATTGACAGGCTTATCGAAAGGATAAAAAATGAAGAAGCTTAACGGTAGTAAAATTACAGACTTTTTTAAGAGATACTGGATGGGTGTTGTCATCATAATCCTTGTTGTTGCTGTCATGGCATCCAGCGTTGAAATATACAGGGAAGAGGTCTTAAATATAGACCCCACCATTGAATATATAGAGCAGAAAACACTGTTCCTTTCAGCGGAGGAAATAGACACTCTTAATCCTGTAATCTCCGGAAGCGAAGACACATATTATCTGTCAAAGCTTATTTACAGCAGCTTATTTAATTTCGATGAAAACCTGAACGTGGTGCCGGAGCTGGTGTCGGAGTATGAGATAAATACAGAAAAGGCATATATAGACATCACCCTGAAAAAGGGCGTGAAATGGCATAACGGAAAGACGCTGACGGCCAATGACGTGGCCTTTACCGTGAGCGCCATGAGAGCGGCAGGCTCTGCATGCCCGTATTACAATAAAATAAAGAAGATTAATTCTGCCTTTACAAGGGGAAACAACAAGTTATCCGTTTATTTTAACAATAATTATAATTGCTCCTTAGATGATTTGGTCTTTCCCATAGTGCCGTCATCACAATATAACGGCGCAGCTGCCTTTGCCTCGGCTGACGAAGGCTTTAAGCCTGTGGGGACAGGGCAGTATAAGTACAAATCATTTAACAAGAAAAAGCAGCTTAGGCTGGTGCCTAACGATGACTTTTTCGGAGATAAAGCGGAAAAGAACATTTCTGTCACCATGCTTCCGGAGCGGGAGCTTTCATCCAATATGATGGAAATTGACAGCGTAAGCTGTTATGTGGATTCATCTGCAAACCGTAAGGCAACAGCGCTGGACAGGGGATACCGGATATTTGATTTTGTATCTAATAATGTGGAATTTCTCGTATTCAATACCGTCAATCAATATTTAAAGCAGAAGGATATGAGAAAGGCGCTGGCATACGGTATCGATACAAACAAAATTCTTGACAGCGCATATATGGGTGACGGCATATTGACAGACACCGTTTATTATCCCAACTTTCTCGGTGTGAAGGATACTCTGTCAGAGTACAATTATGACATAAAGAAGGCAGAGGAAATGCTGGCAGGACTTGGTTGGAAGGATATAGACAAAGACGGAGTTCTGGAAGACACAAACGGAAAGGACTACACCTTCAGAATTCTGGTGAACAAAAACAATGCCACGAGAGGCTCGGCAGCCCTCCTCATTAAAAAGAATCTGGAGCTTTTGGGAATAAAAACAGAAATCATATCTCTTCCTAAGACGGAGTATATGAATTCGATCAAAAGAAGGGATTTCGATATTCTCATCACAGGCTATACTGTGGATGAAAATTATGATTTGAGAGAGCTTTTTAACGGAAAAAATCAATGGGGCTACAACAATTACAACCTGTTTATGAAGGCGAGAGAGCTGGATAGGCTGTACACTCCGAAACAGTATGCACAGAAGTATGAGAAGCTAAAGGAGCAGCTTCTGGAGGAATTGCCTTACTATCCGCTGTGCTATAAAAAAATGAGTCTTATCGGTGTGAATACTTTTAAGGCTCAGGGAATGCCTATGTTCAATGATATATACAGGAATTGTTACACCTGGAACTGGAGTGTAGTCTCGGAAAAAAATAATGAAAAGAAAGATTAAAAATTCATTGAAAAACCAATTTTGTTATGATATTATGGTAATGTTATATACGACATTTACGCCGGCGTGATGGAATTGGCAGACGTGCGGGACTCAAAATCCCGTGGTGGCAAC
>JAEDNK010000056.1 GCA_016302545.1 Bacillota bacterium
AAGGAAACGGAAAGCTTTCTCAGGACCTTTTTAAGCATTACCCAGCCGAAGCGCATACTGGAAATCGGCTGTGCCGTAGGATATTCCGCAATGTTTTTTGCTGCTGTTACGGGAGCGGAGGTGGTTACCGTTGAAAAAGACCACGAGATGGCGGAAAAAGCAGTAGAAAACATAAAAAGGCTGGGCTATGAGGAAAGCATTCGCATAATAGAAGCTGATGGCGAGGAGGGTGTCAACCTGCTTTATGAGCAGGGTGAGGCCCCCTTTGACGTGGTTTTCATCGATGCAGCCAAAAGCCATTACAAGCGGTTTTTAGAGGCTTCACGGAAGCTATGCAGAGAGGGAACCGTTGTAATATCGGACAATGTGCTCTTTAAGGGGCGCATAGCTTCCGACATCTACGACCCCACAGGCAAACACAAGACCAATATAAAGAAAATGCGGGAATACGTTGATTTCATAACCTCAGATCCGAGGCTGGAAACCACGATTATAGCCTGCGGAGACGGAATTTCCCTAAGCAAAATCAAAGAATTATAATTTTCACAGGAGATTAAATGAAAAAAATGGAACTGCTGGCTCCTGCCGGCGACATTGAAAAACTTAAAATAGCTGTGCTTTACGGAGCAGATGCCGTATACTTCGGCGGAGAGACCTTTTCTCTCAGAGCCGGTGCAGGAAACATGACCCTTGAGGAAATGAAGGAGGGCATCGAATTCGCACATTCTCGCGGTGTTAAATGCTACCTTGCGCTGAACATTTTTGCTCATAATGAAGATATCGAGCCACTGCAAGATTATCTGAAGGCTATAAAGGATTTCGAAATGGATGCCTTCATAGTCAGCGATCCGGGAATTGTGGCACTGGTTCAGGAGATTATCCCACAGGCGGAGATACATCTCAGCACTCAGGCCAACATGACCAACTACCGGACGGCAAAATTCTGGTATAACATGGGAGTTAAGAGGATAGTTCTGGCAAGAGAGCTTACCTTTAAGGAAATAAGAGAGCTGAGAGATAATACACCTGATGACCTTGAATTTGAAGCCTTTGTTCACGGAGCCATGTGCATTTCCTATTCCGGCAGATGTCTCCTTTCCAACTTTATGATAGAAAGAGACGCCAACAGAGGCATGTGCGCCCATCCGTGCCGCTGGAAGTATGCTCTGGTGGAGGAACAGCGTCCGGGGCAGTATTACCCTGTTGAAGAGGATGAGAGAGGCACATATATACTCAATTCCAGAGATTTATGCATGATTGAATTTATTCCGCAGCTGGCGGAATCGGGGATTGCCTCTATAAAAATCGAGGGCAGAATGAAAAGCGTGTTTTACGTAGCCACCATTGTTTCGGCATACAGGAAAGCTCTGGATGCATATTATGCTGACCCTGAGAACTACCTGTTTAAGGAAGAGTGGATGAGAGAGCTTAAAAAAGTCAGTCACAGAGAATTCACCACAGGTTTCTATTTCGATAAGCCTACCAACAGAGACCAGAACTATCAGACCAGTGCCTACACAAGGGATTATACCTTTACAGGAATGGTTAAAAGCTACGACCCTGAAACCGGATACGCCATTGTAGAACAGAGAAACAAGATGGTTATAGGTGACGAAATAGAGGTTTTCGGTCCGGGGACTGATTTCTTTGTTCAGAAGCTGACGGAAATGTATAACGAGGAAGGAGAGCCTATTGAAGCTGCGCCACATCCTCAGCAGATTTTAAAGATAAAAATGAACGAGCCTGTAAAAGAAAACTTTATGCTCAGAAAACAAAAGGAGAAAGGAAACTGATATGTCAAACGACCTAGGCAGCGTCCCCATGCAGACGGGGATAATTCTGTTACTTATTGCAATTCACGGAGTTTTTGTGCTAATTAACACATCACTTGGAGCTTCAGGCAGAAACAAGGAAAAGCTGGCAAGCGCCAACAAGCTTATCATACTGCTTTGTGCGGTGTTCGGAGGCTGGCTGACCTTTACAAACATCTGGAAAATAGCTGTTTTCCTGGTGCTTCTGGTATCTCTGGGACAGTATTTCCCGAGAAAAATTGCTCTGCAGCATTCAGAGGCAATAGCCGTAAAAACCCTCGCCTTTGATGAAGCCATAGCGACCATATTGAGACCCGTTACATGGATTCTCATGTTAATAGCAGATATCCTTCTCAAAATTTTCCGCCAGAAGACCAACATTGATGACGGAGAATTCTCCGAGGAGGAGGTAATGTCTATGCTTGAGGTGGGACAGGAGACCGGTGTAATCAAAGAAGAAGGTAAAAAGATGATAAACTCCATCTTTGCCTTTGACGACAAGCTGGCTTACGAGATAATGACGCCACGGACGGATGTTTTCCTCATTGACATAGAGGACCCTGCCGAGGAGTATCTGGACGACCTTATGACTCTCAGATATTCGAGAATTCCTGTCTGTGAAGGTGAAACGGATAACATAATAGGCATACTGAATATCAAGGATTACCTTATAAAAGCCAGAGAGGACGGCTTTGATGCGGTGGATATTAAAGCAATACTCCGAAAAGCCTATTTTGTGCCGGAAACAAAGAACATAGACTCTCTTTTCTTCGAACTGCAGAAGACAAAACAGCAGATTGCCATCCTCATTGACGAATACGGCGGCTTCAGCGGAATCGTGACTCTTGAGGACATTATCGAGCAGGTAATGGGTGACATAGACGATGAGTACGATGAAGAGGAAGAAATTATAGACAAGGTGGATGACAACATCTATCTTGTTGATGGAGATGTGAGCCTTGACGACCTTGATGAGGAAATCGGAGTGACGCTGGAATCTGAGAGCAGCGAAACCATAGGAGGGTTTATTATAGATATTCTGGGAGAAATTCCTGATGAGTCCGATGTGGGTAGAATTATAGAGTTTGAGAACTATCAGTTCAAAATAATGGCTATCGGAGAGCGCAGAATCGAAAGAGTAAAAATATATATTCTTGAAAAAGAAATTTCTGACGGAAAAGAAGTCGGTTCTGATACAGAATAAAACATTTTATCATGTTGATTTATTATGGCTTTTTTGATACAATATAGATTGGTTTTGGTGTAATTATTTAAACTTTTTACTAATTAAACAATTTAAAATTATAGAGAGGTACTAGAATGAGTGAGAATGTATGCAAATGCAACTGCAATTGCGCCGAAAACAGAAAAGCTCAGTTTGCTGAACTGCAGCCTGTTTTAGACCAATATGCGAAGGTGCCGGGTAGTTTGATTACTATTCTGCAGAAGGCTCAGGATATTTACGGCTATCTTTCAGTGGATACCATAAACTACATATCCGAAGCTACGGGCATCAAGCCTGCAAAAATTTACGGTGTAGCTACTTTCTATGCACAGTTCAGACTGCAGCCTATCGGCAAATATCTTATTATGCTTTGCCAGGGTACTGCCTGTCACGTTAACGGCTCCGAAATGATTGAGGAGGCTGTCTGTGAATATCTGAACATACAGGACGGCGAGACCACCGAGGACGGACTTTTTACACTTAACAACGTAGCATGTCTGGGCTGCTGCTCACTGGCTCCTGTTATGATGGTAAGAAGCTCCGAAGGAGATGAAACTTACGGAAACCTTACCAAAGACAAGGTAAAGCAGATTCTCGCCGAGATACAGGAAAGAGCATAGGAGGTGACATAGATGAGAGTTGTTGTAGGCCAAGGCAGCTGCGGTATCGCTACCGGAGCTAAAAAGACCGCTGCAGAATTTGAAAGACTGATCAAGGAGAAAAACCTCGATATTAAGGTTGACATTACAGGCTGCGTAGGTACATGCTATCTGGAACCTATTGTAGATATTTATGATGACAACGGCGAAATGACCAGATATGTCAAGGTTCAGCCGGACAAGGTAGCTGAAATCGTGGAAAGCCACCTTGTAAACCATAAGGTATTGGAGGAACAGGCTATTTCAGAGGAAGATAAGCAGTTTGTTTCCAAACAGCAGAGAGTAGTTCTGAGAAACTGCGGCGTTATCAACCCTGAAAACATTGATGAATACATAGCTGCCGACGGATATAAGGCTATCGAAAAGGTGCTTAAAACCATGAAGCCTGAGGAAGTAATCGAAGAAATCAAGATTTCCGGTCTGAGAGGCAGAGGCGGCGCAGGCTTCCCTACATGGTTCAAGTGGAATGCATGTAAGCAGAGTCCGGGAAATGAAAAGTATCTTGTATGCAATGCCGACGAAGGTGACCCGGGCGCATTTATGGACCGTTCCGTACTGGAAGGTGACCCTCATTCACTTCTGGAAGGTATGATTATCGGCGGATACGCTATGGGAGCCTCCCAGGGCGTTATTTACTGCCGTGCAGAATATCCTCTGGCTATCAAGAGACTTGAAATTGCCATGGCTCAGGCAAGAGAAAAAGGCTTCCTGGGCAAGAATATCTTCGGAAGCGGCTTCGACTTCGATATTTACATCAAGGCCGGTGCAGGCGCTTTCGTATGCGGTGAGGAAACTGCTCTTATCGCTTCACTTGAAGGTGAAAGAGGTATGCCTAGACTTAAACCTCCTTTCCCTGCTGCAAAGGGATTCTGGCAGAAGCCGACAGATATTAACAACGTAGAAACACTTGCAAACGTTCCATGGATTATCTATAACGGCGGTGCTGCTTTCGGCGCTATGGGTACTGAGCAGTCAAAGGGTACTAAGGTATTCGCTCTTGCCGGAAAGATTAAGAAGGGTGGACTTGTTGAGGTTCCTATGGGGCTTACTTTAAGAGAAGTTATCTTCGGAATAGGCGGAGGAATTAAGAACGACAGACAGTTCAAGGCTGTTCAGATGGGCGGACCATCCGGCGGATGTATTCCTGCTGAGCTTATCGATACTCCGGTTACTTATGAAGATATCAACAAGACAGGCGCCATCGTAGGCTCCGGCGGTATGATCGTAATGGACGAGGATACCTGCATGGTAGACATGGCAAGATATTTCCTTAACTTCACCCGTGACGAATCCTGTGGTAAGTGTAACTACTGCCGTATCGGTACCAAGAGAATGCTTGAGATTCTCGAAAGAATCACAAGAGGCGAAGGACAGGACGGAGATATTGAAAAGCTGGAAGAGCTGGCAATGAAGATAAAGGACGGTTCCCTCTGCGGACTGGGTCAGACTGCTCCTAACCCTGTACTTACTACTATCAAATACTTCAGGAACGAATATGAGGACCACATTTATAACCACAAGTGTACTGCCCACTCCTGTAAGGAGCTTATCAGCTTTAACATTACAGAGGGCTGTAAGGGATGTACCCTTTGCTCCAAGAAGTGTCCTGTGGGCGCTATCTCAGGAGAGGTTAAGGGTCAGCATGTTATAGACCAGACCAAGTGTATCAAGTGCGGCAAGTGTCTTGAAACCTGCAAGTTTGGCGCAATAGATAAAGAATAGGGGAGGAGGAAGACAAAATGAATAAATTCAGATTAAATATCAACGGCAAAGAAGTTTTAGGCGCTTCTGGTCAGACTATTCTTGAAGTTGCCAAAGAGAATGACATTTATATTCCTACTCTTTGCTATGACGAAAGAACCAGGATTTACGGTTCCTGCGGACTTTGCATGTGCGAAGTTGAAGGAAACCCTAAGCTGTGCAAGGCTTGCGCTACGGAAATCGCACCGGGCATGGTAATCAGAACAAATACAGAAAGAGTAATCGAATCAAGAAAGACAAACCTTGAACTTTTACTTTCCAACCACGTAGGTGACTGCAGACCTCCTTGCGTACTGGCATGTCCTGCTCACACAGACTGCCAGGGCTATGTAGGCCTCATTGCCAACGGTGAATATGAAGAAGCAATCAAGCTCATAAAGGATAAGATTCCTCTGCCTGCGGCACTGGGAAGAGTATGTCCTCATCCTTGCGAAGAAGCATGCAGACGGGGACTTATCGACGAACCGATTTCAATCCAGCAGCTTAAGCGTTTTGCAGCGGACAACGACCTTGACGGAGATGCTTTCCTGCCTGAATGTGAAGAAGACACAGGTAAGAGCGTAGCCATCATCGGCGGCGGCCCTATGGGACTTTCCGCAGCATATTTCCTGAGACAGATGGGACACGCTGTAACTATTTTCGAAGCAATGCCTAAGGCAGGCGGTATGCTGAGATACGGTATCCCTGAATACAGACTTCCTAAGGCAGTTCTCGATGAAGAAATCGCTACTATCGAGGCAATGGGCGTTGAAATTATCACCAACACCAAGATTGGCGAGGATATTCCGTTTGAAACAGTTCAGGAAGATTTCGACGCAGTCCTTTTGGGCATCGGTGCATGGGTATCCACAGGCGTAGGCTGCAAGGGCGAAGATGCTGAAGGCGTTATCGGCGGTATCGACTTCCTGAGAAAAGTTGTAAGAAACGAAGAAATCAAGCTGGGCGAAAAGGTTGCCATCGTCGGCGGCGGAAATACCGCTATGGACGCATGCAGAACTGCAGTAAGACTTGGAGCTAAGGAAGTATACAACATCTACAGAAGAACCAAGGACGAAATGCCTGCTGACATGGTAGAAATCGAAGAAGCAGAAGAAGAAGGCGTAATCTTCAAGAACCTGACCAATCCTCTTGAAGTTATCAAGGATGAAAAGGGTCATGTTAAGGAAGTTGTTCTTCAGGTTATGGAGCTCGGTGAACCTGACGCTTCCGGCAGAAGAAAGCCAGTTCCTGTAGAAGGAAAGACTGAAACTCTTGCCATCGACACCATGATTCTTGCCATCGGTCAGGCAGTAGACGCTTCAATCTTTGACTGTGACAAGACAAGAAAGGGTGCAATCGCATACGACCCTGAAACCTTCATGACCAGCATACCCGGCGTATTTGCCGGCGGTGACTGCGGTAACGACAAGATTTCTATCGCTGTTGAAGCTATCGCTGATGCAAAGAAGGTATCAGACATTATAGACGCTTACCTCTACGGTGAGACAATCAAATACGAAAAGCCGTATGTAGTTGAAAGAGACGACATCACAGAAAAGACTTTCGAAGACAGAGAAAGAATGTGCAGACCTGAACTTCCTCAGCTCAGCGCAGAGGAAAGAAAAGACAACTTCACTGAGGTTATTCCTTGTGCATACACTTCAGAACAGGCTGAAGCAGAAGCGCACAGATGTCTTGAATGCGGCTGTCACGACTACTACGAATGTAAGCTTATCGACCTTGCAAACCAGTACGATGTTAAACCGGAAAGATTTGCAGGTGAAAAGCACGCTATCGAGTTCGAAGATGATCATCCGTTCATCGTAAGAGACCCTAACAAGTGTATTCTCTGCGGACTTTGCGTAAGAGTCTGCGACGAGGTTATGGGCGTAGGAGCTCTCGGACTTGTAAACAGAGGCTTCGATACAGTAGTTAAGCCTAATATGGAAAAACCGCTTGCTGAATCCGGATGTATTTCCTGCGGTCAGTGCGTAAGCGTTTGTCCGACAGGCGCTCTTCAGGAGAGAACCACTATGATTAAGGAAACTCCTGTAAGAACTGAAGAAACTCTGACTACATGTTCATACTGCTCCGTAGGCTGCTCACTGAAGCTTGAAAGCTGCGGCGATATGCTTATCAAGGCTAACCCTGACAAGGAAGGGGCTGTTAACAAGGGCCTTATCTGCGGCAAGGGCAAGTGGGGCTTCGACTGCTCAATGCTTGAAGATAAGCTGGAAGATCCTTTCGTTAAGGAAGAGGGCAGATTCAGAGAAGCAGATTACCACGAAGCTCTGGTACTGGTTGCAAAGAGATGCCAGACTATCGGCGCTAAGTACGGAAAGGATGCTATTGCAGTTTCAATTTCCGACAGATATACAAACGAAGAAGCCTATGCACTCAAGAAGATGGCAGAGGTTATGGGAGCGAAGGTTCTCTGCATGAACAACAGACCTAACGGACTTGAAAAGGTTCTGGGCTTCGACGCTTCTCCTAACACCATCGACGAACTGCTTTCAACCAATGTAATCTTAAAGGTTGGTTTCAAGGATGAAAACTCCAGAGTAATCGCTCTTAAGATGAAACAGGCTGCAGAAGCAGGTGCTGAGGTTATCGACGTATGCAGCTGTGAAAACGACCTTGGATTACTTAAGGAAATCGCAAAAGCTATCGTTGACAGCGGCAAAGCTAAGAAGGCTGCAGGCTACGATGAATTCGCTGCATCCCTTGCAGATGTTAAGGTTTCAGATGAAGCTAAGGCTATTGCTGACGCTTACATGGGAGCTAAGAAGGCAATGATCGTATTCCAGCAGAATGTACTTTCTGTAGAAGCTGCTGAGCTCATCGGCGACATCGCAATGATTTCCGGTCACATCGGAACTCCTCGTGACGGTATCCTTCTGGTTAAGGCTAAGAACAACTCACAGGGTCTTGTTGACATGGGCATCACTGCCGGCAAGGAAGCTCTTGAGGGAGTTAAGGCTCTGGTTGTATTCGGCGAAAACGCTGACATCGATACTGAAGGTCTTGAATTCCTGGCAGTATGCGACACTCACATGACTGAGCTTGCTGCAAAGGCAGATGTAGTTCTTCCTGGAACAGGATTTGCTTCAACCAACGGTACATACACCAACACTGAAAGAAGACTTCAGCTTGTTGAGGCTGCTATCGACGAAGGAATCTTCCTGTCCAACTGGGAAATCGCCGATGAAATCGCAAACATCTTTGAAGAAGAATTCGCTTGGGAAGACACTGATGACATTTCCGACGAAATGGCTGATGAAGTTCCTGCTTACAGATATGCTGTTATCGGCGAGGTTCTTGGCGGTGCACTTAAGCCGACAGAAAACGCTGAGCTTGTTGTTGTAGGTGACGGCACAATGGTTGACGAATTACCTTGCACAGACAGCCTGATGCAGATGATCGCGGACAGACTTCCAAAGCCTGCAAATCCGACTGCGTAAGCCGTAATTAACCGGTTTGACAATTAAAAATGAAAGCTGCGGTAGGTGGTGTACTTGTCGCGGCTGGTCGGCCGCCTCCCTGGGATTTGAGTTACCGGGGAGGCGGTTTTGTGAAACAGCAACATCACGTTGCTTTGCTTCCATAGAAGATAATAGTATAATGACACTAATGACTATACAAATAAGGTGGTGCTATACAGATGGAAAATTTGTTTACAAAAGCCTTGATGAACTTACTGATTTCCTCGTAGGTCATATGTCAAACGAAAACTGGCCGGCGGAGCAGGC
>JAEDNK010000057.1 GCA_016302545.1 Bacillota bacterium
TATAAAGGGCTGCAGCCTCCATTTCTACGGCAAGCACTCCCATCTTCTGCCACTTGGAAAGCCCCATGGAATCGTCGTAGAAAGCGTCGGATGAATACAGGTTTCCTATTACCGGCGTCACTCCCAATGCTTCGGCAGCATCAACTGCCTTCTTTAAAAGCTCATATGAACAGATAGGAGCATAGCTTCCCGGCAGGTCAAACTGATTTGCATAGTTGGAATTGGTGCAGGCACCCTGTCCCAGCACTATGTCGCGCACCTTAAGATCCGGTCTGATTACTCCCGCAGTTCCTACTCTGATAATATTTTTTACATCGTAGTAGTTGAAAAGCTCGTAGGAATAGATCCCCATGGACGGCATTCCCATACCGGAAGCCATGACCGATACTTTCTTGCCCTTATATGTTCCGGTGTAGCCCTGAACTCCCCTTGTATTGTTTACGAGTACAGGGTTCTCAAGAAAAGTTTCGGCTATAAACTTAGATCTCAGCGGGTCCCCCGGCATAAGCACTGTTTCTGCGAAGTCCCCCGGTTTAGCGGCGATATGAGGTGTAGGGGTGTTTTTATTTGTATCTGACATTTTTGTTCCTCCCTGATAGTTTTGCATTCTTTAATTATTGTATCTTAATTTTAGCATATGGAAAAAACTCATGCAATATGATAAAATGACTTTACCGGAGGTGAATCACACTATGAAAAAAAGAGTATGCATATTATATACCGGCGGAACCATCGGCATGGTTCCCACAGAGCAGGGCTATGCGCCCAAGAAAAGGTATTTTACCGGCCTGCTCGACGAAATATCACAGCTCAAGAATAAGGATATGCCCAACTGGGATATCGTTGAGTTTGACCCTCTGCTGGATTCAGCCAATGTGGCAGTAGATGAATGGGTAAACATCGGCCGCGAAATACGGGACAGGTATAACAATTACGACGGCTTCGTGGTTCTCCACGGCACGGATACCATGTCCTACACGGCATCAGCCCTGTCATTTATGCTTGAAGGACTGGATAAACCAGTCGTGCTGACAGGGGCGCAGATTCCACTGTGTGAGCTGAGAAGCGACGGGCGTGATAACCTGATAAATTCCATAGTAATAGCTTCTGAGGGTGTGGCCAACGAAGTCTGCCTTTATTTCGCAGGAAAGCTTCTCCGCGGTAACCGTTCCACCAAGACATCCGCCGATGAGCTCATGGCATTCACCTCCCCAAACTACCCGGTACTTGCCAATGTGGGCATCGATATCAAGTACAACCATCAGGCACTTATCAAACCTAAGCAGGCTGATAAATTCAAACTCACAGAGCTGCGGCAGGTGCCTATCGGTGTTTTAAAGTTTTTCCCGGGCATACAGTTTGAGCTTTTCGAGCAGATTATCTCAGAAAGGCTCTCCGGCGTGGTTCTGGAAACCTTCGGCGAGGGAAACATCCCAAGCAACAACCGCCCTTTAGTTAACAGTATCAAGCGCGCCTCCGAAAACGGAGCAATCGTTACGGTCTGCTCCCAGTGCTATCAGGGTACCACCAAGCTGGGCACCTATGCCACCAGTAACGCTCTGAAGGAATTCGGCGCCGTAGGCTGCTATGACATGACCACCGAAACGGCGGTTGCCAAGCTTTACTATCTTTTCAGCTGCGGTTATTCCGGAGAAAAGATAAAGGAACTGATGGAAACCGACCTCCGCGGTGAGATGACCAAATAAACAGTATTAAATTATGTTGTAGCTGCAGCCTTCGAAAACAGTATCGAAACGGCATATACCTTTATAATTGCAATAGGTACAGGCCGAGCGATCACCGGTTTTCATGGGATGAATGTCTATTTTTCCCTCTGCAAGGTCCGCGCATATGTCGCGGACTTTTTTTGTTATTTCCTCACGGAGCTTTTCGAAATCCTCTTCGCTGAGAAGACCTTCGCTTCCTGTGGCTGCGATCCCCTCCTTGCCCTTCCTCAGAGGCAGTATATCCGAATAGCCTGTAAAATCTCCGGCAACGCTTCTTATGACGTCCGGATCATCGACGATAACCCCGTTAAGCTTAAAGCTCTTTTTTATCTTATCTCCGATTTCCTCCACGTCTATGACCCTTGCCGACATATCTATCATAGGCTCGCTTATGTTAAAGTAAAATACTCCGGCGGGCTTTCGTGTGTTTTCCATGGAGGCTTCAAGATATAACATAAGCTGAAGCTTGTAGCCTGCCGCGGCTTCCTCCCTGCTGAAGCTTTCGTTTCCCGTCTTGTAGTCTATTATCTTTACCCTCTCCTTCGGCAGATAGTCCACACGGTCAATTTTGCCTTCTATATAGACGGTCTCGTTATCCAGCTTCACCTCAATAGGCTTAAGAGCAGCGCCCATGCTTCTGCCGAAAGGAACTTCAAAACCGCAGGCCTTTATGCTTCCCGCTCGCACCTGCTCGATTATAGTTCGGCATACCTTCTCGCATGTATCCATAACGCGGCTGCCCCTGTACTTTTCTTCGTTCCCGAGGTCAAATATTCCTTCTCTGTACTCTTTAAGCTGCGCAGAAACGGTCTTCTCCACGAAAGCTCTGATCTCATCATCGGTTATTGTCATCCAAGGAGAGGAATGGTCTGTCACATCAAGCCCCGGCACTGTAAGTCTGCGTGTCAGCTCCATAAGGCACTGATGATATATATCGCCTATCTCTCTGGGCGCCACTTCGAATATTCTCCGCTCCTCCGGCTTCAGTCCGTATGCGGCAAAGTGTGAAAAAGGACAGCGTGAAAACTTTTCAAGTCTGGAGGGACTGACGCTGAGGTCAGCTCTCGGTTCCTTCTTAAAAAGCTCATCTGCCGCCTGATGTCCCAGTGCCTCCTGACGGTTTGTAAAGGAAAGTCCCCTGATTATGGGCTGCAGCGCCTCAGGCATCTCCTGCTTCAGCCAGTCCGCCATCTGCTGCCATCCTTCGTTGATATCGCATCCTTCGGTTGCAGCCTGAAAAGCCTCTGTCATATGGCGAAGCCCGCTCATGGAGCCGTTTATCAGCTCCTCTATATCGCCGCCGTTAAGCACATCTCTCTGCACCTGCAGTTCAGGAAAAACAGCTCTGAGCTTATTGAATACAGCGGATGGTTTTATCTGATTGCCCTCCGCGTCTGCCAGAGCGCAGCTTATATACAGCTCCTCCTCCGGCTTGGAAAGATTTCTGTAAATGCCCATTCTTTCTTCCATAAGAATGACTGCATCCACCTTGCACAGCTTTATCCCTCTTTCGCTAAAAAGCTCCTTTTCCTCGCTTCCGAAAAGTCCGCCTTCAGACTTTTCCTGAGGCAAAATCCCCTCGTTGGCTCCTACCACCACAAGTGCTTTTATTCTGCCGCTGCGGCTTCGCTGCATAGTTCCCATCACAAGACCGTCCTTTGCAGGAGGAAGCAGTCCTATATCCATCTGGGAAAGACCTGCCGTAAGCAGGTCTCTGAAGGCTTCCGGTCTGAAAGCATCCTTGCCTGATATTTCCGCTATCTGGTCCAGTATGTGTACAAGGCAGCCCCATATCTGAGCCGTCTCTTCTGCAAGGTCCTGTCTGCCCTCGGCAGTCTGCTCCTCCATGAAGGAGGATATTTTTTCCGGTAGGCGCGCATAGTCATAAAGAAACCTGTAAAATGCCTCTATAAACTGGCCGTTTGTCCCGTTGCCGCCGCCGAAGCCGCGCCTGTTTTCTTTAACAATATTCTCAAAATACTCCAAAGGTGCCGTTGCACGCGCCCTTATCTCCTCCAGCCTGCCCAGTGCTTCCGTGCCGTACTCATTTTCGCCCTTAACAAAGGGTTTTTTCCACATGGTTCCCTTTATTCTGTATTTAATTCCGTAGTTTTCCAGGTCCGTAAGCTCGTCGGAGGTCAAATCGCCAAATCCCGATTTAAGCGCTCTGAAAACGGCCTCCGTCCTGTATTTTTCAATTACAACGTCTAATAGCGATATGACAAACCTGAGCACCGGACTCTGCATTATGTCCTTTCTCCCATCGGAAAACAGCTCCATGCCGTATTCCTTGAAGATGCGTTTGAGGATGGGACCTCGCACCTCCTGATCGTTGCATACAACCTTTATATCTCTGTAGCGATAGCCTTTTTCCCGTACCAGCTTCTGCACGAAGCATGCGGCGCTTTCCGCCTCGCTGTATGGTCCGGAGGCAGTAAGAAGCATAAGCCCCTTCGCTGTGTTCTCTTCGCCGGAGGAAGCCTCCCTTGCAGGAAGAGCATATAGCTCGTGTTCAAGATACGACACCGCCGGAGCCTTCTGCTTGAAGGCGTATTCTTTGGAGATCCTTTCTCTTTTAACCTCTACCCCTCTGTTCTGCGCCTCCTCTGTCAGCATATCCATAACACGCCGTCCCAGTTCAAAAAGCTCCGCGTCTCTTGCGCTTATATCCTCGGAGCATGTCAGCACCACATTTACCTGCGCGGCTGCGCTCATCAGCTCTCCCATAATAGACAGTGCTTTGGGAGTAAAACTGTCGAAGCCGTAGAACCAGATATTATTGCCCGCTATGAGCTGTGAGCTTCCTATTTTATCAAGAATCAGACTTATATAGTCCTCTGAGTCTGTGTATTTTCCTTCTATTTTTTCCTCGTAGCGGCTTAGAAGGAGCTGAAGGTCCTGCAGTTTTTTCTGCACATAGGAGCCTTCTTCAACCTGCTGCGCCATCTCTGCCAGATCAGCAGAGCCACAGTTGTTCTGTTTCATATCGGTGATGAAGTTATTCACCATATCTATAAAGGAGCTCTTTTCCTCCAGCCCTCTAAATACCTGGAGGTTTTCCTTTTCCTCCATAGCGGTCTGGGCCAGTATCATGTGCCTGCCGTATTTGTCTATGAAAGTTCTTCTGCTTCCTCCAAGCTCCGAAAGCAGACGATATCCCAGCCTCGACATGGAAAGCACCTCCACGTCCATCAGCGCCGTTACGCCAAGGGCCTCAAAGAGCTCTCTTTCTGCCTCCAATGTAAACTGGTCGGGAACTACGATAAGCGCCCGACCTTTGATGTTATCAAATATGAATTTTTCCTTGTCAACGCTTTCGCGTCCGTAATAGATGGTAAGCATTCCGCTCCTCCTATCCTATCCGTTGAGTCTTTTCAGAACGCCAACCAGCTCTGACGGTTCTGAGATGGTAAAATCCTCTCTGGCATCGTCTATGAGGGTTTGTCCGTCTCCTGTTATCCTCCAGCCAACCAGCACCGATTTAACCCTGGCGTTGTTGGCACACTTTATGTCAAAGGGGCTGTCTCCCACCATCAGAGCCTCTTCTGCTGTTATACCCATCTTTTTAAGGCAGAGCAGTATAGGCTCCGGATTGGGCTTATGGATGTCCGTATCGTCGCAGGAAACCATTTCTTCAAAATAATCGCCTATTCCGAACATGTCCATGTACCTCTGTGCGGACTCCCTTGTGCGGGAGGTCACGACGCCCATTCTGAAGCCGTCTGTTTTAAGACTTTCCAGAAGCTCTTTGATGCCGGGAAAAATTTTTACCAGCTCATCGGCGTTTTCTTTCTGAAAATTTCGGTACACACCCGCAGATTCCCGGGGGTCAACCTCCGGAAACTCTCTTTCCATAGTAAGGAGAAGAGGTTCGCCGAAGCACGCTGTTATCTTTTCCAGACTCTCTTCCCTGCCCAGGTAATACATATATGTGTGCTGCCAGGAAGCGATTATCACATCATTGGTGTTTACCAGAGTTCCGTCAAAATCGAAAAGAACCGTGTTTATCATTTTAATTCTTTAATCCTTTCATGGTCAGACCGACCTTTTTCTTGTCGTAGTCGATGGAAATAATCTTTACTTTTACCGTATCCCCAACGGAAACCACATCCATCGGGTGCTTGATGTACTTATCGCTTAACTGCGATATGTGTACCAGTCCGTCGTTTTTCACCCCGATATCCACGAAGGCTCCGAAGTCAACAACGTTTCTCACGGTGCCGGTCATCTCCATGTCTATCTTAAGGTCTTCGAAAGACTTCACGTCATTTCTGAAAATTACAGGTGGCGCGTCCTCACGAGGGTCTCTGGCCGGCTTTTTCATTTCCTCGATGATGTCCGTCAGAGTCATCTCTCCTACTCCAAGATCAGCCGCCATTGCCGCAATGCTCTGATTCAGTGATTTTGCAGGGTATGCAGCCTTGATTTTCTTTTCCATGTCCTTGTCACCGCCTGCGCGCACTGCCTGAACATCCACTCCCAGCTTTTCCATCATGGCCTGAGCTGCACTGTAGGATTCGGGGTGTACGGAGGTCGCATCCAGAGGATTTTCCCCTTCGGTAATACGCATGAAGCCTGCACACTGGTTGAAAGCCTTTTCTCCCAGCTTAGGAACCTTCATCAGCTCCTTTCTGTTGTTGAACCTACCGTGCTCCTCTCTGTATGCCACGATGTTCTTGGCTATTCCCATGTTTACGCCTGCAATATATGAGAGCAGTGACGGTGAAGCCGTATTAAGGTCTACGCCTACTCTGTTTACACAGTCCTCCACCACATTGGTCAGGGCGCCTTCCAGAAGCTTCTGGTTGATGTCGTGCTGATACTGGCCAACGCCGATGCTCTTAGGGTCTATCTTTACCAGCTCTGCCAGAGGGTCCTGAAGTCTGCGTCCCAGTGACATGGCGCCCCTTGTGGTAACATCTAGGTCAGGGTATTCCTCTGCTGCCAGCTTGGAGGCCGAATATACGGAGGCTCCCGCTTCGTTTACTATTGTATACTGAATGTCATAGCCTTCCTTCTTGATGAAGTTTGCCACTACCTCCTCTGTTTCTCTCGATGCGGTGCCGTTTCCTACGACGATGATATCAGTGTGGTATTTCTCTACTATTTTCTTTAGAACCGCCTCTGTTCCTTTAATATCGTTCTTCGGCTCCGTAGGGTAGATGGTGGTGTACGCCTTCAGCTTGCCCGTTTCGTCGAGAACCGCCACCTTGCAGCCGGTTCTGTAACCCGGGTCGATGGCGATGATGCGCTTGCCCTTTACCGGCGGAGTCATCAGCAGGCTCTCCGTATTTTTTGCAAAGATTTTAACCGCTTCTGCCTCTGCTCTTTCCGTGAGAAGATTTCTCATTTCTCTTTCTATGGAAGGAGCCATAAGTCTCTTATATGCATCTGCGATGGTCTCCTGAAGAAGTCCGTAGAAGATGTTTTTTTCGTTTTTGATTATGTTTTGTGCGATTACACCGTGCATTACCTCTGCATCCACTGTAACCTTAACCTTAAGCTTCTTTTCCTTTTCTCCTCTATTGATGGCAAGAACCCTGTGATTAGGTATTTTGGAAAGGGCCTCCTGACGGTCGTTGTACATCTCGTAAACCGTCTTTTCCTCAGGGTCAACAGCTTCGGTTGCAATAACTGCGGTGCTGAAGGTCTTTTCTCTGACATCCTTGGTGATTTCCGCGTCATCGGCTATCATTTCCGCTATGATGTCGCAGGCTCCCTGAAGAGCTTCCGCTGCTGTGTTCACTTCCTTTTCAGGATTTATGAAAGGCTCTGCCGCTTCCTCAGGGGTGCCGTCGGTCTTAAGCTGTGCGAAGATTATCATTGCCAGAGGTTCAAGACCCTTTTCCTTTGCCTTGGAGGCTCTGGTCGCCTTCTTCTGTTTGTAAGGCTTGTAAAGGTCTTCGACCCTCTGCAGTACCTCCGCCTTCTCGATTTCCGCACGAAGTTCTTCCGTCAGCTTGCCCTGCTCGTCGATGAGCCTGATAACCTCTTCCTTTCTCTCCTCCAGATTTCTCAGATATTTAAGCCTTTCATCCAGGTCGCGGAGTGTCACATCGGTAAGGCCGCCTGTAACTTCCTTACGGTATCTGGCTATGAAAGGGATGGTGTTGCCCTCGTCAATGAGCTCTACGGTGTGCTCCACCTGAGCCGTTCTGATTTTAAATTCGCTTGCAAGTTTCTGAATTATGTCCATATTTTTAACCTTTTTCCTTCTTTATTCTAATCTTTTTGCTTAAGCTTCTCGTTGATGAAATAGTCCAGATCTCCGTCCATGACTGCGCTTACATTGGCAGTTTCGGCTCCGGTTCTATGATCCTTGACCATGGTATACGGCTGGAAAACATAGGAGCGTATCTGTGAGCCCCAGGTGTTCATGGAGTAGTCACCTTTCAACTCCTTCAGATTTTCTTTATGCTCCTGCTCCGCCAGCTCCGTCAGCTTTGCCATGAGGATTTTCATTGCCATATCCTTGTTCTGATGCTGGCTTCGCTCGTTCTGACATGTCACAACAATCCCCGTAGGCAAGTGCGTAATTCTGATGGCTGAATCGGTCTTATTTACATGCTGACCGCCGGCACCGCTGCTCCTGTAGGTGTCGATTCTCAAATCATCAGGGTCGATTTCTACATTTATTTCATCATCGATTTCCGGGGTGACCTCTATCATAGCAAAAGATGTCTGCCTCTTTCCCGCTGCATTAAAAGGCGAAATTCTCACAAGACGGTGTACGCCCTTTTCATTTTTAAGGTATCCGTAGGCGTTTTCTCCCTCTGCAAGGAAAGTTGCACTCTTGATTCCGGCTTCTGTATCGTCCTGATAATCAAGCATCTTGATGTCATAACCCTTCTTATCACACCATCGTGTGTACATGCGAAGAAGCATCTGCGCCCAGTCCATGGCATCCACTCCGCCCGTTCCCGCATGCACGGAAACGATGGCTCCGCAGTGGTCATATTTTCCTGTGAGAAGGGTTCGCAGTCTCATGGTTTCCAGCTTTTCCTTAAGTGTTTCAAAGTCACTCTGGATAGTGTCCGCTGTCTCGGAAAGTTCCTCATCAGATGCACCGGCCGCCTCTTCCATCTCGGTGAGCTCTATAAGCTCCTCAATGTCCGCAAGGGACTTTTCCAGTCCTTCAAAACCTCCGATTGTATCTTCCATGGATTTTTTGGCTTTCATAGCCCTCTGTGCCTTTTCCGGATAATCCCAGAAGTCCGGCTCTTCCATTTCTCTGTTTGCTCTCTCAAGCTCTGACCTCAAGTGAGCCAGGTCAAAGAGAGTCACCGACTTCTGCCAGAACCGGTCTGATAGCCGGAATTTCAGCCTTGATGCTGTCAAGTTTAAGCATAGTCTTACTCCTTATCTTAGATTTCTTTTC
>JAEDNK010000058.1 GCA_016302545.1 Bacillota bacterium
CCAGCGTGAAGCCCGCCTGCTTCAGTGCAGTTATTCTTTGGATTTCTGCCATCTGGTTCATGGTATAATAGCGATAGCCGTTTTCGCTGTCTACATGGGCCGGGTGCAGCAGACCCTGCTCCTCATAGAAGCGCAGGGCTTTAACTGTAATATGATTCATCTGGGCGAACATTCCTATTTTATATAGCTGAGGTTCTGTCTTGTGTGTAAAAGCCGCGTGTTTCTCATTCATTCTCATAGCATTTTTCTCCTTTTCCCAATTAACTCCTATGCTTATTCCCACTTGAAGGTTTTAACTGCCGCTGTGCTGCAGACTGCTGAGATAACTGCCAGGGCAATTATGTTTACAAGGCTTCCGCTAATATCAGTCCCTATGCTCGCTGCTTTCATCAAATCAATACCTATACCCAAAGGCATTATGTCTGCCACTGCTTTAAGCCCTTCAGGGAAAAGTTCATATGGAATGGTTGCCCCAGAAAAGAATAGCATAGGAAAGTATAAAATGGAAGTGGCCACATTTAAACTTTTGGTCGTTCTGCAGAGGGCAGCAGCCAGAAGTCCTATGGAAAACATGGAAATCAGGGTCAGCAGCCAGGCACCGGCGAATGCAACGGGATTGCCATCCATACGATAGCCGAAAACGATTATTGCAGCAGCAGCGACGATAACCGCCGAAATTGCAGACATTACTCCGCTGCACAGTGTATCGGCTGCCAGAAGGCTGGCAGGGCTGGCGGGGCTGCAGTAAAGGTGCTTTAATATTTTCTTGTCTCTGTAATCCACCATCACAATTGGAATGCTCATAAAAGCGCTGCAGCAGATTCCTACAGCAGTGAGTGATGCGAAAGCGCTCTGAATAAATGTGATATCAGATCCTGTTGCCGTTTTATTACCTGCTATAAAACCGATGAGAAGCAGTGTAACCACTGGCATGCAGAGATTGAACACGAACACGTCAGGCGACCTGAAAAAAAGCTTCTGTTCTATTTTATATAAAGTAAAAAATCTTTTCATTAAATTACCTCCTCTCCCATGTACCACAGATATGCGTCTTCAAGATTGTCGTAAGGAGACGCAGCAATCACTGCACTGACAGTGCCTTCTGTAACTTTGCTGCCGTTTTTTATGAAACAGATGCGGTCACAGAGATTTTCGGCCTCCTCCATATAGTGGGTGGTCAGGAAAAATGTCATGCCCTCTGCTTTAAGCCCTTTAAGGGTTCGCCATACTTCCCTTCTGGCCGCCACGTCGAGGCCTGTGGTGAGCTCATCGAGAAAAACAATTTCCGGATTGTCTATAATCGAGGAAAACGATTTCTGGATTGCCTATAAGAGAAAGCACCACGGAAAGCTTCTGCCTCTCGCAGCCGGAAAGCTTCATCACCGGACTTTTAATCAGAGACAGCAGTCCGAACTGTTCCAGAAGTCTGTGATAATCGGCAGGACTACAGTAAAGAGAGGCGAATTCTTCACAGACTTCGCCCACTTTTATCGCGGCCTGATATGCAGAGGACTGCAGCTGGACTCCCACCTTCTCGAAGATTTCTTTCCTGTTTGCAGCGACATCTTTTCCGAGAATACGGGCTTCGCCGTCGTCCGGTTTTTTGATTCCGAGAATCATTTCTATGGTGGTACTTTTTCCTGCTCCGTTGTGTCCGAGAAGTCCGAAAGCTTCTCCTGAGTTCACAGAAAGCGAGAGATCGTCTACAACCTTGCGTCCGCCGAAGGACTTGCTAATATTGCGGACTTCGATGATGTCTTCATTCATTTGTATAACCCTCCTTTGTTTCTTATGGGAGAATTGTACATGCTCCCCTTAAGGGGAGAGTCAAGAGGGAAAATGAGTTATTTTGTTTGACAAATGCTCAAATATGATGTATACTAATCGAGTACAAAAAAGTGAGCGCCATTAGCTCAATTGGATAGAGTCGCGCACTACGAATGCGAAGGTTAGGGGTTCGAGTCCCTTATGGCGCACCAACTAATACAGACACCCATAAAGGGTGTCTGTATTAGTTTTGAGTTAAAGCATAGGGACTCGAACCCGAAAGGGCGTGGCTGTTAAGGGAGTCAGTCCGGTGGACTGACGAGTAAGCCACGGTTCAAGCGAGCCGCATGGGTCTCGCGCAGAACGGCAGAGCAAAAAAATTTTATAAAATAATCAAAAACCTCTTGACAGTTGAGCGTACATTCAACTATAATTAAAGCATAGATACAGTTGAACGAATATTCAACTGTAAAGACGGATATATATCGATAACAGGAGGCAGACTATGAAAAAGACATACATACTGGAAGACCTTTGCTGCGCCAATTGTGCGGCTGCAATTGAAAGAGGTGTCGCTAAAATAGAAGGGGTAAACAGCGCATCGGTAAATTTCCTCACCACCAAAATGATTCTGGAGGTTGAAGAGGAAGGATACGAAGAAACCTTCAAGAAGATAAAAAAGATTGTAAAGAAAACCGAGCCGGACGTGACATTGAAGGAAATATAGACGGATAGAAAATCCGAAGAGAGAGGAAATTTCAATGAAAAAGAGAATGATAAGGCTTGGCATCGGGGCCGTACTTTTTGCTGCAGCGGCGGTACTGCCTATCGAAGAACCGATGGCGAAAGCGGCAGCTTTCCTGCTTCCGTACCTGATTGTGGGCTACAAGGTGCTGTTTAAAGCAGTGCGGAACATCACCTATGGAAAGGTCTTTGATGAAAACTTTCTCATGGCGGTGGCATCCATAGGAGCTTTCTTGGTAGGGGAATATCCTGAGGCGGTGGCGGTAATGCTGTTTTATCAGGTTGGAGAGCTTTTTGAGGACTATGCAGTGGGCAAATCGAGAAGGTCCATCGCCGAGCTTATGAACATCAGACCGGATTACGCCAATTTAAAGACGGGAAGCGGCGTGAAAAGGGTTTCGCCGGAGGAGGTGAAAATCGGCGATATAATAGTGGTAAGACCGGGGGAAAAGGTTCCTCTGGACGGCGTTGTGGTTTCAGGGCGTTCTGCGCTGGATACTGCGGCTCTGACAGGAGAGTCGCTTCCGCGAGATATAGAGGAAGGCAGTGAAATCCTCAGCGGCTGTATCAACCTGAGCGGTCTGATAGAGGTGAGAACAGAAAAGGAATTCGGACAGTCCACGGTGAGCAGAATCCTTGAGCTTGTGGAAAACGCTGCGAGCCAGAAGGCGAAGACGGAAAACTTTATCACGCGTTTTGCGGCTGTTTATACTCCGGCAGTAGTGGGTGCGGCAGCAATACTTGCGGTTATACCTCCGCTGGTTATAGAGGGTGCGGTTTTCTCGGACTGGATTTACAGAGCCCTTAATTTCCTCGTCGTTTCATGCCCCTGCGCCCTTGTAATATCCGTCCCTCTGGGATTTTTTGGAGGTATCGGCGCAGCGTCTAAAATAGGTGTGTTGGTAAAGGGAAGCAACTACCTGGAAGCGGTTGCCAATGCAGAGTATGTAGTGATGGATAAGACGGGAACTCTGACTGAAGGAGTTTTTGAGGTGGAAAGCGTTCAGACGGAGGAAAGCTTTGAGGGCGGCGCGGAAAGGCTGCTCAAGCTGGCTGCAGGAGCGGAGAGCAATTCCGGTCATCCTATTTCTCTGTCCCTGATAAAGGCAGCCGAAATGCAATATGGATTTAAGACGGAGGAAATTTCCGTTTCGGAGATTTCGGAGATTGCAGGAAAAGGCGTGTCAGCGGTTATAGACGGGCACAAGGTTCAGGTGGGCAATCAGAAGCTGATGGAGGCAGAGGGTATTGGATTTAAAGCTCCTGAGAGAGCCGGCACGGTTGTATATGTGGCTGTAGACGGAGTTTATGCAGGATATATCCTTATCGCTGACCGAATAAAGGAAGATGCCGAGGAGGCGGTTTGCGGGCTCAGGGCCAGCGGTATTACTACCGTAATGCTCACAGGCGACAGCAGTACTACGGCGGAGAGCGTAGGAAAGAGGCTTGGGCTGGATAGAATTTATTCTCAGCTTTTGCCTGAAGACAAGGTAAACAGAGTATGCGAACTCCTTGAAGAAAAATCGGAGAGGGGCAAGCTCATATTCGTAGGTGACGGTATCAATGACGCGCCTGTGCTGGCAAGGGCAGATGTAGGCGTAGCCATGGGAGGTCTGGGGTCCGACGCAGCCATTGAAGCGGCAGATATCGTCATTATGGACGATAAGCCGTCCAAGCTTCTGGATCTGATGAAAATCAGCAAGCAGACACTTTCCATAGTAAAGCAGAATATCCTATTCGCCTTGGGAGTAAAGCTTCTGGTGCTGGTGCTCAGCGCCTTGGGACTGGCCAATATGTGGGCTGCGGTTTTTGCGGATGTAGGGGTTTCTATGATAGCCATCATAAATTCCATGAGAACTCTTAAAGGAAAATAAAAGAAGCCGTCCTTATTGGGCGGCTTCGTTGCAGTCGTGGCAGCAGCAGTCTTTGCCGTGGGCCTTGTGCTCGATGTGGGTAAAGGCGATATCGATGATATCTACAACGTGCTGGTCATCCAAAGAATAGAATATGTTTTTTCCGTCGCGGCGGCTCTTAACCAGCCCTTCGTCCTTGAGCAGGCGAAGCTGGTGGGAGACCGCCGATTTTGTCATATCGAGAGCCGAGGCAATGTCGTTTACGCAAAGCTCATCTGTGGATATGGCGCAGAGAATCTTCATTCTGGTTTCATCGCCCACCACTTTAAAAAATGCGGCGGCTTTGGATATAAGTTCTTTTGATTCGTGCTTCATAGGGCAGGGTTCTCCTTTTTAAGTACATTTAAAAAAGTCGAGGTACTTGTGGCAATGATTTTGCCGGTGTCCTTGTTTTTTAGAACTGCCTCGGTATGAAATACGCTTTTGCCTGCCGAGACTATTCGCCCTGTGGCTATAATAGTGTCGCCAAGCTGGCCGAAGCTGATAAATCTGACGTCAATATCAACTGTGGGGCACCAGCTTCCGGAAAAGGCCGTAAGAGCAGCTCCCGCAGTATGATCGAGCATTGTGCATATTACACCTCCATGTAATACCCCTGCTCTGTTAAGCTCCCACGGCTTTATTTCAAATTCTATGGTGACGGTGCTTGTCTGTATGTCGCAGTCCACATAATTGGCAGCCATCAGACTGTTGACCCTGCCCGCATGAAGACCGCTGTTTTCTTCTTCTATTTTCTTGAGATTTTTCATCACAGATTCCTTGTCTGTGAGGAGAAATGAGTTCGCCATGGTTTCCCCTTTCTGAATATATGCTACTTTAAAATCTGTCGCTGTAATTAAGCAGGTCTCTGAGGTGTCCGCCGCGGACCTTGGGCTTCGGCTTATTGATGCCCCCTTGAGAACTGCCGCCTGACGAGCTGCCCGATGACATGAAATCCTCGTACCTGTATATTTTACCCCATATGGAGTCCTCACCGGTAACTATAAGGCCGAAAGTACCGCCGCTGCCGTCCCGAGGTCTCGTCAAACTCCCCGGATTCATCAGCACCACATCGTCCATTTCAGTGTACGACGCCCTGTGAGTGTGACCGAAAAAAGCGCCCACGCATTGGTTTTCCAGTGCCTTATAATATATATTCTGCTTGCTGAAGTCCACCTGCTCCATGTGACCGTGGGTTATCAGGAAATTACCGGCTTCAGTCTCCAAAATGGACCAGTCGGTATCGCCGTAGCTGCCGTCGCAGTTACCCTTGACCCATGCCACATGAACGCCGAGGCGCGCCTGAAGCTCTCTGGCATCAGCTGCATAATCGCCGCAATGAACGATTACGTCCACAGGAGATTCTTTCGCCAGCTTCTGATAAACATCTATGACACGGGAACAATCTCCGTGGGTGTCGCTAACCGCTAATATTTTCATAAATCTATAACCTTTATCCTTATTTTTGCCTGTTTTCATACAGTATAGCATAGAAAAGCGGCGAAATGTATGGTAAACTTTAAAAAAGTGCCTGATTTTCATGGCGATATGTGCGAGGTCAGATTATGATAAGAGAAATCAGAAAGAAAATGGTGGTACTTTCAAATCGCAGCCCTTTTCCGGCGGCGGTAAGGGAGTACATAGACCATCTGGAAAGACTGGACTGGATTCATATGAATCTGAAGCTGGACGGAAGTCCGCTTTCACGCTCGGAGACGGAAAAAATTATGGGCGGCGAAATGGTAATGAACGGGCGGATTATGGACCATGTGCTGATTGAAAGGCTGGATTGCCTTCGCAATGAGCTTTACGACCTTTTGCAGAGGGACATTGACGTGAGCAAAGAGTTTTTCAGGTTTACAGCCCCTATATTGGGTGCCGGATGGGATGAGTTTCGCAAAACCATACCGACATTGGTTGAATACGGATATACACCCTTGCTCCCTGCCGAAATTCCGGCTGCAATGGGTGATTTTCTGACCTTTGCCCGGCGGGAGGAGGAATTTGAAAATCCATTCGAAAAGGCTGCCCGGCTGCACAACAGCTTTCTCGCCATATATCCGTATAAAGAGGGAAATCAGATCATGGCTCGTGCGCTGATGGAGTATTATCTCCTGCGCAGGGGCTTTCCAATGGTGCCTGTGGACGTGGCTGAAGGTCGGTATAACGGTATGCTTGCAGAGTTTTGCAGAACAAAAAACAGCGAGCCTTTGGCGGAGCTTTTGACAAAGGCTGTTTATGACAGGCTGGAGCTGATGATTCAGCTGACAGGGTATTAACATGGCAGTACATGATTTAATCCTCTCTGAGCATAATAATGGCAAAGGAAGGTGTTTTTTATGAAAAATTTTGCAGGGTACATGTTGATTATGCTCATCTTCTTTATTGCAGCAACAGCATTTATGGAGGTTGACAGGCGGTGCAGCGACATGTACGGTACCGGCGGCAGAATCCTGGAGGAAGCAGCGGAGGTTGCCGGAGCGGCGGCACGGGTTATGGAGCGGGCAAGACCATAAAAATGTTGAAATTTTCGCCATTATGCTTTAGAATATAAATTGGAATTGTCTGTGCTGCAAGCATCGGCAGAGACATGGGAAATAAGATAATAAGAGGACGAGACATAATGGACTACCAGAAATATATAAGAAATTTCAGCATAATCGCTCACATCGACCACGGCAAATCCACCCTGGCAGACAGAATCATCGAAAAGACGGGGCTGGTGTCACAGCGGGACATGAAGGAGCAGTTTCTCGACAATATGGATCTTGAAAGAGAAAGAGGAATAACCATAAAGCTCCAGACAACCAGACTGGTCTACAACAGCCGGGACGGAAAGGAATACATTTTCAATCTGATCGACACACCGGGACACGTGGATTTTACCTACGAGGTTTCGCGCAGCCTGGCAGCCTGCGAGGGAGCTGTCCTTGTGGTAGACGCCACTCAGGGAGTGGAGGCCCAGACTTTGGCAAATGTCTATCTGGCGCTGGATGAAAACCTTGAAATCCTGCCGGTGCTCAACAAGATAGATCTTGCATCGGCGCGTCCCGACGAGACAAGGGAGGAAATCGAAGAGGTTATAGGACTGGACGCATCAGAAGCACCCCTTATTTCCGCCAAGGAGGGTATAGGAATAGAGGAACTCCTCGAGGCCATAGTAAAGGGCATACCGGCACCGTCGGGAAATCCTGACGGCAAGCTTAAGGCCCTGATTTTCGACTCAAAATACGACAACTACAAAGGCGTAATAATATACACCAGAATTTTTGACGGACAGGTGAAGAAAGGCGACATCATCCGCCTCATGAACACGAAGAAAAAATACGAGGTCACCGAGGTAGGCGTCTGTGCGCCTAATCCGGTGCCTACTGACATACTGAGAGCCGGAGAGGTAGGCTATATCTGCGGCAGCATCAAGCAGGTATCCGACGCCAGAGTGGGCGACACCATCACGCTGGATAACAATCCGACAGAGGAGATGCTTCCGGGCTACAAGAAGGTCCAGTCCATGGTTTACTGCGGCATCTACCCGGCAGAGGGAGAGAAGTACGAGAACGTAAAGGATGCACTGGAGAAGCTTCAGGTAAACGACGCAGCTTTCCACTTCGAGCCGGAAACCTCTACGGCCCTGGGCTTCGGCTTCCGCTGCGGTTTTCTGGGGCTCCTTCACATGGAAATCATCGTGGAAAGGCTTGAAAGAGAGTTTGATCTGGCGGTAATCACCACTTCTCCAAGTGTAATATATAAGGTAGTAAAGACAGACGGCACCGTGGAAATGATTCAGAATCCGTCCAACCTACCTTCGCCACAGGAAATTGACCACATTGAAGAGCCAATCGTAAAGGCGGACATAATGATTCCAAACGAGTATGTGGGAAGCATCATGGAGCTTTGCCAGGACCGCCGCGGAAAGCTTCTTCACATGGAATACATCACTCCCACCAGAGTGCAGCTTCACTATGAAATGCCTCTTAACGAGGTAATCTACGACTTTTTCGACGCACTTAAATCCAAGACCAGAGGCTACGGCTCATTGGACTACGAGTTCGTACGTTACGAAAAATCCAACGTAGTGAAGATGGACGTGCTCTTAAATAAGGACCTTGTGGACGCTTTCTCCATGATAGTTCACGAGTCCAAGGCTTATGCACGGGGCAGATTCGTCTGCGAAAAGCTTAAGGAAATCATCCCGATGCACCAGTTCGAGGTGCCTATTCAGGCTGCCATCGGTCAGAAGGTAATCGCCAGAGAGACGGTCAAAGCCTTCAGAAAGGACGTTATTGCCAAGTGCTACGGCGGTGACATTTCACGAAAGAAAAAGCTTCTGGAAAAACAGAAGGAAGGAAAGAAGCGTATGCGCCAGTTCGGTACCGTAGAGGTGCCTCAGGAGGCATTTACAGCCGTGCTTAAGTACGACGATAACAAGTAGTCTCTGTGGAGCAATCTGGACGAACAGAAATGAAGAATTTAGGAATATATATCCATATACCTTTCTGCCTGAGAAAATGTCCTTACTGCGACTTTTACTCGGTGGCTGAGGCCCAGACCGACAGGCTGAAGGAGCGTTTTGTAAAAGCTCTGTGCAGTGAAATAGAGGATGCAGGCAGA
>JAEDNK010000059.1 GCA_016302545.1 Bacillota bacterium
CCTCTGTCTTGCCGTCAAGGCCGATGTCGGAAACGGCGATTTCGTTTTTAAGTCCTGTAATCATGCTCAGGGTCATACACGGCGCATGGGTAGGCTCTGCAAAGAAGATGTGAACATTATCCCCGTAAACCTCTTTCAGACCGAAGGCCACGCCGCCCGGGGCTCCTCCCACGCCGCAAGGTATGTACACAAACAAAGGATGCTCTTCGTCAACGGTTATTCCCGGCTTTTCAAACTGTGCTCCTATTCTTCTCGCTGCCACCGAGTATCCCATGAAAAGGTCCGGCGAAGCTTCATCGTCAACGAAATGGCAGTGAGGGTCTGATGCTGCTTCCTTTCTTCCTTCTGCAACAGCCTTCTGATAGTCGTCCGGATATTCCACCACGGTAACGCCCTTTGATCTGAGCAGGTCCTTTTTCCACTGACGGGCATCGGCCGACATATGCACAGTTACCTTGAAGCCCAGCTTGGCGCTGATGATCCCTATGGAAAGCCCCAGATTGCCGGTGGAGCCTACAGCTACGGAATATTGCCCGAAAAGCTCCTTAAATCTCGGTTCTGTAAGCACGGAGTAGTCATCCTCTGCCGAAAGCATTCCTGCTTCCATCGCCACTTTTTCCGCAAATTTCAGCACTTCATAAATGCCACCTCTGGCCTTGATGGAGCCGGAAACAGGGAGATTGCTGTCGCATTTAAGAAAGAGCCTGCCGCCGAATTCCCCACACAGCTTTTCAAGCTCTGCTTTCATCGCCGGAATTTCCACAAGCTCGGATTCGATTATGCCGCCTGATGCCGCCGTTTCAGGAAAAGCCTTTGCTATGTAGGATGCAAATCTTTTCAGCCTGTCCTCAGCTTCGCAGATATCCTCCATATTAAAAGGCAATTCTTTTTCGTTGCCCGACTTGGGGTTTGTCCAAAAGATCTCTTTGCACTCTGCCATTGCCGCTATTTCCCGGTGTGCAGTCTTAAGCTTTTTAATGTCCATTTTTCTTTCCCTTCGTTTCTTTTTTTCTTTCTTTTCTTTATTTTCTCATATCTGCGTCTTTTTTCTGCTTGCCTACGCAGACCGTGCCCTCGGCTGTCAGTCCGATGACTTTTTCGCCGGCCTCCCGGCGCTCCCTTATATATTCTATGACATCTTCATCTATGACTTCGCCCGGACACACGATAGGTATTCCCGGCGGATATGGGATAATAGACGAGGCGCAAACCCTGCCTGCAGCTTCCTTAAGAGGAACAAAAACCTTTTCCACCGGAACTGCCCTCTGCTCAAGGATGCGTGTCAGTACCTGAGGCTGCTCCGCTTTCTTAAACTCCCCTCTTTTCTCCGCTGCGCCTCGCTGCTGTGCTGCAATTTCCGAGAGCGCCTCCAGCAGCCTTTCGTAATCTCTGCGGGTATTTCCTATGCCCGTCATGCACATTACGATGTTACCGGTCACCAGCTCTATGAAGATATCCCTTTCCATGAGCATCTCTTCCAGCTGGTTACCGTTGATGCCGTAAGCGGACATATCTATGTTCAATTTTGTCCGGTCAAGGTTTTTCGGCATGAGTACTGACAGCCCCGGTATTTTGCACGCATCAGCATAAAAATAATCCAGGTTATTTGCCCACCGTCTGATGAGCCTTTCCCCGCAGTTTTCCAGCAGGTCCGCATTTATATCCAGAGTAGCCATCATAGGATATGATGGGCTGGAGCTTTCAATAGTCTGCAGCTTGTCCTCCAGCAGGAAAGGGTTCACCCTGTCCGAACACAGATTTAGCAGTGCGCTCTGTGTAAAAGACGCAAGGGTCTTATGTATGCTGTTAATTACGATGTCCGCTCCCTGCTCCTCTGCAGATTCAGGAAAACTTCCGCATAGCGCAGCTCCCGCTCCGCCGTACTTTCCAAAGAACTTAAGGTGTGCCCCGTGAGCCTGGTCCACAATGAGAACCTTTCCTCTCTTATGAACTTCCTCTGCAATGGCTTTTATGTCACTGCATATGCCATAGTAGTTAGGCGACGGGAGAATGACTGCCTCCGCCTCGGGATTTTCGTCTATGCACCGTGCGACTTCCTCTGCGGTTATCTCTCCCAGAATTCCGCAGCCCTCCGCTTCTTCAGGATAGGCGTACACCGGCTCAATGGATGCCAGCCCCAGTGCGTTAAAGATGGACTTGTGGCTGTTTCGTGCCATAATCAGCTTGCCGCCCGGTCTGACACACGCCAGAATAGCTGCGATAAGCCCTCCCGAACTTCCGTTTACCAAAAGGTACGATTTTTTAACTCCGTAAAGCTTTTCGTATCTTTTCATGGTTTCAGCGATGATTCCCTCAGTCTGAAAAAGATTGTCCGCTCCCGGAATTTCGGTAATATCGCAGTCCATGATTTTGTCGAGAAAATCTCCGTAGCCGTTTTCTCTGTATATCCGCGAGCCCTTATGCCCCGGCATGTGAAATGACACGGGATTTCTGTCTGCGTGTTCGGTTAAAAATGTAGTTATTGCCTTATTCAATGTCTGCTGCCTTTCCTTGTTTTTCAATAATCTCCTGGTTCTTTCGTCTTTTATCAGCATACTGTATCGGGAGGAAAATATCAACAGTCAATTCGGAAATTTTTTTCCACGGGTTTTATGCATTTTTTTCCGGCGATTGGCTGCAGACCGCATAAAAAGGTAAGAAATCAGAAAAACAAAAATAAGTGTTTTGGACTTGATGGCTTTTTCATGCGGTAAACTGCCGTAATTTTCATATAAAATACAAATTCATCCATAAATTGTAAGTGATATCTGCAGCGTCAAAAAATTTTTTTCCTATTTCGGTTTTAATTTCAACGTTTATGGCGGGTGGTAAGAAAAAAATGTATAATCAGCCTTGCAGTACCACCGCTATGATATTTCCATCGTGATATAGTGTGATTGAAAAGCTCATACATTCCTTCGCGGGTTCGCCATACATGGGAATCTGTTTCAGACAATCAGCTCATCGAATTTATGAAGGATGCCTTTTGCCGTCTATTTGGTTCGTTGGCCGTACATCGTCTGCTTCTGGGACTTTCACCGGACTATGCACAGCTTCCCGTTAACATTTTTGAGCCGGTACTTATTGCTGCACTGGGCCTTGTAATGGTTGAGCGGCTTCCATCAGTTCTTGATCTCACCACCTACGACATTCTGCTGTTGGAAGACACATTTGAGAGCAAAACAAAAGAGCAGATTGAATCTGCCCTCTGCACGGCGTTAAATCGCCTTAAAACCTATTTAGATGTACCTAAACGCTCCATTGCGTATGCAGCTGCGTGCCTTCCGGCATTGGCTGCGAATATCGCAAACGCCACAGAGCATAACGCACTGGATAAAGTTTTTTTGGTACCTAAAGTCGTTACTTAAACAGCAAGGAGTACTCCGTTCTGAAATCAATCACATATTCAACATGCACAACTGCGGCTTTCTCATCCACCTGATAAATGATTGCATACCTTTCCCCAAAAATGAGCTTGTGATATTTTCTATACGGAAAATATTCTCCTTCAAGCCATGGGCAGCGATGGGGCATCCGTGCAAGAGACTGTGCCTGACTTTTAAATTCCTTCCTCAGTTTTTCAGCTGCATCTCTGCTTACCCTAGCCAGAAAAGCAACATGCTTCATCAACATATCCAAAGCTTCCGGCGCGATCTCCACGCGATAAATCATTTCGCAGCCCCCTCAATTGCTTTTTTCAGCATATCGTCAACCTCTTCAATAGAATACCCCCGCTGACCGTGCAGGCGGTTTTCTTCTACCTTTAAGAGTTCCTCACGGAGCTGAAGCATCTGTTCTCTTCTGTTGTAGGTGTCGATGTCCATCACTACAGCATCACCCTCTCCGTTTCTGGTCAAAAATACCGGTCCCGCCGTTTCCCTGCAAAGACTTATGACCTCGTTATAATCATTTCTTATGGCGGCAGACGGTTTAATAATCATGTTGCTCCTCCTCATATCCTTATTATGCTCTTATTATACACTTTTAATTATATGTGGTCAACATGCCTCATGTAAAAAATCCGGCCTGTATCAGCCGGATTATATTTTTTAGATGTTCTAACTTTTTATCAGTCATCGAACCCTGCAGCAGTTGCCCTGTCAAAGATTGCTTCAACTTCCTTGTCAGGAGTCTTGTCCAGAAGGGTAACAGCAACAGCTGCCACGAAGCCGGCAATAAAGCCCGGGATAATCTCATATATTCCTGTACCAGACATGAATGCCAGCCAGAGTACATCCACAACCGCGCCGGCAGTCACACCTGCTACGGCGCCCTTATAGGTGAATCGTCTCCAGAACAGTGACAGTATTATGGTCGGACCGAAAGCGGACCCGAAGCCTGCCCAAGCGTTTTCCACCAGATTCATGATGGTCTGAGCGCCCTCAGCCTTGCTGGATGCTATGAAGTAAGCGATTACAGCCACAATGAGTACCACCAGACGACCCATCCAGAGAAGCTCCTTTTCGCCGGCGTTCTTTCTGATAATCGGCTTGTAGATGTCCGATGTGAAGGAACTTGACGCAACCAGAAGCTGAGAATCGGCAGTTGACATTGATGCCGCCAGAATTGCCGCCATCAGTATGCCTGCTATGAAGGCAGGGAAAAGCTTTCTCGCAAAAGCGATGAATACGGTCTTCTGTGCGCCCACCGTAAGCAATTCCTCTGCAATGAGCATTCTTCCAAAGTATGCGATGAGACAGGTTGCGCCCAGAGAAAGCACTACCCATACGATTGCCACAGTTGCGCTCTTCTTAATCATTGATGGCTTTTCGATGGACATAAACCTTACCAGAATGTGAGGCATTCCGAAATATCCCAGACCCCAGCCAAGCCCGCTGACTACATCCTTCCATCCGGCGTCAAACAGCCCTGTACCGAACTCGCACATTACAGTCTGACCGCTGGCGCCGTCGACATAAGTATACACCGTTCCAAGTGCAGTTGTATCGAGATTTTGGGTGATAACAATTACGATAGGTACCGCCAGTATCGCCGCAAGCATAAGAAGCCCCTGCAGGAAATCAGTCCAGCACACAGCCTTAAAGCCACCCAGGAAAGTACATGCCAGCATCGCCAGCGCAAATACTATCATTGCCGTGCTCGTGCTAAGACTCGGGAAGACGGTAGTAAACACCGACGCTCCTGCCACGAAGCCCGACGCAACATATACGGTAAAGCAGGCAAAGAATATAACGGCGCAGATAATCTGAAGCGTATTGCTCTTTGCCATGAATCTGTTGCTCAGATACTGAGGCAGTGTAATTGCGTCTCCTGCCGCTTTTGAAAATTTACGAAGTCTCTTGGCTACTAATATCCAGTTGGCAGCCGTTCCTATGGCCAAGCCTATTCCAATCCACATCTGACCGAAGCCGAAGGCCATTATGCTGCCCGGAAGTCCCATAAGGAGCCATGCGGACATATCCGAGGCCTGAGCAGACATGGCTGTAACCCAAGGTCCCATGGATCTGCCCCCGAGGAAGAATTCTTTCTCTCCATTGGTATTTCTGTCCTTTACGAAAAAGTACACGCCGATACCTACTATTACTATAAAATATAATATAAAAGCTAAAATCTCTGCGTTAAACATCTTTTCCTCCTGTTATATCTGTTATATCTTCTATATCTTCGCCTGTTCCTAAAGTCCAAGTCCTGCTCCTAAGTTTCTCATGAAGTCCTGTACATTGGTGACTATACCCTTTGCCGCCAGACTGCCTCTGTCTCCCAGCTTGTTTGCCGCAAACTCCGATGTGTCTACCATGTAAAAGTACACCGGTCTGATGGTGCCGTCCTCAAGGACTCTGTAAGTAGGCGTCATATTGCCTGTTGCTATTGTATGTAAAACCGTAGCCATGCCGATTACCGTAGTGGCCCTGCGTACATGAGAGCGGATTGTGTCCTGTCCCACGTAATTGTCCTCGTAAACCTCCGGCAGCGGACCGTCATCTCGAATGGAGCCGTTAAGCACGAAAGGCACATTGTTCTTCACACAGCTGTATATAATGCCGTCCTTTATTCCTTCCTTCTCAATGAACTCCGGTATGGAGCCGTGAGTGTTGATGGCGTTAATGGTATCCAGATGATTGTAATGGCCGTTGAAGTGAAGTTTCTGATTTGCTATGTCACATCCGAGGGCCGTTCCAAGAAAGCCGCCCTCCAGATCGTGGGTCGCCAGAGCGTTTCCTGCCAGGAGAGCCTGACAGTAACCTTGAGCGATGAGCTGTTCCATCACTCTTCTTGCCTCCACATCGAAGCTGCAGGCAGGCCCCAGAACCCATACCACATAGCCATTGTTTTCCTTTTCGTATTTGAGCAGCTCCACCAGATCCTTGTAGTCCTGAGTAAAGGATGTCTCCCTGCTTCTGCTTTGGCGGAAAGCGAAGGAATTCTTTGCATCCTCTTCCTCTTCTTTAATCCAGCAGTCGTCGTGAACATAAATACCTTCGCTGGCATCTTCGGTCCTGCCCACTACGATAAGGTCATTTTCCTTTATATTTCTGAACTCGACAACTCTGATCTTTTCACCGTCCCATACGGGCACAGCGTCCATTCTGCTGTCCTCTGCCAGGTGCCATTTGCCGTCTATTTTGAAGTACTCAGGAAAGATTGAAGTGGCGTGAAAGCCCTTAGGCGCCGCCTTTGCATGGGGCGCTGTCATAAGGACGGCGTCCGGTGCCTTTACAAATCTCTCCTCAGTAAAATCCGGTTCTTTATATTTTGCCATTTTAAAACTCATTTTTATATTACCTCGTTTCCCTTTTTAACTCTGCCATTGTAACACATTTAAAACAAGAACGAAACACAGAATATAGTCTGTACTATTTTAGAGATTTTAGATGTAATTATCTCAGATAAATATTGAAATTTCAAGATTTATATAGTATACTTAATTCTAGACTATTATTTATATTTAATTTGAAACAAAAATTTTTTTTAAGATTTTTGAGAGGAAAACCGATGAAAAAGAAGAATTCACGTAACACAAAGGGCAAAATCGTATCCGCGGCCTGGCAGCTTTTTTACCGTCAGGGCTATGACGACACAACAATTGATGAAATCGTAGAGGCTTCTGGCACTTCCCGCGGCTCCTTTTACCACTATTTTGAAGGAAAAGATGCCCTGCTCAGCTCTCTCTCATATCTGTTTGACGAAAAATACGAGGAACTGACGGAAACCATGGATATGAGCCTGTCACCTATAGAGAAGCTGATATTCCTCAATCAGGAACTCTTTGGAATGATTGAAAATACGGTGTCTGTGGATCTGCTGTGTCAGCTGTTTTCTTCCCAGCTTGTTACCAAGGGAGAACGCCATCTGCTCAATACGAACCGTACCTACTACAAACTGCTTCGTCAGATTACCGTCGAAGGTCAGGAGCAGGGCTGTTTTAAGGAAAATCTTTCGGTCAATGATATAACAAAGGCCTACGCTATGTTCGAGCGCGGCCTTATGTACGACTGGTGTCTATGTAATGGAGATTACTCCCTTTGTCAGTATTCAGCCACAATGCTGCCGTTGTTTTTAGAGGGGCTATGCAGATAACCGTATTCCAGAAGCCAATCTATCATTCTTCTTCCACTGCCATGTTGTGCAGCCACGATCCCCTCTTCACCAGCACGAAGCCTATAATGCACTTTACGAAATCCGTAAGCTGGGATATGAGGTAAATCGGAACTATCGGCAAGTCCGTAAACCTACTGAGACAGAACACTATTGGTATGGCAAACGCCCACATGAATCCGCTGTCAAAGAGGAATGTGATAATGGTTTTACCTCCGGACCGCAGTGTAAAGTAAGCCGCATTTACGAAGCCGTAAATCGGCATGCACAGTCCAACTATTCGTATGAAGGATGCCGCGAGGACCTTGACCGTCTCCGAGGTGTTGTAAATCTGTGGAAAAAGCGGTGCCAGACTGAACATTATCAGACCCGTAATTATACAGCAGAATACAGAAAAAGCAATAAGCTTTGTATCCTCATCTCTTGCCCTCTTCAGGTCACCTGCACCCAGTATCTGTCCTATTATTATTCCTGTAGCATTTCCCATGGAAATGAACACAACGTTGAATACATTGCTCAGCGTGTTGGCGATATTGACCGCTGCGACTACATCCAGTCCGCGCACAGAATAGCACTGTGCCAGTACCGAAACGCCAAGTGCCCAGAGAACCTCGTTTACCAGCAGAGGTGCCCCAACCTTAAAAATCCTGGCTGTAACGGCCTTCGGAATTCTGAAGCTTCTGTATACCCCTGCAGCGAACGGATTTTTCAGTGCATTCTTATGGGTCCAGCCTGCGACAAGGGTCAGCTCCACGAATCTGGAAAGGGTAGTCGCTAACGCCGCACCCACTACGCCAAGAGCCGGTGCGCCGAACTTTCCGAAGATGAGAACATAGTTAAAAAACAGGTTTACGCATACTGCTGCAATTCCTGCTGCCATGGGAACCACTGTCTGCCCCGTCTCTCTCAGAGTGCTGGCATAAGCCTGCGTCAGCGCAAAAGGCACCATACCGATATACATTACCTTCATGTACTGCTTGCCGTATCTTAGAGTCTCTGCCAAATCTCCGCCGCCTTCTCCTTCATGAAGAAAAGCTGAAATCAGGCTGTCCCCAAAATTCATCAGCACAATCATGCACACAGCCGTAATAGCCAGACAGCTGAGAAGTTTAAATCTGAATGCATTCCTGACCCCATCGTTGTTTCCGCTGCCGTAATACTGTGCCCCCATAATACCTGCGCCTGCAGTGGCTCCGATAAGGCAGATAAAGAACACAAACATAAACTGGTTGACTATTGCAACACCTGACATTGGCTCCGTGCCTATCTGTCCAACCATTATGTTGTCCAGCATGCTGACAAAATTTGTAATTCCATTTTGTATCATAATGGGCACTGCCACCAGCAATACCCGTTTGTAAAA
>JAEDNK010000060.1 GCA_016302545.1 Bacillota bacterium
CATATTGGCTGCAGCAATGCTGTTTGTTTCGTCAGAAAATGTCTTTACTATTCTTTGCTTATTCCTGAAGTGAGAAGACTCCGCACGGCTTTTTCGATTTTTTTTAGCTGCTCAGGGCTTGCATCATTCTCCGCCAGAACCTTAAATCCAATAAAATTTCCTATACCCATCGAGATAAAGGACCACACGCATGGGTCGATATCCTCAGGCAATGCTTGGCTGTATGCCAAAGCCGGCACATATCGCATAGCATACCTGTAATAGTACTCCAGAAATAGATTGCGGTCGATGTACAGCGATTCAAAGATCAGGTTATAACACGCCGGATTTTCGTAGGCATAGCGTATAAATTCCATAATATACTGCACCTGGCGCTCGATTACGTCATCCTTGTATTGGCTGCACCTTTCATCAAGGTAATTCTGAAGGCGCTTTGCAAAGCAATTCATCACATACACATAAATCTGATACTTGCTTTCAAAGTAAATATAGAAGCCTCCCACCGACAATCCTGCCTTTTGGGCAATATCCTTGATGGTAGTGTTGCGATAGCCCTGTTTGCTGAAACACTCCTCTGCCGCCCTGACAAGCCTGTCAAAGCTGCGTCTGCCCTCTTCCTTTTCGGGTATTGTAACTTTTATGTCTAATCTGTTTTCCATAGCAGACCTTCCTCGGCTAAAAATGATTTATATATTATAACAATAAAAAATCATATTTGCAAGGTTTTGATTTGCACATCCTGGGTTTGTTCTTGATCTGTATGCCGCACTTACTTTTATTTAGTTTGCGGTCCATCCCCCGTCTATAGGAAGGGCAACACCCGTTATGCTGTCAGCCTTATCGCTGCACAGGAAAGCAAATACCTCGGCTATTGTCTCAGGTTCAAGCATTTTTTTGACAGCTGCCTTTGAAAGCATGATGTCGGAGATAACCTGGTCTTCCGAAATGCCGTGAGCCTCCGCCTGTGCGCTTATCTGTCCCTCCACCAGCGGCGTCATGACATAAGCCGGGCAGATGCAGTTGGCGGTAATCCCATATGGACCTCCCTCCATTGCAGCCGTCTTGGTCAGTCCGAACAGACCGTGCTTTGCGGATACATAACAGGATTTGAATTCCGATGCCACCAGTCCGTGGATAGAACTCAAATTAATGATTCTGCCCCATCCTTTTTCCTTCATAGACGGCCAGCAGTATTTCATCAACAGGAAAGGAGCTGTAAGCATTAAGCTTATCATAAAGTCCCACTTATCCTCCGGAAATTTGTCTATTTCACATACATGCTGAATCCCTGCCACATTGCCGAGGATGTCCACTCCCCCATATTCACTTACTGCCATATCAACTATATCCTTGCATCCCTGTCTGGTGCTGAGATCTGACGCCATACCTATGCAGCCGAGTTCCTTGCAGACCTTATCTACCCCTTCTTTATTTACATCTGCTATTACGACTTTGCATCCTTCTTCTGCCATTTTCTTAGCAATAGCATACCCTATGCCGCTGGCGGCACCGGTAATTAAAGCAACTTTATCCTTTAACATAGTACACCTCCGTTACCAAATCATATTCTTTTCGGCTTCCTCAAGGAGCCACTGCCGGAAATCGGGATGAGCAATCTTAACCAGCTCCTGAACCCGCTCTTCTATGGTCTTGGCCCTGAGCCAGGCAATTCCATACTCCGTAACAACATAGTCCACATCGTTTCTGGAGGTAGTAACCGCAGCTCCCGGTGTGAGGAAAGGCACTATCTTCGAGCGCAGTACCTCCTTGCCGTTTTCATCCTTAGCTACATAGGTTGAATGCATTGCCACGATTGACTTTCCTCCCGGTGACATCTGGGAGCCCTGAATTGTCTCCGCCTGACCGCCCGAGCCGGAAAACTGTCTCACACCTGTGGACTCCGACGCGCACTGTCCCGTCAGATCCATTTCCAGTGTCGCGTTGATGGAAACGAATTTGTTGTTTCTACCTATGGTATATGGGTCATTGGCATAGGTACTGGACTTGAACTGAACCGTTGGATTGTTATTGATGTAATCGTAAAGCCTCTGGCTTCCCACTGTGAATGCGCAGATGCAGTAACCGTCGTTGAAGCCCTTTTGCGTATTATCCACAGCTCCGCATTCAATGAGGTCAATCATGGTTTCCGTGAACATTTCCGTATGAATGCCCAGGTGTTTCTTTGTCTTAAGCTCGTTTGCCACTGCGTTAGGTATGTTGCCTATGCCAAGCTGAATTGTGGAGCCGTCTTCTACAAGTGTGGCCACCTTCTTTCCTATAATGGCATCAATTTCCGTATAGGGTGCTATATTGGCCTTTGGAATGGGGCAGTCCGATTCCACAAAGCCTGCTACCTGTGAAATGTGAACCATGGTATCTCCAAATGTTCTCGGATAGTTAGGATTCACCTCCAAAAGCACCAGCGCTCCGTTTTTAATTACATCCATCTCATAAATGGAGCTTATCGACAATGAAAAATATCCATGCTCGTCCATAGGAGATACCGTTGTCATCAGTACAGGACGGCGCTTTTCATATCGAATGCGGTCAAAGGTCTTTCTAAGAATGCTTGTTGAATGCTGTGGTACTGCGCTTATCAATCCTTCTTCACTGGACTTGCGCAATGCTGAGGTATAGAACCATCCGTGGTGCTTCATCACCTTTTTCATTTCCGGGTCATGAAAGAAGGGAAAATCTCCCGTCGGTACGCAGCTCTGTAAAATGATATTTTTTACCCCTGTTTTTTTCAGGTACTGCATATTGTTCATTATTTTTTGAGGCATAGAGGCTGCCATAGGTGTGAAGATAAAATCATTATCCTCAATTAAGTCCAGCAGCTGCTCCACCTTCATCTTCTTCACTTCATATTCTTTACTGTAATCACGCATTTTCTAATTCTCCTTCCCAACAAGTATGTCTCAATATTAACAATGTCCTCTCCTTGTGTAAAATTAAAAAAAATCATCAGGCTATAGCTTTTTTGCATAACAAAAACCGACACCCTGAATTCCTTCAGTCGGTATCGGTTCATTGCTGAATTATGCGTTATTATGTTATTCGCCACAGCCCTTTCTTTGGCAAATGTTCCAGAAGCATTCCATAGGAACGGTCATATGTCTGCCCTTTTTCCTGACCAGAGCCAGAGTCCACTCAAATGTAGGGTTCTCAAGATGTATTCGGTGAATTCTCAAACTGCCGAATTTATCAACCAACGGCTTTGGCAGGATGCTTATGCCTTGTCCGTTTGACACCATTTCAAGAATAAACTCCCATTGGTCACTTTCAAAGTCGAAACGGGGTTCAATTCCGGCTTCGCGGAATTTGCTGCTGACAACATCGTTGTAGGAATATCCTTTACCTACCATTAATATTTTCTCATCCCTTATTTCCTCAAAGGAAACGCTCCTTCGCCTCCCCAGCCTGTGATTTTTCGGCACTACCAGCACAGCTTCGGAAAGGACGACGGGCAGCATTTCAATGCCATCAACCTCCTCCGGATTTATCATCACAGTCAGGTCAAGCCGTTCGTCCATGAGCATCTCTATTCCCTGTCTGGTGGTAACCTCTTCAATCTGAAGGTTTACCTCCGGATATTTTTCTCTGAATGCATAAATGGCCGAGTAAAAGTACATTGCCCCCGTGGTAGGTGTAATTCCCAGCTTAAGTGTGCCGTCGGAGTTTTCCAGTCTGCTCATCATCTCACGGGTTTTGCTGCTGAAAATCCCCAGCAGCTCTTTGGCGTAGTCATAAAACACCTGACCGTCTTTCGTCAGCTGTAAATCCTTGGCTTCCCGGTCTATTAAAATCGTGCCCAGCTCCTTTTCAAGGTTCTGAACAGTTCTGCTCAAGGTGGGCTGGCTTACAAATATTTTGTTTGCAGCTTTGGTAAAGTTTCCTTCACCAACAATTTCAACAAAATACTCCAGTTGGGTTAAGGTCATAGGAGTTCCTCCGTTTGCACTTGCGGCTAGTCCAGTTCTACCATCTGGAACTTCTTCTTGCCCTTCTGAATGAGCAGCTTGCCGTCCTCATCGAACATATCCACTGTTACCTTGAGCTTTCCGTCTGTAACCTTGTTTCCGGCAACAGTCAGGCCGCCCTGCTCGATGGTTCTGAAGCCTTCGCTGGTGTTTGGCACCAGACCCAGCTCCTTGAGGAGAGTTACAATTCCCTTTCCTTCACCTTCGAACTCGCTGCGAGGCATTTTCTTAGTCGGTATATTGTCCATGGAACCGCCCCCTGCAAATGCTGCACGGGCGCCGTCCAGAGCCTTCTTAGCCTCTTCTTCACCGTGAACCAGTTTGGTAACCTGGTATGCGAGGATTTCCTTTGCCTTGTTGATTTCTGCGCCTTCAAGAGATGAAAGCCTGTCAACCTCCTCCATAGGAAGGAAGGTGAGCATTCTCAGGCACTTGTTCACATCGGCGTCTGCAACGTTTCTCCAGTACTGGAAGAACTCATAAGGGCTTGTCTTTTCAGGGCTGAGCCATAAAGCTCCCTTGGCTGTCTTACCCATCTTCTTTCCTTCTGAATTTGTCAGAAGGGAGAAGGTCATGCCGTAAACTTCTTTGCCCGTCTTCTTTCTTGTCAGGTCTACGCCTCCGATGATATTAGACCACTGGTCGTTGCCGCCGAACTGAATCTTTACGTTGAAGTCGCGCGCCATTACCATGAAATCGTAGCTCTGCATGAGCATATAGTTGAGCTCGAACATGGTCAGACCGCCTTCCCGTTCCATTCTCTGCTTGAAACATTCTGCGCGGAGCATGGTGTTGATGTTAAACAGCGAGCCTACCTCTCTGAGAAAGTCGATATAGTTAAGAGGTCTCAGCCAGCGGGCGTTGTTTACAGCCACAGCCTTACCCGGCTCAGGCTTCTTGTTTTCGTGCCCCGGTTCATAGACACCGTTATTTCCTTCATATTTCCATTCCTCATCAAAATCGAGGAACCGATCAAAGAGCTTTTTAAATTGCTCACAGTTATGTTCAATCGTTTCTATTGACATTACCTGTCGCATATCGGTTCTGCCGGAAGGGTCTCCCACCATACCGGTACCGCCGCCGATAAGAACCACAGGCGTATGACCGAACTTCTGCATATACATCATAATTATAACCTGCATGAAGTGTCCCACATGGAGGCAGTCAGCCGTAGGGTCAAATCCGATGTAGAACTTTATTTTTTCCTTCTGCAAAAGCTCACGCACCTTGTCCTCGTCAGTGCACTGCTCTATAAAGCCTCTTTCCTTCAGAACGTCGTAAACATTGTCGTGTTTACTTACGTTATCCGGTATAAAATTAAAATCCATTTTCTTTGTCCTCCGAATATCAATTACTTAGTACCGTATAATCTGTCGCCGGCATCGCCCAGTCCCGGTACGATATAAGCGTGCTCGTTGAGCCTTTCGTCCTTGGCAGCGATATATATATCCACATCAGGGTGCGCCTTCTGGAGCACTTCGATTCCCTCCGGTGCTGCGATAAGACACATGAAAACTATATCCTTTCCGCCTCTCTGTTTGATGAAATCTATGGCAGCCACAGCGCTTCCTCCTGTAGCAAGCATAGGGTCCACCACGAAAATCTTTCTCTTCTCGATGTCAATAGGAAGCTTGCAGTAGTATTCTACCGGCATATGGGTTTCAGGGTCTCTGTATAAGCCTACGTGACCAACCTTGGCATTAGGCACCAGCGCCAGCATTCCGTCTACAAAGCCAAGTCCTGCTCTTAAAATAGGAACGATCGCAATATCCTCTCCATCCAGCATCTTCATCTTGGTGGTGCAGATAGGAGTTTCTATTTCCACTTCCTTAAGAGGCAGGTCTCTGGTGGCTTCGTAGCCCATAAGCATAGCTACCTCTTTGGCCAGCTCTCTGAACTCCTTAACGCTTGTGGAAGTCTTTCTCATCAGAGCGGTCTTGTGCTGAATTAACGGATGATCGAATACGTGTACTTTACCCATGATTTTTCTCCTTGATTTATATTAAAAATTTATTATTTACCTGTTTTAACTCTGTCCGGTCTTTACATTTGGTCCAGCATATCCACCCTGCGCTGATGGCGTCCGCCTTCAAATTCCGTGTCAAGCCACTCATCAACAATTTTAAGTGCAAGCTCAGGCTCTGTGGTTCTGCCGCCGAGAGCCAGTATGTTGGCGTTGTTATGCTGCTTGGTCAGATGTGCCATCTCCACAGAGGTGCAAAGTCCGCATCTTATGCCCTTAACCTTATTAGCTGCAATGGAAATGCCTATACCCGTTCCGCATACCACCACGCCTAAATCTGCTTTTCCCGAAGCTACAGCCTCTCCACAAACCTTTCCGTAGACCGGATAATCCACGGATTCTTCTGAGTGAGTGCCCAAATCTTCTACGTCAAAGCCTCTCTCGATAAGATGTTCCTTTACTTTCTCCTTTAATGCGAAACCGCCGTGGTCGCTCGCTACTGCAATTTTCACTGTCTGCCTCCTGTCTTATACTTCTACTATATTATATCCCGCCGATTTGAACATCCTGTTCATAACGGCAAAGCCAACTCCGTCTTCTCTCATAGCCGCCGCCAGAATTACGTCCACACCCGCCTTGTCACAGGCTCTCAGCTTGGCAAAGAACTCCCTGGCTGCTTTCTCCGGCTCGGAGTCGTCATACATTATTATCTCCACCTTCTGACCGTATCCGGTTCTGCGAAGCTTTTCCTCAGACATAGCCAGGTAAACTTTTTCCCTGTCACCCTTGTAAATTATCATCTCCGCCTTAGGGGCATAGTGCTTGTATTTCATCCCCGGGGATTTTGGTTTGAAATCTGCTGTTTTTACGTTCATTGCAGGGTCGATTTCGACAGTCTTTCCTAAAGCTTGGGAAAGCCGCTCCGCAGTAATAATGCCCGGTCTAAGAACGGCGGGCACAGCTCCTGTCATATCCACCACCGTAGATTCTATCCCAACCTGACAGTCTCCGCCTTGAATGATGGCATCGATTCTGCCGTCCAGGTCATCAATGACATGTCTGGCAGAAGTGGGACTTGGCCTGCCTGAAAGGTTTGCGCTGGGTGCGGCAATGGGCGTTTCTGAGGAAGTTATAAGCGCTGCTGCCACAGGGTCTGACGGCATTCTCACTGCAACGGTATCCAGACCTCCTGTGGTCACTCTTGGAACAACGGGAGCTGCCGGAACCACCATTGTGAGAGGTCCTGGCCAGAAAGCATCCATGAGTTTTCTTATATCATCAGTTATTTCAAAGGTCAGGTGACTTAAATCGTTTTTAGACGATATGTGTACAATCATAGGGTTGTCCGATGGTCTGCCCTTTGCGGCGTAAACCTTTCCAACCGCTTCCGGATTAAGGGCATCTGCTCCCAGACCGTAAACGGTCTCCGTTGGAAATGCCACAAGGCCACCCTCCTTTATTATCTCAGCAGCCTGCTGTATATCTTCTTCAGTTGTACCAAAAAATCTAGTTTCCAATTTGTTTCTCCATGTTCAGGTTTGCAAAGCAGACCCCGAACCCTAAAATCCTTTCATCTTTTCCGCCTGGTCGCTTGTAATCAGTCCATCGACGATTTCATCGATTTCACCGTCCAGAAAGCTGTCCAGCTTGTATATTGTCATGCCTATTCTGTGGTCGGTAACTCTGCCCTGAGGGAAATTGTAAGTTCTGATGCGCTCACTTCTGTCGCCTGAGCCCACCTGACTTCTTCTCTCCGCTGAGATTTCTGCATTCTGCTCCTGGAGCTTCATGTCATAAAGCCTTGAACGCAGAACCTTAAATGCCTTATCTTTGTTCTTTATCTGTGACTTTTCGTCCTGGCATGTTACCACAAGTCCCGTCGGGATATGAGTAAGTCTTACTGCGGAGTCGGTGGTATTTACACACTGTCCGCCGTTACCCGATGAACGGTAAACGTCAACTCTTACATCGTTAGGGTTGATTTCAACTTCGACATCGTCAACCTCAGGAAGAACGGCCACTGTAGCCGCCGAGGTGTGGATTCTGCCGGAGCTTTCCGTCTCAGGCACGCGCTGTACCCTGTGAGTACCGCTTTCGTACTTCATTCTGGAATATGCGCCCTTACCCTTTATAAGCACGCTGGCTTCCTTGATGCCGCCTATACCTGTATCGTTGGCGTCCATAATTTCGGCTTTCCAGCCCCGTCTTTCTGCATATCTTAAATACATTCTGAGAAGATCCTGAGCAAAGAGGGCAGCTTCTTCACCGCCGGTGCCCGCTCTGACCTCCAGAATTACGTTCTTTTCGTCGTTAGGGTCCTTTGGAAGAAGGAGAACCTTAAGCTCGTCTTCCATAGCCGGAATTTTATCCTCCAGCTCGGAAAGCTCCATCTTAGCCAGCTCCTTAAGCTCCTCATCGCCCATTTCCAGCATTTCCTTGGCCTCGGCAATGCCTTCCTTCGCCTTCTTGTATTCCTTATATTTGTTCACAATGGGCTCCATTTCGCCCATCTCTTTGATGTGCTTCTGCCACAATGGTTGATTGTTTATAATGTCCGGGTCCGATACCTTCAGGGAAAGTTCTTCGTATTTCTCAAGTATGAAATCCAGTTTGTCAAACATGTTTATATCCTCCGTTTTCTAAACTATTATTTTATCATAAATTAAGCCATAAAGAAAGCCGGAATTTTCAATTCCGGCTCTGTTTTTGCGATTATTTCGAATGTAACGATTAATCCATGTTGTATTTGTTCTTGAACTTTTCAACACGGCCGCCTCTGTTGATGAACTTCTGCTGACCAGTGAAGAACGGGTGACAAGCTGAGCATACATCAAGTCTTAATTCTTCCTTAGTTGATTTAGTAACGAAAGAGTTACCACATGCGCAAGTTACTTTACATTCCTTATAATCAGGATGGATTCCTTCCTTCATGTTCGTTTCCTTTCCTGCTCAGGCCCGTGCCCGGCATATTTT
>JAEDNK010000061.1 GCA_016302545.1 Bacillota bacterium
CCTAAGCGACAAGCTTATATTATTTCACTTGTCTACCTAAGAGGGAGCATATCATTAATGCGACAGCCCCTTGATGATGCCTGATTTGAGGCATGATTTAAGGCCGGTACTCAAAACAGTCCATAAACTTAAGTTTAAAAGCATTTATGCGGTGCAGATGGTCGATTCTCTCCTTTGTGGCAGGGTCATCGATTTCGCCTGTTCTGATGTATCTATCCAGAACCTCATAGGTGAAGCCCAGATTTTCCTCGTCGGTCTTTGGCTGCAGACCGTCGATAGGCGTTTTGTCCACAAACATTGAAGGAAGTCCCAAAGCTCTTCCTACGGCCTTGACCTCCTGTACGGTCAGGCGGCTGAGAGGACTGAAATCACCGGCGCCGTCGCCGTAGCGGGTAGCGTAACCCACCCAGTCCTCGGAAAGGTTACAGGTGTTGGCGACGCGGCCGTTTACGGACTGAGAAAGGGCATAGGTGGCAGCCATCCTGAGGCGAGGAGGCAGATTGGTTATAGTCTGGGTTTCAACCTTTTCAAGCTGGGAATTAAGCTGATCAACCAGAGCATCGAAGCAGTCCTTGATATTGACGGTGTAATGCTTTATGCCCAGATGATTTACAAGAGCGTAAGACACATCTATGTCCGGCTGTTCGCCTTTAGGAAGAAGCACGCCTACTACATTTTCTTTTCCGAGAGCCTCACAGCAGAGAGCGGCCACTACGGAGCTGTCCTTTCCTCCGGAAATTGCAACTACTGCCTTGCAGCCGGGACCGTTCTCGGCAAACCAGTCTCTTATCCATTTAACTATATCCTCTTTTACCTTTAAAGCGTCAAAAGCCATATTACGTACCTCCCATAGTATCTTACATACTATATAATATTATATAAAATCCGCATCGGATAATTTGACTAGTGACAGTATACTCCTTTTTGATAAAAAAGAAAAGAAAAAAGTAGCGACATAACACAGTTTGTTGTATAATAAAATGAAAGGCTGTGCTATCAGGCAGTCGAAAAGGAAGGTAAAAATGAAAGAGATTTTTATTAAAAGCTTAAGAAAAGACATGGAAGTAACCGACTTTTTTATGGTCAAATCCAGCGCTATCAGGACGGGAGCCAACGGCAAGCAGTACCTTGATATCACATTAGGAGACAAGACAGGAGAGGTTTCTGCAAAGAAATGGGACGTGAGCGAGGCAGAGCAGGAAAGCCTTGTTCAGATAAAGGAAAAGGAAATCGTTAAGATTAAGGGTCTGGTAACCGAATGGGCAGGTCAGCTCCAGCTGCGAATACAGAGAATACGCAAGGCTGCAGCAGAGGACGGTCAGACTATGGCGGATTTTGTAAAAGCTGCCCCTGAGGATACGGGAAAGATGTACGAATATATATATAAGACTGCGGAAAACATCGGGGACGAGGATCTGAGAAAGCTTTGTCTGAGGGTTTTGACGGATAACAAGGAAAGACTCATGTACTATCCTGCCGCCGCCAAGAACCATCACGCACAGTTAGGAGGACTTCTCTATCACACCAAGAGGATGCTTATGACCGGCGAAAGGGTCTGTCAGGTGTATACAAACCTTAACAGAGATTTAGTGCTCTGCGGTGTTATAATGCATGATATGGAAAAGCTTAACGAAATCGAAGCCGCCGAAGACGGCATCGCGTCGGGCTATTCCTTTGAGGGGCAGATGTTGGGACATATAATTCAGGGGATTAAGACGGTGGATAGACTTACGCTGGAGCTGGGCTTTCCTCGGGAAAAGGCCATAATGGTAGAGCACATGATTCTGTCACATCACTACGAGCCGGAGTTCGGCAGCCCTAAGAAGCCTCTTTTTCCTGAGGCGGAGGTGCTTCATTATCTTGACATCCTGGATGCCAGAATGTTCGATATGCAGGCAGCTCTGGAGGCAACAGAGGCGGGAGGATTCAGCGATAAGATATGGACATTGGATAACAGGAAGCTGTACAAGCCGTCAGACGCAAATTCAGATGTGAATTCGGATGCAAGGCCGGATGTGAATTCAGATGCGAAGGAGGAAGGAAATGATTAAGATACCTAAGGAAGTAAAGAGGATTATGAAAACCCTTGAGGACCGACAGTTTAAAGCATACGCGGCAGGAGAGTGCGTAAGAGACAGCCTTGCGGGGCTAAAGCCCTACGACTGGGACGTTGCCACTTCGGCAGGGCTTGCGGACCTTAAGGAATTATTTCCCGATGCCAAGATTGTCAGCGAAAAATACAGCGTTGTAAGAATGGAATTTGTAGATGAGATATTTGACCGTGAGGGTGACTTTGTAGGAGAAGAAGGCGTCATCGTCGATGTTTCCTCCTTCAGAAAAGGCACGGTAGCGGCAGGCGGCATAGCGCCCGACAAGGTTGACTTTGCCCAGACCATAGAAGAGGATCTTTCCGGAAGGGTCTTTACCATGAACGCTCTTGCCGACAACGGCTATGACCTGGTGGATCCTTTCGGCGGCAGAGAGGATATAAAGAACAGGCTGATTAAGACCATAGGAGATCCGGCGGAAAGCTTCAAAGAAGACCCTGTCAGAATGCTCAGAGCCATCAGATTTGCCGCGGAGCTTAACTTCGATCTGACACAGAGCGTATACGAGGCCATATGCGCAAACTACAGACTTCTTGAGAAGATAAGTATAGATCGCTTCAGAAACGAGTTCGTAAAGACCCTCAGCGCTGCCAATGCAGGAAAGGGACTGAGCCTTATCATGGATACCGGTATCATCAATCTCATACTGGGAGACGATGTGGTAGGCAGACTCACGAGAAGAGAAAAGAACGACTTGATGATTTTGTCACAAAACATAGACAGGTCTAAGCAGGTGCCGGAAAGAAGACTGGGACTTTTCTACATAACTATGGACAAAAAGAGAGCCATGCCGTCCATTGAAAAGTTTAATTTTGACAGTAAGACGCGGCAGCATCTGGTAGACGCGGTTCACGACATGCCTAAGCTTTACTTCACCTCCACAAAGGAGATGTTGAAGAAATTCATATACGAAAGGGACATGGACAGGTACAATTATCTGGCAAATCTGGAAAAGGCTCAGAGAATAGTATTCGATTACGACTCGGAGACCAAGATAAAGAGTAAAATGTACCTGCTTGAAGAAGTACACGCTCTCAACGAGCCTATCTTCCCGGAAGATCTGGCTATAGACGGCAACGACCTCGTGGAGGCAGGTATATGCCAGCCGGAAGAGACGGAAAAGATGCTGAGAATGCTGGTGGAAAAAACTCATATCAAGCCTAATCTAAACAAACGCAGCGAGCTTCTGAAACTGGCCAAGCTGTATAAGAAAAACAAGCTGGCTGCAATGACCAGAGGAATCAAGTGGACACGTTAAACGGAATTACAAAGATAAGCCAGGTTACCCCGGAGGTGACCTGGTTTTTGCGCGATTTAGGTTTTTCAAACTATTATATAATAAAGATTTTCGACCTGGTAGGAGACGCAGCCATCGGCTTGACCCGGGACAACCCTTACTGGCTGCTTGAGGAATTTCCAAGGATGGACTTTGAAAGAGTCGACAGCGTGGCGCGAAAGCTGGGCGTAAGCCCGGAAAGCCACCTGCGGCTTGCAGCCGCGGTGACTTATGGCCTTCGCTCCTACGCCTCTGAAGGCCATGCTTTCGCGCCCCTGGAGGAGTTCTGCGTCAGAGCGGCGGAATTTCTCAATTCAGATACTGACCTGGTGAGGGATGTGATTGAGGACATGTCCTTTTCGGGAGATGTGCAGCTTACAAATCTGGGCGGTAGACAGCTGCTGTATTTTTACGGCTTTTACAGGGCGGAATGCACCGTAGCCGGCAAGCTTGCAGCCTTGGCAGAGCCGGCGGAGGGGCTGGCACCCATAGCGGCCAATCCTGACGCCATGATAAAAAAAGCAGGCTCTGCCGGCGGCATACAGCTGTCCCGGCAGCAGGCTACAGCGGTAAAAAACTCCCTCATAAGCGGAGTTTCCATCATCACCGGAGGCCCCGGCACGGGAAAGACCACAGTAATCAATTCCCTGCTTTACATCATGGAGGAAAGCGGGCTTAAGGTTGCCGTAGCTGCGCCGACGGGTAGGGCAGCCAAGAGGATTATGGAAACCAGCGGACGCGCAGCATGTACTGTACATCGGCTGCTGGAGTACTTTTACGATGAGGAAACGGGATATATGAGATTCGGCAAAAACGCCGAAAATCCCCTCGACTGCAACGCGGTCATCATTGACGAAGCCTCCATGCTGGACCTGATGCTGACAGAGGCCCTTTGCAATGCCCTTAAACCCGGCACGAGGCTTATTTTGGTAGGGGACGCGGACCAGCTTCCGTCGGTGGGAGCAGGCAACGTGCTCTCAGACCTCATAGAAAGCGACTATTTCTTTACTACACGGCTTACTGAAATTTATAGGCAGAGCGCCGAAAGCCGCATAGTAGTCAACGCCCACAGAATAAACAGAGGAGAAGCTCCCGTCTACGGAGAGGACTTTCTGCTTGTAAGAAAGGACAAGCAGCAGGATATACTGGATAAGATAGCAGAGCTGGCGGTCTCCCTTCCGGCAGGCTCTTTTCAGGTGCTTACCCCTGTAAAAAAAGGCATTTTGGGAAGCACCGCCCTAAACACACGGCTTCAGCAGGTGCTCAACCCTCCGGCAAAGGACAAGGCAGAGCTGGAGTTCGGCAGCAGGGTGTTTCGGACAGGCGACAGGGTAATGCAGATAAAGAACGACTATCGGCTGGAATATAAATCTGGGCGCAGGGAGCCGGGGCGGTTTGATACCAGAACCGACGGCGACACCGGAAAGGGTGTGTTCAACGGAGAAATCGGCGTAGTCAAAGCTGTGGATAGGGAAATGCGCACAGTAACCGTACTTTATGACGACGAAAGATGGGTGGAATACAGCTATGTGAAGCTGGATGAAATCGAGCTGGCATATGCTCTCACCGTCCACAAGAGTCAGGGCAGCGAGTTTTCCACGGTGATAATACCGATGACCTGGTTTCCCCCTGTGCTGGCGACGCGCAGCCTGATTTATACCGCAGTGACAAGAGGAAAGAATCAGGTAATCATAGTAGGCAATCCGGCGTATCTGGAAAAGATGGCGGCAAACAATCAGAGCCGCAGCCGCAACTCCGGACTTAAGGACCGGCTTGAAGGCATGTACGGATTTTACTGATGGGAGGAGTCTATGAACTGGACTAAAGAGCAGCAGAGAGCAATAGAACTGAGAAACAAGAACATTCTGGTGGCAGCGGCGGCAGGCTCCGGCAAGACCGCCGTTCTCGTAGAGCGCATAAAACGCCTCATTTTAGAGGACAGATGCCCTATCGACAGAATGCTTATCGTCACCTTCACCAACGCGGCAGCCGCCGAAATGAAGGAAAAGATAGAGAAGGCGATTTCAAAGTCCATCGGCGAAATATCGGAAAGAACCGCAGCCGGCGGAGGCAAAATGAGCGAAAAGGATAAGGAGGATCTGATTTTCCTTAAAAAACAGATGGATCTTCTCCCTTCGTCAAATATCAGCACCTTTCACGCCTTTGCCCTTGACGTTATACGCCGATATTTTTATCTGACCGACATAGAGCCCAATTTCAGAATCTGCGATGCCGGACAGCAGACAATCCTTAAGGGACAGGCCATGGATATACTGCTGGAGAAATACTACGAGGCAGGGGAGCCGGAATATTTTGAATTTCTGAGAAAATTCAGCGGTGACAGAAACGACAACCGTCTGAGGGAGATGATAGAAAAGGCATACGATACCATTCAGAGCCTTCCGGAGCCTTTTCTTTGGCTGGACCGTAGCCTTAGCACCGTGGATGCAGACCTGGAGGAATTCATGGAAGGTCCTGCGGTCAGATACATGATAGAGGATTTTGCACGGAGCCTTGATACCGCCCTTTCCGGACTTCAGGATAATCTGGAAAAGACCCGCAGAGAGGGGCTTTCCGGTGCTGAGGAGCTTGCGTCCATGGATATGGCACTGGCGCTGGAACTTAAAAAGACAGCCTCGGAAGGCACTTTCGACGAAATCAGGGCTACTTTGGAAAGCTTTAAGCTGCCGGTAATGAACAAAAAATACTTTTCTCCGGAAAAAAACGGCGGAGACAGCGCTGCTCTTTCAGCCATCAAGGAGTATATGGAAAAAAACAGGAACGTCCTTAAGGAGGCGATTTCCTCCGCAAAAAAGAACTGCTTCTACGACACCGCTGAAAACCTCTGGCTTGAGGTCAAAGCCACGGGTCCGGATGTAAAATATTTTGCAGAGCTGGTAAAAGCTTTCGGCCGGATTTATGACGAAGTGAAGGCAGAAAAAGGGCTGGTGGACTTCAGCGACATCGAGCACCGCGCCTATGAAATACTCAAGGACGAGGAGGCGGCAGGCTTTTTCAGAAACAAGTTCATGCACATTTTCATAGATGAGTATCAGGACAGCAATGTGATTCAGGAGGCCTTAATCGGTACCATATGCCGCGAAAACAACCTGTTTATGGTTGGAGACGTCAAGCAGAGCATATATAAGTTCAGGCTGGCGGAGCCGGAGATTTTTCAGGAAAAATACAGGGAATACGCCTGCGCCATGGAGGGTGACGGAGAAAACTCCCTTTCGGAAAAGATAGACCTTAACAGGAATTTCAGAAGCAAGAAGCCGGTAATCGACTTCATCAACAGCGTCTTCGAAAAGACCATGGCAGACTACGATGAAAATGCGGCCCTCTATCCGGGGGACCCTTTCGCGGAAAACTGCAATTATCAGCCCAAGCTATTTTTGGCCTCTACGCCCTGGGACGAGGAGGACCAGCCTGACGATGAATTGAAGCTGCTGCTTAAAGCGGAAAAGGAGGCTCTGGCTGCGGCGGCAATCATCAGAAGCAGTCTCGGAAAGCCTTTCTTCGACAGCAAGCAGGGAAAGGAACGACCTCTGGAAAAGAGGGATATTGTAATCCTCATGCGCGGCGTAAAAAACTACGGAGACATGTTTTACCGCATCCTTACGGAAAACGGCTTGCCTGCATATGTGGACGACAACGACGGATATTTTGACACCATAGAGATAAACACTTTTATGGCGCTGCTTGCAATAATCGACAACAAAAAGCAGGATGTGGAGCTTCTGACGGTAATGCGCTCGGAAATTCTGGACTACTCCATACCTCAGCTTGCCCAGATAAGGAGAGAGTTTAAGGAAGGTTCATATTTTGCCGCTCTGGAGGCTTATGCCCGGGGAGGAGCTGATGAAGAGCTTCGCAGCAAGGCTTTACGGACCTTACAACAGATAGAAAAGTGGCAGAAGCAGAGCAGAGTTCTGCCTCTCGAAGAGCTGGTGTGGGAGCTGATGCTTTCCACAGGCTTTTATATTGCCATGGGCGCAATGCCTGCAGGAAGCCAGCGGCAGGCAAATATGAGGGCGCTGGTAGATAAGGCTGCCGGTTACCGCAAAACTCAGGACGGCTCCCTGTACGGGTTTATGAAATATATCGATGCCGTAAAGAAAAAAAAGGTAGCCATGGGGCAGGTTAAAATGGCTGCCGAAGACGACGATACCGTAAGAATAATGACTATACATAAGTCAAAGGGACTTGAATTTCCAATGGTGCTGCTCTGCGGCTTCTGCCGCAAGCTGAATTATACGGCTATGGGAAAGGGTACCGCCCTCCATAAGGACTTCGGCATAGGACTGCCGGTGGTGAATTACCATCAAAGCTGGTTTAAAACCACCCTTCTCCAGAATGCAGTAAAACAAAGATTTCGCCGTGAGGAGGTGGAGGAGGAGAAAAGGGTGCTCTACGTCGCCATGACCAGAGCAAGAGATATCCTGTACCTTCTGGGAATCTCAGAAGACCCGCCTGCAGAGGTGGAAAAGGTAATGGGAGAGATGCCAAAAGACTTCAGTTATTTTACCATGACGGGCAGAACCATCTGTATGAAGCGAAGTGGCTGGGAGGAGATTTTTAATAAAGATCTTACAGGACTGTCAAAGGGCAGAAAGCGGGCTGCCGAAGACGCAGTAAAACTCCTGAAGCAGGAGCCTAAACCTATTGCAGGCGATATACTCAGTCGCCTTACCTTTACATATCCTTACGAAAGGGAGCTTTCCGTCAAATCAAAGTACTCCGTAAGCGAATTGACTGCCGACCATAATGCGAAGGACAGATTAAGCTTAGGCACTGTTGAGCTTGCCGAACCTGAAAGCTTCAAGCTCAGCAGCGGATATACGGCGGCCCAGATAGGAACCATAACTCACAAAGTTCTGGAACGGCTTGATTTTGCCGAGGCTGCAGAGGGCGGTGTTTCATATGTTGAGAAGCTTCTGGAAAAAATGGTAGAGGATGAATTCATAATCCGCCGGGAGGCTGACGCGGTGGATGCCGCAAGGCTCGCAGAGTTTGCCGCATCGCCTCTGGGAAGGCGCATTGCCGCAAGTCCCGCCGTATACAGAGAGAAGCCTTTTAACCTTGTCTGTGATGTAAATGGAAGCTCTGCTCTCGTTCAGGGCATTATAGACTGCTTCTTCGAAGAAGGAGACGCTCTGGTGCTGGTGGACTACAAGACCACCAACGTTAAGAGTAAGGAGGAGTTTGCTCGCCGCAGAGATGAAATTGCATCAAGGTATTCCTTGCAGATGAGCCTGTATAAGAGAGCTTTGGAGGAGGCCACAGGAAAGTCCGTAAAGGAAACCTGTCTGTACCTGACAAATATCGGAGAGGTCATCAGGAGCTTTCCGCAGGAAAATAAATCAAAGGCATAAACACGGCGGTGGCTCTTGTGTTACCTTCGCCGAAGGGATGAATCTGCCAGATGTC
>JAEDNK010000062.1 GCA_016302545.1 Bacillota bacterium
TACTGCTCCTCCATCTGCTTCTTGTAAGCAGCAAGCCCTGCGTAGCCGATGTTATCATCTACGGCGCAGTGAACATCGCTGGTGGCAAGAATGACGATGTCGTTGGATTTTGTCGGCGCAGGTGCAATTACCGAAGGCTCTGTTCCTTCGGCAAATGCCATAGCCGGCATCATGGCAATTACAACCGCAATGATTGTAAGAACCGCCAGAAGCTTTCTTGTTTTCATGTTTACTTCTCCTTTCACTGTAAAACATTTTATTCGCAGGAAAAAATCACGGTGACCTTTCCGGAATAACAAACTTATTTCGTTACCTTCTTATAGGTAACATCAGACCACGGCGAATAATAATACTTGCCGTTAAGGTACTTGTAGCCGCGGACCTTATAGTAGTAGGTAGTGCCTTTTTTCAGTCCGGAAGTGTTTGTGTAATACTTCTTGCTGGTTGTTATGGCTTTCTTGAAGCCGCTGGTTTTTTTAGTGGATTTATAAACCTGATACTTGATTCCGCTCACATTGGAGGATGTAGTCCAGCTCACTTTGATGGAGCGTTTGCCGGAACTGGATTTGCTGAACTTGGATGAAGCATTGATTGACAGCGATTTTACTGCAATTATCTGTTCCTGCGCATCAACCTGCTTCTGCAAAGCTTCAAGCTGCGCCTTGTAGTCCTTTATCTTTTCTTCAGCCTTCTTTTCCACCAAAGCATCTATTTCGCTCTGACGAGCCAGCTTTATGGAATCTATTCTCATCTGAGACTTGCTGTAAGCGCCGCCTACAGAACCCTTCAGGTTGTTTAAAATATAAGTAATAAGTGCCTGGTTGTCAACGGCCACATTGACTTTAGTCAAAGGTCCGTTTGTCAGCATGGTGTAGCCCGTCTTTCCGTTAAGTAAATCGTTGGTGCCGGCGACAGTATATGTTCCCATCAGATCCAGCTCCTTGCCGTTAATCATGACATTCGTCACCCTGTAATCATCGTCAACACTTACAAAACTGCCAAGCCCGTCTACAGTCACAGACGGAATAACGGTTTCCTGAATATCAAATGTCAGGCCGGAAACCTGCAGGAATCCGCTGTTTTTATTAGGATAAAGCCTTGCTGACATTTCCAGGGCATCTAACAGGTCAAAGCCGCTCACCTTGGCCACGCTGATGTTCTTATTGCCCGGAAGTGCTCTCATAACATCGTTATAACTCATACCGCCCACAGCAATATCAGCCTTAATCTCAGAGGCTTCCACAAAAGCAATATCTGCTCCCGTCACAGTCCTGTAAGCATCTGCCGCCAAATCCCCCAGATTGGTCTCAGAACTTTCTACAATTCTGACCCCGCTGCCGTTTGTAGCGGCCAGCCTGCTGCTGGTTGTAGCAAAGGCCTCGTTTAAGTCCCCGCTGTACTCCTTTGTCAGTGTGTCTATGGCGTCCTTTGTCTTGATGTCCTTAAGCTTATATGAGCTGATAAGCTGTGTGGAAACCGTCTTGTCGGAGGCGGAAAGTGTGAGCACACCTATGTTCTTGGTTCCCTCTCCCGGGCTTGTCAGAAGGGCATACATTCCGTCTTTAGTCCTGACCTGCTCACCGGAAAGAGCTTTTCCGGAATTGCTGTTTATAAAGGCGTTTATTCCGCTGGTGTTCTCTATGATGCTTTTTGCTGTATATGCTGCGTCATTGGTATCGCGGAGGCTTCCCAGCGCAATGATATACTGAGCGCCTTCACCCTTCGCCTTGTCTACGGCTGACTGCACCGCAGCGTAAAGCTCCTTGCCGTCATTTCCGTCGGCAAAGGAATATGCATAGGTTCCGTCGCTGTTCTTAAAATACGACTCATAGCTCGCCATAATGTCCGGATCGCTTATTCCCACATAGGCAACCTTGGTGTCTCCGTAGGCTGCAATTCTGTAAGGCTTAAAAACGGTATCCCCTGTAATCGTGCTGGTAAAGTTACAGCTGACATACTGATAAGAGGCGGTCTTCGAAAGTCCTGTCACCAGTCTGCTCACGCCATAGCTGAACTCTCCTGCGCCAGGTACTGCTGTGGTATATCCCGCCGCATTTAACGCCTCCACTACGTATTCGCCCTTGGAGGTAGAGGCAAGCACGCTTCCGCTCACCGCATTTCCCACATCTACAAGCTCTACGTATCTGCTCTTTGTTTTCATTTCATTTGCATATGCCGCCATGCCGGCAAGCCCGATGTTTGAATCCACTCCGCCGTTAATATCGCCGGAATACAGTACCGCGATGTTGTCGTTAAGTCCCGATGCCCCTGTCTCCGCAGCAAAGGAAATCACCGGCACCATGGTTACCGTCAGGCATACAGCAAGAACGGCAGCCAGTATTTTGCTTCTTCTCTTCATAATCCTTCCTCCGTGTCTTTACATCAGCAGACCTTTCTATTAAATATCTGCCGCAATCTGCGCCCCGATGCACGCATTGTTTAATACAAGCTTTATATTCGCCTCCAGGCTGCTTCCTTCAGTTAAATCCTTTACCTTGCTCAGGAGGAAAGGTGTTATTCTCTTTCCCTTTACTCCCTTTTCCTCGCACTCTTTAAGCGCCTGTTTTATTACAACATCCATCTTATCGAAAGGAATCTCATCCTCTGCAGGAATAGGGCATGCAATGAGAATGCCTCCTCTGAGACCCAGCTGGTCCTTGGTTCTGATAAGAGAGGCTATCTTTTCGGTATCATCTATTCTACATTCTGCAGGAAATCCGCTTTCTCTGCTGTAAAAGGCAGGGAAGCTGTCCGCCCCGTAGGTTATGACCGGCACGCCTGATGTTTCCAGATATTCCAAAGTGGCACCTATATCCAAAATGGATTTTACCCCCGCACACACCACCGCCACATCGGTCATCTTCAGCTCTTCCAAATCCGCAGAAATGTCAAAGCTTTCTCCTGCACCTCTGTGAACTCCGCCTATTCCTCCCGTAACGAACACCTTAATGCCCGCCATGTTGGCGGCAATCATGGTGCCGGCAACGGTGGTGGCTCCGTCCAGCTTCTGTGAAATTACCAGAGGAAAATCTCTCCTGCTTACCTTAAGCACATTTTCTGCTTTAGCCATATACTCGATTTCTTCTTCTGTAATTCCGATTTTGATTCTGCCTCCGATAATAGCTATGGTAGCCGGAACTGCTCCATTCTTTCTGATTACCTCCTCTACGGCAAGTGCCGTTTCCACATTTTTAGGGTAAGGCATTCCGTGAGAAATAATGGTGGATTCCAGCGCCACAACAGGTGTGCCTTCCTCCAGCGCCTTTTCTACCTCAGGCTTAATATCCATAAAGTTTCTATACATTTTAGGTTAACCTCCTTAAAAGCTCCTGCATATTCATTTCTCTGTTTACTGCGCAGCTTGACTCCATGGCTATGGAAGCCGCCGCCATACCCATTCGGGCTGTTTCCTCCACAGTCTTTCCCCAAACGGTTCCCATAAGTATGGCGGCAGAAAAGCTGTCTCCGGCGCCTGTGGCGCTGACTATTTTTAAGCTATCCGCCGGTCTGAGGAAACCCTCGCTGCCTCCGTCTGTATAATATACTCCATCCTTGTTCAGAGTTATAAAGACACGCTTTACGCCTTTTTCAAGAAGGCGGTCAGCAGCTCTTCTGACATCATCCTCACCGTCTATCGTAATTCCCGTGAGAATTTCTGCCTCCAAAATATTGGGTTTAATGCTCTCAAAGCCACCCAGACAGCTCTTTGCCTTTAAAGCCTTTGCTCCGGATACAGGGTCGAAGAAAATAGGCGTTCCATCGAACATTTCCACCGCGCAGCACAAAAGCTCCTCTGTCAGATTGCCGTCGAGGGCTATAATGCGTGAGCCGGCTATGAACTCCCTGTGCTCCTTTAGAAAGACGGGCGTAATTGCTTCAATAATATCCATATCGCAAAACGCCAACTCCATGTCGCGCCTGTCATCGAGGATGGAAAGATACATTGCCGAGTTTCTGCCCCTGAGAGTTCTGACACAGGACACATCCACTCCCAGACCTTCCAGCTCTTTTCTTGCGGCCTGTCCCATCTGGTCATCGCCTATGACTGAGACCATGGCTACATCACCTCCCAGCCTTGCGGCGTTTTCAGCAATATTTCTTCCTACCCCTCCAAAGGCCAGATGTATTCTGCCCGGATTGGAGTCGTGATATTTTAACTTTTCAAAGGGGCTTCCCTCAATGTCGATATTGATTCCGCCCACAACCGTTATTTGCGCCATCTGAATCCTCACTAGTCTGCAAAAACACTGCCTCCGATAAACTCCCTCAGTATGGAGTTGTTCACTATGGCAGAATCATCCTCCACGGTCTTGAAGAAGCGGAGGAAGTTCAGCATTCTCACCGCATCGCTGTACTCCGGCTCATCAGGCTTTATAGCCTCCAGCAGCGGCTTTGCATACTTTTTAAGCACGCATATTTCGTAAAGGTGCACAGAGTTGAAAAGAACGTCGGCCTCATTACTGTAAGGGAAAATGTTTTTGTCTTCTCCTGCCCTCACCTTAGGCCAGCTGGATATAGTGTTCTGCGCACTGTGTCCTCTGTATTTATAATCCCGCACCATACGTCTGAGCATTCTGTGGTCGGTGGTTACCACTCTGTTGTGACTGTCGATGTTAAGCTGGGTCAAAGGACTTATGTATATCTTAAACTTCTGCTCAGCCGGCAGCTCTCTGGTCAGATCCTCGTTGAGGGCATGTATACCTTCAATCACAATAGGCTGACTGCTGCGTATGGAAGTAAGCCTCTTGCCGTACTCCTTATGCCCCGTGATAAAATTGAAAGAAGGCATATCCACCTCTTTCCCCGCCAAAAGGTCGTTTATGTTCTGATTAAAGAGATGAACGTCCACCGCGTCAAGGTCCTCGTAATTTTTCTCTCCGAATTCATCTACAGGGGTATTTTCCCTCTCCACAAAATAATCGTCCGTTCCCATGTAAAGCGGCTGCAGTCCGTTTACTCTCAGCTGAATGCACAGTCTCTGGGCAAAGGTCGTCTTTCCCGAAGAGGAAGGTCCGGCGATGAGAATGATTCGCTTTTTCTGTCTGGTAATCATATCGGCGATTTCCACAATCCTGCGCTCGTGGAGAGCCTCGCTGAGCTGAATAAGCTCCTTGAATTTACCCTCTTCAATCTTCCTGTTAAGGTCGGAAACGTAGTTAATGCCCATAAGCTTTCCCCAGCGGCTCTGCTCGCCGAAGGTCTTATACAGCATTTTTTCGTCAACATACTCAGGAATCACATTTGGATTGGATGGATGAGGAAAGCGCAGCAGCACGCCTCTCCTGTATTTCATCAGCTGGAAATGCTCGATATAGCTTGTGGACGGCACCATGAGACCATAGAAAAAGTCCCGATATCCGTCAAGGGAATAAAAGGGTATCTTTCTGCGCTGCTGATTTTCGCACAGAAGCTCCGCCTTCTCCGGACATCCGGTTTGTATAAAGAGCTCCTCTGCCTCCTCCTTAGTAAGCTTCTCTCTGACAAAAGGCCGGTCTGCTTTAACCAGCTGCCTCATTCTTTTCTCTATTTTTTTAATGTCCTTTGCCGTTATGGCGTCGTGACTTTTTATTTCTGTGTAGAGTCCCTTATTGATGGCATTTTCAATATCCACGTCCACCTTGCCCAGCACGTCTTCTATGGCTTTAAGGTAGATGAGACAGAGGCTGTTCTGATATATCAGGTTTGCCTCCTGTGTACGCATATCAAGGAGTTCGACCCTGCAATCGCCGTAAATGCGGTGTTCCAGTCTTTCGATTTTGTTATTGACTCTCGCTGCCAATACGGTATAGGGAAGCTCTTCCTTAATCTCTTTATAGATTTCCTCTATGGTCATGCCTCTTTCAACAGTTATTTCCTCAAACTGTCCTCTTAATTCTTTTTTGAGCTGAATTTTCACGAAAATTTCCCCCAATGTTTTTATACGAAGCAGTTAAAATCTGCTTCAGACTACAGATACTGATATTGTACCATAAATCGTTTATAAAAAAAACATTTTGGGACAAAATATCTGACGAAAGGAGTGATTACTTTGAAAAAGTTGATTCTCATTCTTCTGATTATAGGCGGAATTAACTGGGGCCTCGTAGGCTTCTTTAATTATAATCTGGTTTCCGCAATTTTCGGCGGTAACCTTGTGATTATATCACGGATAATCTACGCGGTTGTAGGTCTGTCGGCGCTGTATGCCATTTCGTTTCTTTTCAGAGACAACAGGCAGCGTGTTTAGAAATTTTTATTTCCCAACAAGCAAAGAGGACGGTTTTGATGCCGTCCTCTTTGGTTTGTCATATGCTGTCAGAGCAGCATTCACACTCGCTGCCGCAGTCTTCGTCCTCTGCACATAAATCCTCAAATTCTCCGGGTTCATGCTCAGGTTGCTGCTCGACCTCCGGCTTCGCCTCGGTTCTGTTTGCAGCCAGCTCCTTTCCGAAATGGCGCAGCAGAATTTCCAATAAAGCAAGAGTTTCACCTCTGCGCAGCGTGATACCTCTGCTCATGTGCTCATGCTCCGGATCCCAGTCTCTTATGTCGAGCTTAGACGGTTTGTCGTTCCACTCCACCAGATTGACCTCTTTGGTCCAGCCTGTCTGAGACTTGCCCAAAACCCCCATGTGTTGAGCGATGTTAAATCTGATCTCCTGCGTTCTGTTAATTTGTCTTGGCATTTTTATCCTTTCCAAATTTCCCTTTGCAAGTATATCTTAACATCGTTGTAATTATATGTCAAGAGCTTTATTTTTACTCTGTCTCCATAGCAGCCAGAATCTTAGCCGGCAGCATGCGGCATACTTCTTCGGATACAGATGCAATCGATACCCTCAGCCCCTTTGCCAGAGGAACTAAGAAAATCCCTTCTTTTTCAAGTCGAGCCGCCACCTGATCCGGATTTTGACACGGTATTGAAGCAAAGAATCCGGCGTCAAAAGGCACCATCTCAAGACCGCACTCATCCGCCGCCTCCTCAAAGGCTTTTCCTCTTCTGAGAAGCATTTCCCTGTAACCCTGTCTTTCTTCAAAGACCTTGGCCTTAAGCTTAGGGTCTCCGTAAATCTTTGAAAGAATGGTCTGTGGCGCTCTGGCGCAGTTTGACCAGGATGCTCTTGACGAAAATTCGCATACCCTTTTAAATTCCTCTGCTACTTCTTTGGTCTTTGCCAGACAGATCAGCGCTCCGCAGCGCATACCGTAGAGCGTATACGCCTTTGACAGACTGTGGGACAGCATCGGCAGTACATTTTCCGGCATTTTCTCCAATATAGGAAGGAATGTTCTGTATTCGTCCTCATCTCCGGCAAAATCAATATATGCCACGTCCACCAGAAGGGTTATCTTCTTTTGGCGTGGAAGCGTTTCCATAATGTTCTTGACATTGTTCCAGTCTTCTGCGGTCAAGGAGTAGCCCGTTGGATTATGAGCCGGAGTGTTTAGAATTACAACCAGCCTTTCCTGATTGAGCAAAAGCTTCTCGGCCTTTTTCCTGAAATCCGCGTCATTGAATTTTCTTTCGCCGTTAAAGAAAGCGAAGGTCTCCACCTTTCTGCCCTGCTCGGCAGCTATGGTGTTATACGGTGCCCAGTACCAGTCGGCCACCAGTATGCTGTCGCCCCTGTCCGTGTAGTTTGCAATGGTATTTCTGATGGCCCCCGTTCCACCGGGTGTGGCTGAAGCTACAACATGGCCTTTTGGTTCATAGCTCCTCAGCGCGTCCTGCTTTACCGCCTCTCTGAACTCCGGCGTTCCCGATATAGGTGCATACTCGGCAAACTCCTTTGGACTGAGATTTTTAAAAACATCGTTCACCGATGATAATACTATCAGCTCTCCTTCATCATCAAGCAGCGCTCCGATGGTGGCGTTGACAACCTTTTCCTTTCCTTCCTTAGCTATCATCGCCTTTGCACGATTATTGATACCGAAAATCTTGTCTTCCTTGGGGATATTCCTTCCCTGTCGCGATGCAAAAATCATTTCTTCCATAGGCTGTCTCCCTTTCAAATTTTTTAATTTTAATATTTTACTATGATTATGTAATTATTACAAGCGCTGTTTTGTATGAAAATCGATTTTTTTGCTAATAATATTTTTAACTGGAGGTGAAAATATGCGTCAAGCACAAAGAAAAAAAGAAAAGGACAAGGTTGCTATTGCTCTGATGTTAGCCTTTTGTGTTATCGCCCTTACTTCGATTTTTACAATCAAATCAAATATAGATAAAATCAACGGCAGCAATACAGATGTGCCTGTTTCCGAAAAGACACAGACCGATGCCCCCGGCAAAGCCGAAAAAACGCCTGCTGCCTCCGGCGACGATAAAACAGTCCCTGCGGAGGAGACCTCCTCCAAGGTGCCGACGGTAGACAGCGCCGGAAATTCAGGCGGCGAAGCCTCTGCTTCCAAATTTATCAACCCCGTCAAAAGCGACGAGGCATATGTCACAAATGAGTATTCCATGGACACCCTTATCTACTCCGTAACTCTGGATCAGTACATGACCCACTGCGGTGTTGACATAGAAGCTCCTGAAGATACTCAGGTAACTGCCTCTGCACCGGGAACGGTAACTGCAATTTACGAGGATGACCGCTACGGAACCTCCGTGGAAATCACACATTCCGATGGATTCATTACCGTATACTCGAACCTTTCAACTGCCGAGCTTGTTGAAGTAGGCGATGTGGTGGAAGCGGGAAAGGTAATAGGCGGCGTGGGCACTACGGGACTATTCGAATCTCTGGAGCCTGCACATCTGCACCTTGAAATGCTGAAAGACGGCGTTTATGTAAACCCTGCAGATTATATAAA
>JAEDNK010000063.1 GCA_016302545.1 Bacillota bacterium
GTCATGATTTTTATGAATTAGTTTGTCTCTATTAGTTTCCAGCCATCTGCTTTGCTACTTCTTCAGCAAAGTTTTCTTCTTTCTTTTCGATTCCTTCGCCTACTTCGAAGCGAACAACCTTTGCTATGGAGAGTGCCTTGTCTACAGATTCAAGGTACTTAGCCACGGTCTGCTTGCCGTCTTCTGCTCTTACGTAAACCTGGTCAAGGAGACAGATGTCCTTTAACTGCTTGGAAACACGGCCTTCTACCAGTCCGGCGAAAACCTTGTTTTCGGTGATTGCAGCCTTGTCAGCAACAGCCAGTTCTGCAAGCTTTTCCTTCGCTTCCTGAGAAAGGAAGTTTGGCAAATAGTTAAAGTTGAAGGACTTGTCGTTCTTCTTCTCTTCGTAAATAGCCACATCTTCTGCGCTCCAGCCATCTGCAACTGCCTTTTCAATTAAAGCATTTAAGATTGGCTTAGGCAGAGTGAACGGATCGTTTAATGCGCTTTCCAGAGTGATGACCTTAATCTTAGCCAGTTCGTCTGCAGAAATGTCGTTTCTGCTTACATACTGCGGATTCATAGCAGCAACCTGCATTGCAACGTTTGTCAGTGCTGTCTTAACTTCATCGGTAGCTTCTCCGTTACCTACAACGAGAACACCGATTCTGCCGCCACCGTGAACGTAAGATGCGATAACATCACCGGATACCTTTTCGATTCTTCTGATGGACATGTTTTCACCGATCTTGGCGATCTTAGCAGTGAGTACTTCTGCAACTGTGGAATCTTCGTAAGCCATAGCCTTGAATGCTTCGATATCGTTTGTCTCAGCGGTTAATGCCAGCTTGGCAAGTCCGTCTACGAAATCAACGAATTCTTCGTTCTTGGATACGAAGTCAGTTTCAGAGTTAACTTCTACTAAAGCAGCAGTCTTGCGATCGTCGGAGAAAGCAATCTTAACCAAGCCTTCTGCAGCGACTCTTCCTGCCTTCTTTGCTGCCTTTGCAAGTCCTTTTTCTTTTAAATAGTCAACTGCCTTATCCATATCACCGTCGCATTCTACGAGGGCCTTCTTGCAGTCCATCATACCTGCGCCGGTCATTTCTCTGAGTTCTTTAACCATTGATGCTGTTACAGCCATTTTATTTTCCTCCTAAATTATCTAAATGTAATTATTCTTCTACAGCTTCTTCTGCTGCAGCTTCAGCTTCAGTTTCAGCGGTTTCCTCTGCTGCTTCAGCCTCGGCAGGAGTTCCTTCGTCAAAGCTTTCGCCCTGGTTTGCTTCGATAACAGCGTCAGCCATTCTGCCTGCGATAAGCTTTACGGCTCTGATGGCGTCATCGTTTGCAGGGATTACGTAATCAACATCGTCAGGGTCGCAGTTTGTATCTACGATACCAACGATAGGAATTCCGAGAATTCTTGCTTCCTTTACGGCGATTCTTTCCTTCTTAGGGTCTACAACGAAGATTGCTCCCGGCATTCCCTTCATGTCCTTGATGCCGCCGAGGAACTTTTCAAGCTTTTCAGCCTCAGCTCTCAGCTTGATAACTTCCTTCTTTGAAAGCTTTTCAAAAGTGCCGTCCTCAGCCATCTTGTTAATATCGTTTAATCTCTTGATTCTTGTTGCGATGGTCTTGTGGTTTGTCAGCATACCGCCGAGCCATCTTTCGCTTACATAGTACTGTCCGCATCTGTTAGCTTCGTCAACGATAGCCTGCTGAGCCTGCTTCTTGGTTCCAACGAAAAGAACCGGCTTGCCGCTTTCGCCTACGGTCTTCATGAAGTCATAAGCTTCCTCAATCTTCTTTACAGTCTTCTGTAAGTCGATGATGTAGATTCCGTTTCTTTCTGTGAAGATATAAGGAGCCATCTTAGGGTTCCATCTTCTTGTCTGGTGTCCGAAGTGTACACCTGCTTCGAGTAATTGTTTCATTGAAATTACTGCCATTTTTTAATCCTCCTGTGGTTTGAACTTCCATCGGCCTTCGCAGACGCAGCTATGCCCTCTGCCTCAGTACGCCGCTCCTCATGCCTGTTTTTCTTTCAGCAGGTTCATACGGGATATCCGTTTGAAAAGGCCCTTATATCAGGGTTCGCGGCAACCATTTTTACGGTCGATGTGATTGATATTGTTTAGCTCAGTATGTTTTTGCACACACTGCCCTAATACTATACTACAGAATCGTTGGAATTGCAAGGATTTTTTATGTACAATGCAAAAGCTTGTTTAGTATGCACATAGTTCTGTCTGCCGAGAGGAATTATTTCTCCGTTTTTAAAGAAAATTGTCTGATCCTTCATGATGCTTACTTGCTGAAAATTGATGATTAAGGATTTCATGCAGGGGTAAAATCGCCTGTCAAGGTACTTCTCCACGCTTTTGATCTTGTCATATCTGCCGAATATTTCACTTTCAGTAACGGCATACAACATCCTCCCGTCCTGTCTGATATACAGAATGTCTCGGAGCCATATTTTGCAGCACTGGGTTCTGGTAACAAAGGGTAAAAATCTTTCCATAATTCTCCTCCTTAAACACATATCACACATTTACTTTACAAGATTATTATGTCATTTTTTCATAAATTTTTACAGAGGTTTTGCCCGACTTTTTTTCGACAAATTTCGACAAACCAGACATAAAAATATGCCCCCTCCTAAGGAAGCATATCAAAAGCCTTACACATATTTCCGCATATATTTCAGGGCGTTCTTTTCCAGACGGCTGACCTGCGCCTGACTGATGGATATTTCCTTTGCCACCTCCATCTGGGTTTTGCCCTCAAAAAACCTCATATTGAGAATATGTCTCTCCCTCGGCGTCAGCTTTTTCATGGCTTCGGAAAGAGAAAGATTTTCTATCCACTTTACATCTGTGTTTTTAGTGTCCTGCACCTGATCCATCACATAGATAGCGTCGCCGTCATCGTGAAAAACAGGCTCAAAGAGAGATACCGGCTCCTGAATGGACTCAAGCGCCATAACCACATCCTCCCTCCTTGCGTCAAGTGCCGCTGCGATTTCCGTTACCGTAGGCTCCCTCTGCAGCTGACTTGCAAGGTTTTCCCTTGCCTGCAGGGATTTATATGCCAGATCCCTCATGGACCTTGATACTCGGATAGAGTTATTGTCTCTCAGATAGCGTCGTATTTCGCCTATAATCATTGGCACCGCATAGGTGCTGAACTTAACGCCGTGGCTTGTATCGAAATTGTCCAGCGCCTTTATCAAACCGATGCATCCCACCTGAAACAAATCGTCCGGGTTTTCTCCTCTGTTGGAAAACCTCTGGATTACGCTGAGTACCAGCCTCAGATTGCCCTGAATAAACTTATCCCGTGTTTCCTTATCTCCCGCTTTGACCTTTTCGATCATCTCCATCATTTCCGACTCTTTGTAAAGAGGCAGCTTGGCAGTATTCACACCGCATATTTCAACCTTGCTCGCCATAGTAACACACCCATCCCGTCATAAAATTATTATTATGGTTTTGTTATGTACTATGTCAGCCGGTTTGATACGGGCCAATTTAACCCAGTTTTTTTATCTCCCGCTGAAGTCTTGTAATTATCCTCTTTTCCAGGCGCGATATGTATGACTGCGAAATTCCCAGCCTGTCTGCAACCTCCTTTTGAGTCATCTCTCTGCCGCTTTTAAGTCCGAATCGCATCTCCATCAGTTCCCGCTCCCTTGGTTCCAGCTTGTTCATGGCGCTGTAAAGAAGCTTCCTGTTTACCTCCTCTTCGATATGCTGTGACACTACGTCGTTTTCCGTTCCCAGAATGTCGCTGAGCAAAAGTTCGTTGCCGTCCCAGTCCACATTTAAGGGCTCGTCAAGGCTTACTTCACTCTTAAGCCGGGTGTTTCGGCGGAGGTACATAAGTATTTCGTTTTCAATGCACCGTGATGCGTAGGTGGCCAGCTTAATATTCTTATCAAGCTTGAAGGTGTTCACCGCCTTTATGAGCCCGATTGTCCCTATGGAAATCAGATCCTCCACATTTACTCCTGCATTCTCGAATTTCTTGGCTATGTAAACCACCAGCCTTAAATTATGCTCGATGAGTATGCTCCTTGCGTTCATATCTCCGGCGGCGTATGCCTTAAGCATCTTTTCCTCCTCATTGGGAGGAAGCGGCGGAGGCAGCACATCACTGCCGCCTATGTAGTAAACGCTTCGGCTCAGCTTAAGCAACAATCGCCTGTATAAGTTTTCCGCAGTCTCGATAATTCCTCTGAAACTGCCGGATATCCGTCTATGTAATCTCTTCATCCAAAACCTCCCTGCTCAGCAGGACATTAAAATCTCCGAAGTCACCGTCGTAAAAGGCCAGCACAGCTCCTCTAAGCTCCTTGCCGCGGAAAGAAATGCTGTCGGTCCTTATACCCTTCAAAAGCCCCTTTTCAGTCCCCACTGCCTTATACGGTATCAACACCAGACGGTCCGCATCCTCCGGACGCAAGGAAAGCTTTGCCGCTCCGCCGCGGTCTATCAGCGCCGCCGGCCTACCCGTGAAAGGCTCCCTCAGGCTGCTTCCCGAATCTGCGAGAGCCTCAAACGAATAAACCTTTCCCTTTATGGTCAAACACACTTCCCCTCTGGTGATGTTCTCAATCCGCTGTTTCCTTACCAGCTTTACAAAAATCCATGCCAGCCCGAAGGCAGGCACCGCAAGACAAATGAGCGCGCCATATGTCAAAGGTTCTAAATACAGGGCGCCATTGCCGCTGACAGCAGGTATCTGCCGCCATAATGTAAATGCCATGGCTGCCCCGCCGGAAAGGAAAGTCAAGGCGAGAAAAAGCAGCGTCAGCTTTACTATTTTTGCAGGCTTAATTCCTGATTCAGGGCCTCCGCCCGCAAAGACAACCGTGCATATTACCAGCGCCGCTGTCAATCTCACAGCCGCGCCGCAAAAGCCTCCTGCCGGAATAAAAATGATGAATCCCCCTATACCGGAAATAACACTCCCAAGTACCAGACGCAGCCTGCTCGGATTGCATCCCGCAAGCCTTGCGGTCAATATGAGCAGCAGACCTCCCGTGAGAAAATTCTCCAAAAAAAGATATTCCAGATATATAACCACTTTTCCTACCTCGCTGTTTTATCATACAGGATGCAGGGTGCGAAATTTGTCGAAAACAGACGGCGAGGGGGATTTTTTTTGCAAAGAAAAAGAGCTGGCGGGCAGCTCTTTCAAATGGATGTATTTTTCATGTCTTTATTATCTTACCTGATGCTTGAGTGCCTTGGTAAGTCCCGGCAGCACCAGTCCGAATACGATGGCTTTGCCCACGCAGATTGCGATTCTAGGCACCAGGCTTCCGAAAATAAAGGCTGCGGAGTAGTAGCCGTAGAGCTTGCTGTCGATATAAAGTACACCTGTATTCAGAGCCGTAATAAGCAGCTCATTGATGATAACGATAAACATTATCTGACCTTTACTCATGGCAAAACCATGCTTCTTGGCATAAAGCCCTACGATAAGACCGCAGATTATGTAAGGTGCCATCCAGAGCAGGGTGGTGGCGCTCACACCATATTTAAGCAGCTGGTAAACCAGAGTTCCCATACCTCCGACGATCATTCCGTCTACCGGCCCAAACATGAGGGCGCTGATTAAGATCGGCAGACTCTCAAAGGTAACCTTAAGGTTTCCCATATCCAGAGCGATGTAGCCCAGAACGGCGCACATAGCGGCCATCATAGCATTAATTGTCAGTTGTTTCGTGTTTTTAGCCATAACAAAAACTCCTTTCATGGCAGATTGCCACAAAAGGAGTTTATTTCCTTAGGTGGCAGCGGACGCAGGAGCAGCAACGCAAGCCTCGGAGGGCTTTTCGTCCGGCGGCAACATCCCATCCGCCGGCACTTGACGCGCTGTCCTTACTCTGTCAATAATATTCTTCACGGCTATTGTAATACTTTTTGCAGCACTTGTCACGAAGTTTTTGTTTATATGCAATATCTTATTGTTTTTTATATGCCTCCGTAAATGCCGGTCGCATATACTCCCTTTCATCCCTGCTTAGACCATATTCGGCAGCAATTGATTCCCAGTTTTCTATGACAGTCATTTTCATATCTTCAGCAATGCACTTGGCTTCTTTTATGGACAATCCATAAAATTTAGCTGTCTCAATTGCCAACTCCACATCGATTATGCTGTTGCTTTCGTCTACATTAAGAGACAGCATCTCTCCGTATATATCAGGATTTACATCATACATAGGCGATAGGCGCCATCCTTTCGGAGTAAGCAAAAATCCGTGATTTCTAAGGTGATCATCGGTATTTGAAACCAGCATGCTGAATACAATCCGTTTCCACAATTCTCTTAAATCGGTTTTTGGTTCTGCACCGTTTGCCTTTATGAAAGAGGCAATATCGAGGTAACTTACGCCTTCAGCGGAAGATGCTCCATCCGTTTTTCCCAGCAATGTCATGGCCGATGCGAAGTGAATTCTTTTTTTGCCGATGCGGTCAAATCTCTTTACTAAAAATGTTCCCCCATTTTTTGAGAATGTTTCCACTTTCGATTCCGGTACATTAAGATTGCATTTCTTAGCCAAGTCATGAACGGTTTTTTCCCATGCTCCGCTGTTGTGCTCATCGTGCTTGGAAGGAAACTTTGCAATCCACAGATTTCCAGCCGCATCCTGCACTGTAGCTTTAGGTCTGGCACCGCCCAGAGATGATCCGGGTGCAAGAAGCTGATTAAGCCACTTTTCATTGAGGCTTTCACCCTCGGACTCGAAGCCCAATGATGCGGTTTCCAGCTTCCGCAGTGTAGTCCATGGAGGAGCCGCTAGTTCTTTGTCACTTGCCAGAAATTCGTCATCCTTTTCAAATTTAAATCTCAAAGCACCCATTCGCGATTCATCATATACACCAAGTAAGAAGTCACTTTCTGTCAGAGCCTTTGGCTTACGAGATTCACGCCTGGCATTTATTGCTTCTCTCCTTTTCATCAGCAGCCTTCCCCACCTATCGGGACATGAATCTGCAAAGATACCAAATAGAGACTTGTCCTGTGACGCGTATTGTCTTCCTTGAAACAGGCTAAGATCGGGGTCAAACATAAAGCTGTTTTCTGCCGAGTTAAGCCACTCTTTGTCATACTCAAAAGAAAATATTTCTTTGCCGCGCATAGAGTCTGCATATAAGTGTCCCATCAAGGCAGGCGTCTCATCTGTCCATCCCGCATATACCAGAATCGTTTTCTTATTGTCTTCCATCATTTATCCCCCTTATCCTTCGGTGCACGTTTGCGAACCGGTAGATTAAGATCCTGAAGCTTCCTGCCCAGTTGATCGTCTTCAGCAACTTTTAGTAAGTCAGTATCTAGATTGTTAAGAGCATGAAGTACCGCCGCATATATTCCTATGGCAACGGAAGGTGAACCTTTCTCTACAGCCCAGAGTGTCGCCCGGCTAATCCCGGCTCTTTCAGATGCCAGCTCCGCAGACAGACCACGGCGCAGTCTTGCCAGCTTTATCTGTTCCCCCATCCTTTCCAATATTTTCTGTGTATCAGGCATAATCACAACTGTTTTCTTTCCCATTTTTTCACCATCTTTCTGTAATATTTATAATTATAAACTTAAACTTCTTTATTGTCAAATATTATAAACATTATCTTGGCTTTTATACATAAAAAATCAGCCGCACCTGCATTCACATTCAGCAAGTACGGCTTTTTTTGTTTATTTCATCCTCACATATCTCTTTTCCCGTCCACCGTCTCTCTGAATCTGGTAAATCCCCCGGGTGGATATCTGCTTTTCGTCCAGAACTTGCTGCACCGGCTGTATGGAGCCTGCTCTCAGATACAGCCCTGTACCGCAGGACCTGATAAGCTCCGGCGGCAGTTTTTTGAGGGTTGAGGCGATGCCCCGCTCCTCCAGCATGTCTTGCGCATAGGCAGCCTTATAAAAAGACGAGAAGGAAAGGATATATTCTTTTGTCGTTCCTTCCGGTATGATAAGTTTCTCCATAATTATCCGCTCCTTTAAAGTTACTTTCCGTATTCTTTTCCTTTGTATGTAAGCATACGCTTGATAAGCTCTGTAAAGGAGGCTTTTTCTACATCGCAGTCAGATATCAGGTCACATTCACCTACCACCTTGCCGTCCTTGAGAACCTGCAGCGTTCCAACTCTGCTGCCCGCCTTCAGGGGAAGCCCTACATTGTCGTCCATTACGACTTTGCTCGTCACCGAATCGGTCTCCCCTTTTTTAACCAGCGCGGTTATCCTGTCTGCGGTCACTGCGGTAATGGTTTGCGGCGTTCCCCTCTGAATCTCTGCTGTGGTTATCTTTTCGCCTTTTTCTGCGGCTACATGGGTCTCGAAGTTGGCAAAACCGTAGTCCAGCATTTTGCATATCTCAGCGTTTCTTATCTTCGCAGTTTCGCAGCCCAGAGCCACCGCTATGAGATGTGTTTCCCCTCTCGTTGCAGATGCGCTTAAACAATATCCCGCATCGGAGGTAAAGCCCGTCTTGATGCCGTTGCAGCCCTGATAGTGCTTGATAAGCTTGTTGGTGTTGGTCAGGCCGAACTCCTTTTCCTTGCCGGGCAGTCCTACGGTGATGGTGCTCTGCCAGGTGGTGAACCATTTATGAGTTTCCTCATGCTTATACAGTTCCTTTGACATCAGTCCTATATCATATGCACTGGAGTAGTGATCTGTTACAGGCAGCCCGTTGGTATTTACAAAATGGCTGTCCTTCATGCCAAGCTCTTTAGCTCGCTCATTCATTCGTTCTACGAAAATTTCCTCGCTGCC
>JAEDNK010000064.1 GCA_016302545.1 Bacillota bacterium
GCAGAATCAGGCTGCGGGTTTTGCAGCACCGGCAGCACCTCAGCAGCCTCAGGCAGGGCAGCAGTGGACCTGCAGCTGCGGCACAGTGAACACAGGCAACTTCTGCGGAAACTGCGGCACAAAAAAACCTTCTGCAGAGTGGACCTGCACCTGCGGCACGGTTAACACAGGCAATTTCTGCAGCAACTGCGGGACTAAGAGACCTGAGTAGACAAAACGGGAGGATGACGATGAACATTAAACGAAGCTTTTACACATTTATACTATCTATACTGATTATTATGTCCGCCTTAATTTTGGGCGGCTGTAAGACGGATTTCACCCATGTAAGCACCACAGAAGAGCTGCTGGAGGCTATCCGACCGGGTGCGCAAATTTTCGTAGAGCCCGGGTACTATAACCTGAGCGAATATATTGAAAATGTCTGGGAACAGGAAGGAATGAAATGGAACGAGAGTCATCCTTATGTAAAACTGGAGGAATGCTATGACGGCGTGGAAATCGTTGTTGAAAATGTGGACAATCTGAAGATTAAAGGCTATGAGAAAAACCCGTGGCACACAGAGCTGGTGGTAGACCCCAGATATGCATCGATTTTTAATTTTAATAAATGCAGCAATCTGGAACTGTCTTTTATGACCATGGGACACACGGAGCAGGCATATTGTGCCGGAAATGTACTTAACTTCTCGGAATGCAAAGGCATTGAACTGAATAACATGGATCTTTACGGCTGCGGCGTTTACGGTATAGGAGCCTATAGCGGAACGGAAGGGCTTTCTGTAAACAGCAGCATAATACGGGACTGCTCCGACGGCCCTTTTGACATTGTGGAAGGGCGCGGAGACTTCGTATTCCGGGACTGCAGCCTTACCGGTTCTGACGGAGGCGGTTACTTCGGTATGTCATATGACGCAAAGCTGTCTTTTTATAACTGCAGCTTCGGCTGGATTGAAACAGAAACTTGGTATTATGATGAGAATATTTACAAAGAAAACTGTATATGGAGAGAAGCTGCCCTTTGTACGGATTTGAGCCATTAAGGGTAAAAGGCAGAGACAGAAAGGAGAATTTTAATGGGATTATTTGATAAGAAATACTGTGATATATGCGGAGAGAAGATAGGACTTCTGGGAAACCGCAAGCTGGAGGACGGAAACCTTTGCAAGAACTGTGCAGCTAAGCTTTCTCCATGGTTCACCGAAAGAAAGCAGAGTACCGTTGAAGAGATAAAAGAGCAGCTGGCATACCGTGAGTCCAACAAAGAAGCCGTGGCTGCTTTCCATACTACCCGCACCCTGGGAAAGGACGTCAAGGTGCTGCTGGATGAGGATAACGGTAAATTCATGGTGACTTCCGCAAGAAATATTGCAGAAGCCAATCCTGACGTATTGTCATTTAGCGATGTGACCGGCTGCGACCTGGATATCGAGGAGGGCAGAACGGAGATTGAATATGAGGACAGGGAGGGAAACCGCCACAGCTTCAATCCTAGCCGCTATGCATATAACTACGATTTTTACATGGTTATCCATGTAAATCATCCGTGGTTCAATCAGATAAGATTCAGACTCAACCCTGACACTGTAGACGGAGATGTGGATACCATTATAGAGTATGACCAGGCCGGCGCAATGGGCGGAAGATCGCCTATGGCAGGCTCCGGCAGACCTATGGCAGGAAGCGGTGCGGGAAGACCGCAGGCGGGCACGGCAGGTGCACGCCCTCAGGCCGGTGCAGGCAGACCCGTGACCGGAGCAGGCAGACAGCAGCCGGGTAGACCTCAGGCCGGCGGTGTAAGACCTATGGGCCAGAGACCACAGCAGCAGGCAATGCCGGGCCAGATGATGGGCCAGATGCCGGGCCAGATGGCGCCGGGAGCAGCCTTCGGCTATGACCCAACCTCCAACGCAGAGGAAATCAAAAACAGCGTGGAATACAGAGAATATGAAAATATGGGCTGGGAAATCAGAGACATTCTCATGCAGGTAAGAGAAGGTGCCAGAGCAGAGGCAGCCGAGGCTAATGCACCTAAGCAGGCGGTTAAATGCCCTTACTGCGGAGCCACCACTATCCCTACAGAAAACGGCTGCTGCGAGTACTGCGGCGCAGCCATAACAGGTTAACAGCTGACAGAAACAGAGAGGTATATGAAATGAAAAGAAATATTAAAAAACTCACGGCGGTTTTACTCTGCCTGACACTTGTGCTTTCCCTGGCAGCCTGCGGAGGCGGCGGAGGCGGAGGCGGCACCTCAAATACCAAAGATCCATATGAAATAAAGGCAGAATTTGATCCTTACTACCTCCATCCGGGCCTTGCAGACGGTTCTGCAACATCTTCTGCGGACGTATGGTATCCTGTGGACAGTCCTGACTCTCTGCCTATGTACCTTACATATGCTGCAGATGCAGGATATACCGAAGGCGATTTTCTCATTACATGGATAGACGAGGAGGGCTACGATTACGCTTACTGTCTGGCTCAGGCGGAGGATATGGAACTTGTCAGCCTTGAAGATGAGGAAATAGAGGTGGACTTCGTATTTTCCGATGCACTGACTGCCTACGACAAAGAGTCCAAGACTCAGTACACCAGAGCAGGCAAGATGACAGCCGATGAGCTGGAGGCGTGTTTTGCAGGAAAGACCTTTACCAGCCGGCAGGGCACATCCTACACATTCAACGAGGACGGAAGTGCAATACAGAATGCAGGAGGAGTTGATTATTCGGGAACCTGGGCCCTTACGGCAGCTACAGTTGTAACCTTCTTTGATGAAGAGGACGCAGCGTTTGACGTATATCTTCAGATTCTTGAGGACAGACAGGGCATCTACCTCTACAGCGACGTGGGAAACCGCTACCTCTATCCTGAAGAAGAAAACGAAGCTGAAGCAGACGGAAGCTCAGAGGCAGCTTGATAAAGGAGAGATTATGGCAGATTACAGAAAACTGACTATTTTACATTCAAATGATATGCACGGCGACTTTCTCGCCGAAAACATCGACGACAATCTGGTGGGCGGAGTTTCCATGCTCAGCGGATATCTTAACAAAGTAAGAAACGAGGACCCGGAGGCTCTTTATGTCATTGCCGGGGATATGTTCAGAGGCTCCATTATCGACGCCGAGTATCAGGGCGTCAGCACTATCGAAATCATGAACTACCTGGCACCGGATGTGGTCACCCTTGGCAACCACGAGGTGGACTACGGCATGGCACACCTGCTTTTCCTGGAAAAGTGCTGCAAATTCCCTATCGTAAATGCCAATCTTTACATAAAGACAACGGGAACGAGAATTTTCAATTCCCATAAAGTCCTTCGTGCTGCCGGTATGAACATTCTCTTCATCGGAATCATCACCGAGGAAATCATGGCGGCAGCAAAAAACGACAACCTCATGGGCACCTTTGTGGACATCAACGAGGCAGCGGCGGAGGTGGGCAAAATCTGCGATAATTACAAATCAGTGGACATCGACCTGACGGTGCTGCTGACCCACATAGGCTTCGAAGAGGATAAAAAGCTGGCAAAGCTTCTCATGCCTGAGTGGGGTGTCGACATCATCATCGGAGGCCATTCACACACCAGACCCGATGAGCCTGCTGTTGAAAACAATGTGCTTATCGTACAGGCAGGCACCGGCACTGACCAGCTGGGCCGCTTCGATATCGTGGTGGATGCCGATACCAACTCGGTTTCCGAGTACAACTGGCAGCTGGTGCCTATCAACGCCGAAACCTGTCCGAGGGACGAGGATCTGGAGGACATCATAAGGCACTACAAGGATGAAACAGACCGCAAATACAACAAAATAGTGACACATTTTCCAAGGGCACTCACTCACCCGAAGCGCAATCGGGAAACCGAGCTTGGAAATCTTTTTGCTGATATCTTTACCGAATCTCTGGGCGTTGATCTGATGCTCATAGGCTCAGGCAGCATAAGAAAGCCTGAGATGGGACCGGTGGTGAAGCTGGGGGACATAAAGGTCATTTTCCCCTTTGAGGATGAGATAATGGGCTTCACCTGGACGGGTCAGCAGCTTAAGAGAGCCTTTGCCTTTATAATGCGTGACCACATGTTCAGCGACGAGACAGAGTTCTATCAGGTGCCAAAAGCGCTGAAGCTGACCTATGACTACAAGACCAGAACCTTTACTGAATTCACAGTGAACGGAAAACCTGTAGCCGACGATGACACTTTCAGCATGGCACTTCAGATTTTCCATTATTCAAATATGGATGATTTCTTCGGGATCACTCAGGAGGAGACCCGGGCCAACGGCGAGCCGAAAGTGCTTGCCAGCTCCGACTATTCCATTTTAGAGGAATATCTGATGCTTCACACTCACCTTCAGCGCAGTGTTGAGGGAAGGCTAAAGGTGCTTAACGGGCCGAACAATTACCCTGACGATATTTAAGCTGCTTAGGAGGAAAATATGACAAAGAAACCTTTAACAATTTTTATCGCTGTAGCTCTGACAGTATCGATGCTCCTTTTTACCGGCTGCGGCGGCGAGGAGCCTGAAAACGGCAGTGATGTGAACAATACCAATAATACCAACGCAGCTGTATCGGAAGAAGAACTGAACCTTATCGGAGGCAGTCTGTCCTTCGTCCGCGAAGAGAACCGGCTGGAATATCTTTTGGACAGATATGAAAACATCCACATTGTGACTCAGTTCACCGACGGTGCGGAAGACCAGAGCGTATGCTTTCTTTTTGATGGACAGCCTGCGTGGGCTTCGGTGGAATACAGTGAGACAAGCAGGAGGGTGCTTTCCGGCTGGCTCGGTCCGCTGTACTTTTACTGTGAACCGGGGAAGGTGAGCGGGGAGCTGGATATGGAGATGTATAAGTTTCAGGAAAGCGACAGCCTGGATTATATGATTTCCTCGTACATAAGTGAAGATGCGCAGGTGGAGAAGGTGGAGGATCTGGAGCCGTATCTGAGGGTTACGGCGGTGAACGGCGACCAGAAGGATCCTGAAGCAAGGCGGGATGTATATATCCTCGATAAGGGAACCCTGCGTCTGGTAGAGGTATTCTATATGAACGAGAATGGCGTCAGTGTGGGAGGACATTCCATTGAGCCTGGATGGGATGAAAACGGTCTGATTTCCAATTTCCTCACAGCCTGGGAGGAGACCCGGACGGTGACCTTCGTCTACGACAAGCTGCTTTCAAACGGCAAAACGTCAACTGAAACGGTGGATGTGGAGGTACCGGCTACCTGGGAAGTTCTGCCTCGGTATCCGGAAGAAACATATTGCTATATGAACAGAAATCTGACCAAACCTTACGTATATCCGGGTGACGGAACAGAGGATTATACGGTGTATGTGACCAATACGGCAGGCTAACAGCAACTTAATGACTTAAAAAGAGGACGGTGTCAAAACCGTCCTCTTTTAATGTTCGCAGCAGACTTATCTAGAAGAACAGCCCCCATGCAACGAAGCCGAGACAGGCGATAACACCTGTGTACAGGAGAACCACTACAAGGTAGCCCATTACGTTACGAGCAGACAGCCCTGCGATACCAAGTGCAGGAAGTGCCCAGAACGGCTGAATCATATTGGTCCACTGGTCACCCCAAGCGATAGCCATTGCAGCACGGCCGTATTCGATACCCATCTGAGTAGCGGCAGGCATTACGATAGGAGCCTGAACAGCCCACTGGCCGCCGCCTGAAGGTACGAAGAAGTTGATGATACCTGCGGACAGGAATGTGAATACCGGGAAGGTAACATCGTTGGAAATGCTTACGAAGAAGTCAGCGATAATTCCGGCAAGGGATACGCCGTCTCCGTTCTTGGCAACCATCAGTCCCATGATACCTGCGTAGAACGGGAACTGAAGCAGGATACCTGCAGCACCGCCGGCAGCTTCGCCGATGGCGTCAACATATCTTCTCAGGTCTCCGTGAAGGGCAACGCCCAGGAACAGGAATATCATGTTAACGATGTTAAGGCTGAGGTTAAAGCCCTTTGTAGCAAAATGATAGATTATGTATCCGAATCCAAGAATTAAAACGATAACCCATAAAGCTCTGCTGTGTTCAATCTTTTCGGCAGGCGTGTCGATTGCGTAAACTTTTTCTTCATCTTCAACCAGAACTGCAGGGTCAACCAGAATGGTGTGCTCTGTGTTAGGGTGCATTGCCCAGTTAACCAGCGGCATTGTGAGCAGAATAATTACACACATTCCTAAGTTAACAGGGTGGAAAATAGTTTCGCTTGTAGCGGCATAATAGTTTACATCAAGGATTGTGGTACCTCCTTCTGCACCCATCTGAAGAGGAATGGAGCCGGAAAGTCCTGCATGCCAGATTACGAATCCGGAATAAGCGGAAGCGATAAGCAGCGGATAGTCCACATCTTTTACTCTGCGGGCAATTTCTTTGGCAAGGAGTGCGCCTGCGATAAGACCGAAGCCCCAGTTGAGCCAGCAGCATACTGTCGAAACGAAGGTTACGATGATAATTGCGCTCTTCTTATCCTTGGCAGCGTTTGCAATAGCGCCAAGTCCTCTCTTGCAAACCCTGGCGGACGCCATGGCAGAGCCGAGAACCAGTACCAGAGCCATCTGCATTGAGAAAGCAAGAAGATTCCAGAAGCCGTAATCGTTACCCCAGGCGGTAAGCAGAGTGATAGGACCCTGCTGGGTACCAAGCATGGAGCCGATAAATACTACGATTGTAAGAATAATCGCGAAGAGGAATGGATCCGGAAGCCATCTGTTGACCACGCGAACACATCCGTTGGTAAATTTCTTAAACATATACATCCTCCTAAAAAATTATAATTGCAAATAAACAAAAACCTCTTGTTAAATTTTTGTTTATAATTCTATGATAATCTTTTTTGGGATAATGTCAAGTTTTTATCAAAGAAAAACATTGACTAAAATAGTTCATTTTTTGTATTCCAACACTGAAAGAGGGCTGTTTTCCAATATTTTCTCTCCAACTTGGAAAATAGTTTCAGGGAGAATCACTTTTTCAAGGCGCGGGCAGTCTGCAAAAGCTTCGTCGCCTACGGAAAGCAGGCTGGCCGGTGCGACAAACTCGGTCAGCCCGGAGCCTTTGAACGCTCCGTCCCGTATTCTGATAATGCCTTCCGGCAGAGTGACCGTCTTTACATATTCCATGCCTCGGAAAGCCGTTTTGCCGATCTTTTCCACGGGGAGCATGATAGCCTCGGTGTTTTCTCTAAGTGGGAAAGGCACGGCTTCTATATATGCAGGAACCTGTGGGTTTTCGTCCGTCCCCAGATATCTCTTTACCGAAGCGGAGGTATCAAACACATAAAACTCAAAGTCTCCTATTGTCTTCAGATAGAACATCTTGTGACCTATCTGAGTGCTTTCGTTAATATCCGTTCCGAAGAGTCTGTCCATGGTGGCGCCTATATTTATGCCGTGGGAGGCTTTAAAGAGGATGATGTCATCGGGTGTAGCTTCCTTTTTTATTTCAGCCTCCAGCAGACTCCGGTCACTGAAAAATCGGGTGTCCTTTCCGGCGGCTTTCGCCTCTTCACAGGCAAAGGCCATATCCTTTCCGAAACCTAAAAGCAGGTCCACATGGTGTTTAGCCACTGTGCGACCGATTTCCCTGTGAGTTTCCTCGGAAATATCACCCAGCTCCAGCACATCACCGAGCACTGCGATTTTCCTTCCGCCTTCTGCCGGAATCTCCATTTCATCCATTGCGCTCAGAGTGTTATCTACTGCAATTAAAGAGGAGTTGTAGCAGTCTGCGAAGATGTGGTACGGCCCCATTTCTATGAGGTTCTGGCGCATGCCGGAAGGGTGGTAGTCGGCTATGCCCCGCACGATTTCCTCGTCTTTTATTTTAAGAGCTCTGCCGATGGCAAAGGCGGCCACAGCATTGAGAATGTTGTGCTCTCCCAGAACATTTACACGTGCAGGTGTTTTGGAAATTTCACCTTTGCTGTTTTTACTGATGATGTTGAAATCGTAGCCTATGCCTGATTTTTTGATGGCTGCTGCGAAATAATCGGCTCCCTCGGATCTGAGGCTATAGGTTACGGTACGCTGTTTGAACGGGTAGCTCATCAGCGCTTCATCGTCGTAGTTGATAAGTGCGATTCCATCCGGCTTACCGAAATCTGAAAGGGAAAGCTTGTCCTTTATCAGCGCTTCCCGGCTGCCGTAGCTTTCGATATGTGAATGACCTATATTGGTGTAAAGGGCCATATCGGCCTCCAGCTGTCGTGCAGAGATTTCAACGCTCTTAGGGCTGTTTGCTCCCACCTCCTGCAGATAGACATTGTGAAAGCGTTTCATATTCTGAATGTTTCTCGTTACGGAGAACATTGAATTGTTATTTCCTTTGGATACGAGGGGTTGCCTGTAGTGTGCACGGAGAACTGACTCAACCATTTCCTTGGTGGATGTCTTGCCTACAGAGCCTGTAACAGTTATAACTTTTGCCTTATGGATATTTCTTATATAGTTGGAGGCCTTTATATAGGCAGTGCAGATAGGGTTTTCTTCCGCACCGTTGTCTTCAATCAAAAGTGAACGAGGATAGTCGCATGGTGTGTCGGTAATGATGAGCAGACACTTTTTTTCTGCCGCCACCGCTAATGCATCCATGTTGTATTTTTTACTCTGAGGACCGCCCCAATACATAAATATTGATGATTCGGT
>JAEDNK010000065.1 GCA_016302545.1 Bacillota bacterium
AAAGACGGCTTGGTACGGCCTGCACCGGCGACACCGACGATGCCGACGACACCGACCCGGATTCAGACTCTGTGTTTTCGTGTTTAATGGACTTTGCCTGAGAGCCCGGGCAGCCGCACGGCATGCCTCCGCCAAGGTCCTGCATAAGTTTCTTTTGCAGCTGAGCCTTCTTTACAGCAGCTTCGTCATATGCCGGAGCTTCGCGCGTTTCAAAGGTAATGGCACCTGTAGGGCAGGCAGGAAGACAGTCACCCAGACCGTCGCAGTAGTCCTCTCTTGTAAGTTTTGCTACACCGTTAACCATGGCAATGGCACCTTCGTGGCATGCAGATGCACAGGCACCGCAGCCGTTGCATTTTGATTCGTCTATTTTAATTATTTTTCTTAACATTTTTTTGTCCTCCTTTTGACTTTTCTCCTGTATTATAGTACAATTACGAGGCAAAGTATGTTGTAAATACAACGAAACGGGAGAAAATTATGAAAAAGTATATAAAAATTCTGGAAAAATGCCCTTTGTTTGCGGAAATGACTCCGGAGAACATCCTCCGGATGCTGGACTGCCTTAAGGCAAGGGTAATCATAGTGGCAAAAAATCAGGTGATTTTTGCAGAAGGGGATGAAGCCGTAAATATGGGCGTGGTTCTTACAGGCAGCGTAAGAATAATAAAGGAAGACTATTACGGTAACAGGAGCATTGTAGCCGAGGTTAAGCCGGCGGAGCTGTTTGCAGAGACCGTGGCGGCGGCGGGAGCGAAAAGGATGCCCGTCAGCGCCATAGCCTCGGAGGCAGGAGAGATAATGCTGGTTGACTGCCAAAGGATTCTTTATCAGTGCGGAAATGCCTGTGACTTTCATAATAGGCTTGTGGGAAATCTTTTGCAGGTTCTTGCGGAAAAAAACATGATACTCAATCAAAAACTGGAGATTATTTCTAAAAGGACCACCAGAGAAAAGCTGATGACATATCTGCTTTCCGAAGCCAAGAGAAAAAATTCCGCTGATATTGAAATTTCCTACAACAGACAGGAGCTTGCCGACTTTCTGGGGGTGGACAGAAGCGCTCTGAGTGCAGAGATAGCAAGAATGCGAAAGGACGGTCTAATAGAGAGCGAAAGGAGCCGTTTCAGGCTTTACGGTCATCTTTGAAGCATAAGGCTTGTATGGGTTTTTTGTGAAGAAATCCCCCATTTCTTGACTTGAAGTCATTTTGCAAGTATAATACTAAAGATGATAAGGAGGAATGACCAGTGAGAATATTGACTATGCTTACGGGAATCCTGTTCTTGGGAGCAGGAATTTACTTGGTAGCAAACGAAGGAGTTACTTTTTTATCAGTTGCTTTCATAGTGGGACTTATGTTTGTGATTGCAGGCGTTGTGGAATGCCTTTCATACAGCAGTTATAGAGGAGATAATGTAGAAAGATCCTGGATTTTAAACGACGGAACCACCACCTTTGTTCTCGGAGTGCTGATTTTACTCAATAAGATTTCAGCAGACGCCGTGGTGCCGATGATCCTCGGTCTTTGGGTGCTAATAACAGGTATTCGTAACTTTGTGCATGCATGGGAGCATATAGAGGAGAGAGGAAACGCTTTTTACGACCATCTGATTATAGGACTGCTGAATTTAATTTTCGGATTATATGTTTTCTTTGACGGCGAGATATTCAACCTTGCGTCCATCACCATGATAGGTCTGTGCATGATCGTACAGGGCGTCAATATCATTCATATAGGCGCAACCATCAGAGTTATCAAGCCTAAGTTCATCAAGACTAAGGAAGAAATGCTGGAGGAAGCGGCTGCAAGATTTGAAGAGGCTCACGCTAATGCCAAGGAAGCCATAAAGGCTGCCAAGGCTGCTCAGGCAGAGCTGAAATCCGTGGAGGAGACCCCTGAGGAAATTTTGGACCCGACGCTGGCTCCAAAGCCTGGCACAGAGACGGAAAGTGATGAAAATCCGCCGACGAATGGGGAATAAGGAAATGAAAGAACGCTATGATATTGTTGTTATCGGAGGAGGAGCCTCCGGACTTGCGGCGGCCATAACCGCGGCAAGGAGGGCAGCGGGAGCGACTGTGGCTGTCTTTGAAAAAAAAGAAAGGACAGGCAAAAAGCTAAGTGCGACAGGAAACGGCAGATGCAATATTTCCAATATCAGATGCGAAAATCCGGAGCAGGTTATGGATTTCTTCGGCAGCGTAGGAATATCCGTGCGCAGGGACGAAGAAGGCAGGCTGTACCCTTACGGAGAGGAAGCCTCGGAGGTTGCGTCTCTCCTGACGGCCTGTGCCGTAAATGAGGGTGTTGAAATTTTTTTGAATAGTGAAATTACGGGAATGGAAGCAGAGCCTTGCGGCGGCTTCCTTCTTTTCGTTGGGCAAAAGCGGGCGGCGGTGCATGCCCGAAATGTGCTTCTGGCTGCAGGGGGAAAATCCTACGCCTCTATGGGGACTACCGGTGACGGATATATAATGGCAAGAAAATTAGGGCATGATGTCATAAGACCGGTGCCTGCGCTGACAGGTGTGGAGGTCTGCGAGGATTTAAGCCCTATTAAAGGTGTGAGGACAAAGGCTGAGGCGTCCCTTTTTAAAAACGGAGAGATGATTTTCGCCGAAAGAGGAGAGGTTCAGTTCAGAGCGGACAGCCTTTCGGGAATATGCATCATGAACATGTCTAGACATATTCGCCGTGACGGTGATTATGAGGTCATAATCAATTCGGTATGCGATTTCAGACCGGAGGAGCTCAGACAGATGCTCCAAGACAGATTTGCAATCAAAGGCCTTACCGCCGAGGAGGCGCTTAAGACTCTGGTTAAAAAGCCGTTGGCGCAGCGGGCTTTGAGGATGGCGGGCATTGAGCCGGAGGCGAAGGCTGCCCTTTTTGCAGGCGGAGAGGGCATGGAAGGGCGTGAAAGGCTTTGCAGGGAGCTTTGCGAAATGCGCTTTAAGGTAAAGGGACTTAAGGGCTGGAACGAGGCGCAGGTTACGGCGGGAGGCATATCTCTTGCTCAGGTTGATGAGCTTACTATGGAGTCAAAGCTGATTTCCGGACTTTTCTTTAGCGGAGAAGTGCTGGATTATGACGGACCATGCGGCGGATACAATCTGCATCACGCATGGCTTACGGGTATTCGTGCAGGAAAGGGAATGGCTGAAAGATGTACAGAATTCACCAGATAAAATTAAAGCTTGGAGAGCCTGTCGGCAGTCTGCCGCAAAAGATATTAAAAAAACTGGGTTCTGACGGAAAGGACCTTATTATAGACCAATGGAAAATTGTGAAGGAATCCATCGACGCACGGGACAAGTCCGATATCCGCCTCGTGTATTCGGTGGATTTTACCGCTGTTTCGGCAAAGGACAGACAGAGGAAGGTGAAGCTGAAGGCGAACCCGAAGCAGGGTCTTGAAATCGCCCCGGACATGAGCTATCCCAATGCCGTCACTGCGCCGGATGCGCTGCGTCTTGCCCACAGACCCGTAGTAGTGGGCTTCGGACCGGCGGGTATTTTCGCCGCCTTGATTCTGGCACGAGCAGGTTACAGACCTTTGATTCTGGAAAGGGGTCAGGATGTGGACGCAAGGACCGCGGCGGTGGAGCGCTTCTGGGAGACGGGAGAGCTTGACACGGAATCCAATGTTCAGTTCGGTGAGGGCGGTGCCGGAACCTTCAGCGACGGAAAGCTGACAACAGGCATCAAGGACCCTCGCATCAGAAAGGTGCTGGAGGAGCTTGTTAAAGCCGGAGGTCCGCCGGATATAATGTACAGACAGAAGCCTCACATAGGCACCGACATTCTGAGAACAGTAGTAAAATCCATAAGAGAAGAAATAAAGTCTCTCGGAGGAGAAATCCGCTTCGGCTGCAGGGCAGAGGATATATTGACGGAGGAGGGCAGGCTGTCAGGGATAATGCTTGCGCCGGAGCTTAGAAGCGAATTTTCAAAAAGCTCCGCTGACGGAGAAGTAATTGAATGCGAGGCTGCTGTATTTGCCATAGGACACAGCGCAAGAGATACCTTCAGATGGATGCACGAAAGAGGAATCGATATGGCTCAGAAGCCCTTTTCCATAGGGGTGAGAATAGAGCATCCTCAGGATATGATCGACATAGCTCAGTACGGAGCGCCGGCAGGAGAGCTGGGACTGCCTGTGGCGGATTACAAGCTCAATTACCGCTGCGAAAACGGCCGAGGCGTATACACCTTCTGCATGTGTCCCGGCGGAAAGGTGGTTGTGGCGTCGTCTCAGGAAGGCGGCGTGGTGACAAACGGCATGAGCTATCACGACAGAGACAGCGGCACAGCCAACAGCGCATTGCTCTGCGATGTAAGAGTAAGCGACTTCGGTTCGGACCATGTGCTGGCAGGAGTGGAATTTCAGGAAAAATACGAGAGGCTGGCCTTTATCAACGGAGGCGGAACTTATCGCCCGCCGAAGTGCAGTTGGGGAGAGTTTCGCGCCGCGGCGAATGCAGAGCCTTCTGCCGCAACACCGGACGCGGCTGGGAACGCCGTGACTGCTGCCCTTGCAGTGGAAAAATCTCTGCCGGATTTTGCGGCAGCGGCCATAAGAGAAGCCATGCCCCATCTTGGAAAAAAGCTTAAGGGCTTTGACAGTGACGATGCGGTAATGACGGCGGTAGAAGCCAGAAGCTCATCTCCTGTAAGATTTACAAGAGACAGCAGTCTCGTAGGCAGCCGGGGCGGCTGCCCGTTGGAAGGCTTCTACCCCTGCGGAGAGGGTGCCGGCTATGCCGGAGGGATAATGTCCGCCGCCGTAGACGGAATTAAGGTCGCGGAAGCCATAATAGAGAAGTGGATGCCTGCGGATTTCATGTAGGTTTACCGTAATGACATATTTGTTCCAAAAAGGAACAAAAATCCTCGTTTTTGGAACAGCCTCAAATGGTGGCATCAATCTTTTACAAGACATTCACCGGTCATTTCCGGTGGTGCGGTCAGACCCATGAGTTCAAGCAGGGTAGGTGCGATATCTGCAAGCTTTCCTATACCATCCTTTGCATCGTCAGTAAACTGACAAGGATCACCGGAGATGTGTACCAGCGGAACAGGGTTGGTGGAATGGGCTGTCACTGCATTGCCTTCGTCGTCAATCATACAGTCAGCATTACCGTGGTCTGCGGTGAGGAGAATCTGACCACCTTTTCTGAGTACGGCCTGGGTAATCATGTCCACACAGCCATCAAGAGTTTCCACCGCCTTTACAGCCGCATCGAAAACCCCCGTGTGCCCCACCATGTCGGCGTTGGCAAAGTTGAGAATTATAACATCGTATTTGCCTGTTTCAATTTCCTTGAGGACCTGCGCCGTGACCTGGGGAGCGCTCATTTCCGGCTGCAAGTCGTAAGTGGCAACTTTAGGCGACGGTACCAAAATGCGATCCTCCAAGGCGTTTGGCTCCTCGACGCCACCGTTGAAGAAAAAAGTCACATGGGCATACTTCTCTGTTTCAGCTATGCGAAGCTGATGGAGGCCCAGTGAGGAAAGGTATTCCCCAAGGGTGTTTCTTATGGTCTGAGGCGGAAAAGCAACTTCCACGCCGGGCATTTCTGCGTCATACTGAGTCATGCATATGTATCTGATGTTCGTCGGTCTTTTTCGGCGGCAAAAAGCGTAGCTGTCAAAGTCTTCATCCACGAAAGCCCTCGTAATTTCTCTGGCCCTGTCGGGACGGAAATTGGCAAAGATGACCGCATCTCCGTCCTTTACTTCCCCATGGTCTGAGCATAGGGTCGGAAGGATAAATTCATCCGTTTCACCTAAGTCATAAGCAGCTTTGACGGCGTCACAGCCCGAACCTGCACGACGACCCTCTCCCAGAGTCAATGCGTCATAGGCTTTCTGAAGCCTTTCCCAGCGCTTGTCGCGATCCATGGCATAATATCTGCCGGAGACTACGCCTACATGTCCCATGTTTTCCATTGCCATAAAGTTTTCTATTGTCTCCATGTATTCTATGCCGGAGGTAGGAGGGACATCTCTCCCATCCATGAAGCAGTGAAGAAAAACATCCTTTATCTCTCGTCTTTTCGCCAGAAGGAGGAGCGCTTTTATGTGCTCAATGTGGCTGTGAACCCCTCCGTCCGAAAGAAGTCCGAAGATGTGAAGTGACGATTTGTTAGCCAGTACATGGTCAATGGCGCTGTTAAGGGCAGAATTGCCGTAAAAGATGCCGTCGCCTATGGCCTTGGTAATTCTGGTAAGCTCCTGATAAACGATGCGTCCGGCGCCGATGTTGAGGTGTCCTACCTCGGAGTTTCCCATCTGTCCTTCCGGCAGTCCCACGGCAAGACCGCCGGCCTTAAGCTGTATGTTGGGATATTCTCTAAATATGCGGTCTAAAACAGGGGTTTCGGCAGTCTTAACGGCATTGCCTCTTTCCGACGGGTTCAGGCCGAAACCGTCCAGAATCATCAGCATTGTAGGTTTCTTTTTTATATCAGTCATGTGATTACCTCTTCTTTATATTTCAATTCAGATTATACTACTCTGCAGTGAGGAATGTCAATTTCGCCGACGACTTTGGCCACCGAAAAAATACTTGAAACGAATACATAAAATTTATATAATGTAAATATATTGAAAGAAAGAGGCCTATTGAAGTGAAATATTTTGCAGAGGAAAATAAAATGACGACTCGTGTGGCAGAAGCTGTGGTCCAGTGGATTTTCCCGTTTTCAACCTATTGCTTGTGCTGCGGTAAGCCGGTAGACGGCACCAGGAGTTACAGCATATGCGATCACTGCATTCACCATATCACATGGGGCAATGTCCGCATTGATCTGGAGGCAGAAAGCCGCCGCCTGAGCCGCCCCTCCTGTCTGGATTCCGCCGTCGCCTGCGTAAAATACGGGCTATACGAACGCCGCCTGATTTTCGATTTAAAATACGACGGCAAAACTTACGTGGCAAGAGCCATCGCCGACATAATGGCAGACAGGCTGACTTACGGCATACCGTGCGGCCCGGCTTCCGGGATCTCTGACGGCTCAGCAGGCGGCGGCTTCGATTATATAGTCCCTGTGCCCGTGCACAGGGACAGAGAAAGGGCTCGCGGCTTTAATCAGGCTGAAAAGATAGCACGGCACCTGGCGGGGCGTATTGGGGTGCCGGTGCTGCCGCGAGCCGTCAGAAGAAACAGAAAGACTGCTCCTCAGAGAAGTCTATCTGCAGAGGACAGGTATATTAACCTTGATGGCGCTTTTTCCGTCAATACAGCGGATTTCGGACGGATTTCCGACAGTCGTATTTTGCTGCTGGACGATGTATACACAACCGGAGCTACAGCCCACCAGTGCGGCAGGGTGCTTAAAGAGGCGGGGGCCTTGAGAGTAGACTTCATCGCTTTCGCCACGGGAAATGACTTTGCACACGGATTTTTTACCGGGGAGTAAATGTTCAGGCAAAACTCCTTGCAATTAGGCGACGAAGCGTATAGTATAATATTAAATACAGGTGAGCAAATGAGGAGATCGAAAAACGGTAGGGAGATATTAGAAATGAAAATCAGGAAAAAGATAAGAATTATCGTCGCAGATCCGGCGGGAAACATAACTATATTTGTGAAAGATCCCTTTGACAGAACACAATACCAACAGGTGGCAAAACAGCTTTTAGAAAATGAGGACCTGAAAGGCGAGCAGGTCGCTTTCATTCTCGACACTCCGCAGTGCGGCAGGGCCGAGGGAAAGATGGAAATGTGCGGTCTGGAATTCTGCGGAAACGGCTCCCGCTCCTTTGGTCTGATAAAGGCCCGTGATATGGGTATAAAGGGAAAAGGCAGCGTAAATGTGGATGTCAGCGGCTGTGACGAGATTCTCACCGTGGAGGTGGATACGGACACAAACTACACAAAAGTTAAGATGCCATGTCCAGCGGGAATGTCGAAAATTGACCTTTGCGCATTGCCGATAGACGATGGAGATAATACAGAGAGTAATAAGAGTAATATAAAAGAGACTCCACTGGTGGACTTCGGCGGGATTTTGCATGTGATTCTTCGCGGAATCCCTGCCACGAAAGAGAATTTTGACGCAGTTAAAGATTATATAACGGAAAAATTCAATCCTCCTGCTTTGGGTGTGATGTTCTGTGACAGCAAGACAGAAAGAGATGGCGAAAGTCTGATTTTCCCTATAACCCCTGTCGTATATGTAAAGGATGTAGATACTACATACTTTGAGGGTTCCTGTGGTTCGGGTACTACGGCATGTGCGGCAGCTTTCGGGCTGGAAAAGGGAGAGGGAATTCATCATTTTGTTTTCCCGCAGCCTGCAGGAACTATCGAAGCTACGGCTGTTATCGCCGGAGGCGGCGCTGAAAAGGGCTACGTCGAAAAGGTCTACATAGAAGGAAAAGTAGAGCTTTCTGAGGAAAAGCTGGTGGAAATAGAAGTGGAAAGTTAAATCCAAACAATAAGGGGCTGTCGCATTAACGGGAAATAACCGTTATGATATGCTCCCTCTTAGGTAGACAAGTGAAATAATATAAGCTTGTCGC
>JAEDNK010000066.1 GCA_016302545.1 Bacillota bacterium
GTGCATGGGATGTGACACCTAACACATCGACAGACGGTATAACAGGAAATGTGACCTACACCTTCTGCTTTAGCAAGAAAGATACACCTAATCCACCTACAATTACGGTTTATTATACCATTAAGTGGAACAACTATGATGATACCAATCTTGAGACAGACAGGTTCTGCTATTATGGACAGATGCCGTCTTACGATGGATTAACTCCTGTAAAACCTGCAGATGAAAAATACACCTATGTATTTATTGGGTGGGATAAGGAAGTTGTTAAGGTAACAAAGGATGAGACCTATACAGCACAGTTCAAGGCAATTGAGAAAGAAGACCCAACAAACCCAACCGACCCGACCCAGCCGGAGAAACCGACCGAGCCTGAAAAGCCGACAAAGCCGGATAAACCTGAAAAACCAATTAAGCCTGAGAAACCGGACACTGAAGTTCCAAAGACAGGCGATACCGCCTTTGACAACATGCTTTTGAGCCTTTTTATGCTGATACTTTCCACCTTTGGCGGTTTGGCACTCTGGCGCAGAAGGGCAGACAGAAGTTAAATAGTATTTGTTGTTCCTTTTCCCAAAGCGCCTTGGGCATTTGATATGTCCGGGGCGCTTTTTGCGTTTTAAAGCATTTTCTGCCTGTTGACAAGCCACGCTGCGGCACGGTAGAATAAACGGAGCATATATAGCATATATTGAGAAATTTACAGTAACGGAGAGGAAAAAATATAACATGGAAATAAAAAGCGAAGCGAGGCTGACCTTTGCAGAGGCAACCAGCATTATTATTGGTCATGGCGTAGGTGCGGGGATTTTGTCGGTGCCCTTCATAGCATCGAGAAACAGTCTGGCAGATCTGATATGGATAATGGTGCTGGTTTATTGCATAAATCTGTTGCTGCACCTGATGATTGCTGAGCTGTCTCTGCATAACGGGGGAGCACAGTTCATCAAGTGCTTTGAAAATGACCTCTTCATAGGCAGGGGAAGAAAACTATTAACCCTCGCAGCATTTGTTCTGCTGGGACTTTCTGTAGTTATAAATGTCAGCGGCTTTATTACAGGCGGCGGAGCTGTGCTGGTTTCGTGGCTCGGATTGCCGGCCTGGGCGGCTATGGCAATTTTCTATATTGCGGCAGCAGCTGTGGTGTTCTTCGGAATGAAACTGGTGGGTATATGCGAAAAATTAGCGGTGCTTTCCATGGCGGCGGTTATCGGTATTCTGGTTGTAGCGGGAGTCAGATCAGGTGCAGCAGGATTTGAAGGAAACCGAGTAGCATGGACAAACGTCATGGCTCTTTACAGCATGGTGTCCTTTTCACTGTCGGCCGTAATGTCCGTCCCTCAGGTGGTAAAGGGACTCGACGGAGACCGCAGACGGATAACGCAAGCTATCGCGACAGGAACCGGAATCAATCTGGCGCTGGTGGCGGTTATAACCTTTATAACTCTTTACAGTGTAGGAAACGAAATTACGGAAAACGGCGCACTGGTAGACCTGTCATCAAAACTTGGCGGATGGGTCAGTGTAGTGGGATATCTGTTTTCCTTGCTGGCTCTGGCCACATCGTTCTGGGCAAATACCCTTAATCTCAGGGATGTTTTTGCGGAACAGACAGGACTCAGCAACCGAAAAAGCTGGCTTGTAACTTCTCTTCCGTGCCTGATTATTGCTTTGCTGGGACTGACAAGTTTTGTCGGTTTCTCTCGCCTTGCAGGTGCTGTGCAGGTTCTTACAGGAGTCGGCGTTATCGCAGCATATCATCATGCACGAAAGCGCACTCAGTCCAGTCCAATCTGTGGGAAACTGGGCACACTGCCATTTCAGATAATCGTTGTTTTAGGGTCTCTTGCGGCTACCGCAGGTTCCCTTTTAAAAATTTTGTAATTCGGAGGTGCCGGGTATGGATAAGAAAATGAATCTGACGGCGGTACGCCCTACCATAGAAGCTTTGCTTGGACTAAAGACAACCAGAGAAACTGACTATACAGTGAAGCCTTTTGAAAGAGTTCTGACTATGGCTAAGCTTAAGTTCGGAGAAAAGGAGGAAAGGGTCATAGACTGTGACCGCGTGTTCATGTATAACCCTGATGCCATCGGTGAGTGGATGGTAGAAAAACATCCTGAGATTTTTGCTCCTCTCATGGAAAGGGTTGATTTGTCGGAAAACATGAGCTCCATGTTTCCTCCTGTGACTCCTGTATGCTTCGCGTCCATGTACTCCGGGCTTGAACCGGAGCAGCACGGCATTATGAAATATGAAAAGCCAGTTCTCAAGGTTAATACAGTTTTTGAGGATCTGGCAGCTGCAGGAAAGAAGGCAGCTATAGTCTGCACAGCAGGAGATTCCATTGCGGCGATTTTTAAGGAAAGACCAATCGACTATTTTATCTATGACGACCATAATCTGTGCAACCTGAAGGCTTTGGAGCTGATTGAACAGGATAAACATGACCTGATCGTGCTCTATAACGGAAACTATGACTGGGCTATACACCGATTCAGACCTGAGGGCCGGCGCTCTCTTAAAGAACTCAGGGCAAATATAGAAACCTGCTGCAAGCTTTGCGATGCCATCCAAAAACATTGGAAAACGCACAATACGGTACTGTTCTTTTCCCCCGACCACGGCTGCCATAACAGCATACTGCCGCCGGGAAACCACGGAAAGGATATACCCGAAGATATGAATATACGGCACTTTTGCAGCTTCTTTGCAGGAAAAAACCGCCTGTAAAATCCAATTGACAGGCAGCAATACCGGTCATATAATGAAAAAAACCGCGAAATCAGTTGAAATATAAAGGAGGACATAATTTGGATAACTTAGAGAACAGAGAAAATCAGGTGCAGGAAACTCAGGAAACTCAGGAAAAAAAGGTACAGTATTACGCTGATGGGCGTTTCAGCAACGACCCCGCCCCTGCCGCGCCAAAACAGCCGAAGAAGCCGGTACCGACATGGGCAAAGGCTCTTATGATAATAGGTGCAGTGATTTTGGTGATAGTGCTTCTCACTACGGGCTGCAACAAGCTGGTAGAGGACTTTAAAAGCGAGTTTAAGGGAACAGATATCACAAAGGTCGAGACCGATTTCGGCCATGACTATATAGGAGTTGTCTATGTGGAGGGAGAAATCAGCGAAGACGGTACGGGTACATACAATCATGCTTACATACTTAATTCCATCGATGCAATGATTAATGACAGCGACAATAAGGGCATGATACTCTATGTGGATACTCCGGGAGGCAGCGTCTTTGCTTCCGACGAGCTGCATCTGAAGATAAAGGAATATCAGGATCAGACAGGAAGGCCGGTATATTCGTCAATGCAGTCCATGGCTGCTTCGGGAGGATACTATATTTCAGCCTCCTGCGACAAGATTATAGCCAACAGAAATTGCTGGACCGGCTCTATAGGAGTTACTATGGGGACCATCTATGATGTTACGGGACTTCTGGATAAGGCGGGAATCAAGACCCAGACCATAACCTCGGGAAGAAACAAGGCCATGGGATCCAGCACAGAGAAAATGACAGCGGAGCAGAGAGAAATACTCCAAAGTCTCATCGATGAAGCTTACGACCAGTTTGTGGGAATCGTCGCTGAGGGCAGAGACATGAAGGATTCGGAAGTAAGAAAGATTGCCGACGGCAGAATTTACACTGCAAAGCAGGCGCAGAAACTGGGGCTGGTGGATGAAGTCGGAACTTTTGAGGACGCTGTAGAGAACATGAAAAAGGAGTACAAACTGAGCGACTGCGCGGTAGAAGAATTTGAGAGCGTCGTTTCCACCGACATATGGTCGCTGCTGGGGGAAAGTGCGGAAAGCAGACTTTCGGCGGGATTTTTCAGCGCCGACATGATAGAGGCTCTGACAGACCTTAACGGCAAGGTGGAATTCAGCTATATTTCGGATATCAAAAAATAATAGCAAGGCTGATATAAGAGTCCGCTGCGAAGAGTGCAGAGGACTCTTCTTTTTATCTGCACCGCAAAAGAGCAAATTGTTTTTGCTCACAAAAAAATTTAAAAAAATTTATAAAAAAATTCAAAAAAGTGTTGACATCCTGTAATGTATGTGTTATTATCCTACCATAAACTTGATGAAAGGAGAACTCAAGATGAATAATAAGGCTTTACTGCTCAGCTTAATTATCGTCATTAGCATTATTCCGCTAGCCCTATTGATTATAGGCCTAATCAGAAATAGTGCTGATTGTGCTGCAGACAGCCGATAGAGTTCACTTGAATTCTTAAATGTGTTTACCGGTGCTTGAATCTTTTAACCCATAATAAGTCCACTTGCACCGATGAATATAAATTTGATTGAACTTTCCGCCTGTGGCAAATCAGCAGCCACAGGTTTTTTAATGCCGAAGGGCTCACATGAACTGCAAGCGGATGTTCAATTGATAAAAGGACATCAATCAAATAATCTTAAAACAAAAAACACAACAAACGGAGGAACAAAAAATGAAAAAGAGCTTTATGAAAAAGTTTGCTGCCGTATCCATGGCAGTTATGATGACAGTTGCAATGGCCGGTTGCGGCGGCGGTGACCAAGGCGAAAGCGGCGGTGCTTCCGAATTCGTAATCGGCGGTATCGGACCTACAACAGGCGCTGCAGCTACATACGGTGAGGCCGTAAAGAACGGTGCAGAGCTTGCTGTTAAGGAAATCAACGAAGCAGGCGGCATCAACGGCGTTCAGGTAAGATTTGAATGGCAGGATGACGAACACGATGCAGAAAAATCAGTTAACGCTTACAATACATTAAAGGATAAGGGCATGCAGATGCTTATGGGTACTGTAACAAGCGGCCCTTGTACAGCAGTAGTTGCAAAGACAGCAGAGGACAACATGTTCCAGCTTACTCCATCCGGCTCGGCAGTTGAATCCATCAAGGGCGACCACGCATTCAGAGTATGCTTCTCAGACCCTAACCAGGGTATCGCGTCTGCAGACTATTTAGCTGAAAAGTTTGCAGGCAAGAAGGTTGCGGCAATCTACAACTCATCAGACGTATACTCATCCGGCATCTTTGAGAAATTCAGCGCTCAGGCTCAGGAAAAGGGCGTAGAAGTTGTTACCGCACAGGCATTTACCAAGGATTCCGCACAGGACTTCACTGTACAGCTTCAGAAGGTTAAGGAAAGCGGAGCTGACGTAGTATTCCTTCCTATCTACTATCAGGAAGCAGCTTTAATCCTTACTCAGGCAGATAAGATGGGCTTGGATGTTACATGGTTCGGATGCGACGGTCTTGACGGCGTTATCCAGCAGCTTGGTGCTGACGCTTCATTGGCAGAAGGCGTAATGCTTCTGACTCCTTTCGTAGCAGACGCTGAAGATGAAAAGACTCAGGCTTTCACAGCAGCATACAAGGCAGCATACAACGATCTGGTTCCTACTCAGTTTGCAGCAGACGCTTACGATGCAATGTACATCATCAAGGCAGCAGCTGAAAAGGCAGGAATCACTCCTGAAATGAGCGTAAGCGATATCTGCGAAGCAATGAAGACTGCTATGACACAAATCGAAGTTGCAGGTGTAACCGGCACAATGACATGGTCAGCAGACGGAGAACCTACCAAGACTCCTAACGCTATGGTTATCAAAGACGGTACTTACACTGCAGTTGCTTAACACGAGAGTTTACGGGAGGTTCAGGTTTCCTGACCTCCCTTTAACACTTTAAAAGAGGAGAAATTATGAATTTTTTATCTTATCTTATAAGCGGAATAAGTCTGGGCAGCGTATATGCACTTATTGCATTGGGCTATACCATGGTATACGGAATTGCAAAGATGCTGAACTTTGCCCACGGTGATGTAATAATGATCGGGGGCTTTGTGGTGTTTACAGCTATAAGCTCTTCTTTGACATCTCCGGCACTTGCAATAATCTGCGGTATAGTAGTTTGCACCCTGCTTGGTGTTGTAATCGAAAAAATCGCCTACAAGCCTCTCAGAAACGCAACTCCACTGGCAGTATTGATCACAGCCATAGGTGTCAGCTACCTACTGCAGAATATAGCTCTTCTGGTATTCGGTTCCGCATCGAAGAACTTTCCTGACATTTTTAAAAACATGCCGGACTGGCATGTGACAGAAGGTCTCACCGTTTCGGGAGTAACGATCATTACAATTGTTGTAACGGTGATTATCATGATAGGTCTGACGCTGTTTATACAGTTTACGAAGCCGGGTACGGCTATGCAGGCTGTTTCCGAGGACAGAGGGGCGGCACAGCTCATGGGAGTAAGTGTTAACTCCACCATTTCTCTGACCTTTGCCATCGGCTCAGCCTTGGCGGCAGTTGCCAGCGTGCTTCTTTGCTCGGCATATCCGCTGCTCAACCCATACACAGGGGCTATGCCGGGAATAAAGGCTTTCGTAGCTGCAGTATTCGGCGGTATTGGTTCAATTCCGGGTGCTATGATTGGCGGAATCCTTTTAGGCGTAATCGAAAACTTGAGCAAGGCATATATTTCCTCGCAGCTTTCCGATGCAATCGTTTTCGCAGTTCTTATCATAATCCTTTCCCTGAAGCCTACAGGCATACTGGGCAAGAAGATAAGCGAGAAAGTGTAGGTGATGACCGCTATGAAGAATTTAAACAATATGAACAAAGCCACAAGAAAAAACATGGTCACATACGGAATCGTTCTGGCTATGTTCCTTTTCTGCGTTGTATATACAACTACAGGCATGGCGTCTCATCTTTTCAGGGGACTGCTGGTTCCTATCTGTGTGAATGTAATACTGGCGATTTCTCTTAACCTGACAGTAGGTATTCTGGGAGAGCTGAGTCTGGGTCATGCAGGTTTCATGTGCGTAGGGGCTTTTGTGGGAAGCGTGTTCTCCATGGTTACTGAGGAATCAATCACATCTGTGTGGGTAAGGTTCCCTCTGGCTTTCATCGTAGGAGGTTTGTCGGCAGCGGTTATCGGACTTCTGGTAGGAATTCCCGTTCTCAGACTGAGAGGGGACTATCTGGCTATAGTTACTCTGGCATTCGGAGAAATCATAAAGAATATTGTAAACAACCTTTATCTGGCGACGGACGCAAACGGGGTTCACTTCGCAATAGGTGTGGAGGCATATAACAATATTACATTTGACGCTATGACCAAAAAAGTCTACATAAACGGCGCCATGGGTATAACGGATACACCTAATGACTCCAATTACTTCGTCGGCTTTGCCCTGATTTTCATAACCCTTGTGGTAATACTCAATCTTGTTCATTCCAGAACAGGAAGAGCAATCATGGCTATCAGGGATAACAGAATAGCGGCGGAATCTGTAGGAATAAATATCACAAAATACAAGCTGATTGCTTTCGTAATCTCCGCATTCTTTGCGGGAGTCGCAGGGGTGCTTTACGGACATAACCTTTCATCGCTGGTTGCAACCAAATTCGACTACAACTATTCAATCCTGATACTGGTATTTGTAGTTCTGGGCGGCATAGGCAGCATGAGAGGATCCATAATCGCAGCTGTTATTCTGACTGCACTTCCTGAGCTTCTTCGCGGACTCAGCGATTACAGAATGCTTATGTATGCAATCATCCTTATCGTGATGATGCTGGTAAACAACAACGAAACACTTCAGATGTACACTCAGAAGTGGTTCGGAGCAATCAATGTAAAGAAATTTTTCGGAGTCGCAGGTTCAAAGAAAAAAGCTAAGGAAGGGGTGAGTTAAATGACAGCTATGCTTGAAACGAAAAATCTCGGCATATCCTTCGGCGGACTTAAAGCTGTTGACGGACTCAGCCTGAAGATAGAAAAAGGTCAGCTTTACGGGCTCATCGGTCCTAACGGCGCGGGCAAGACTACCGCCTTCAACCTGCTGACCGGTGTATACAAGCCTACTATGGGAAACTTTTTCCTTGACGGCGAAAAGATGACGGGGCATAATACAGTTGAGATAAATAAAAAAGGAATCGCCAGAACTTTCCAGAACATTCGTCTGTTTAAGCAGCTTTCTGTACTGGATAATGTAAAGGTGGGACTGCACAACGATAATAAATACAGCACTGCAGAGGGAATTTTAAGGCTTCCGGCTTTCTTCAGGACAGAGAAAGAGATGGACAGAAAGGCTATGGAGCTCCTCGAGGTATTTGACCTTGCAGGGGAAAAGGACTATCTGGCATCCAATCTGCCTTACGGCAAGCAGAGAAAGCTTGAAATCGCCAGAGCTCTGGCAACTTCACCGAAGCTGCTGCTTCTCGATGAGCCTGCTGCAGGTATGAACCCCAATGAGACTCAGGAACTGATGGACACCATCAGATTTGTAAGAGATAATTTTGATATGACCATTCTGCTGATTGAGCA
>JAEDNK010000067.1 GCA_016302545.1 Bacillota bacterium
ATTTCTCCTGATGACACTACATCGATGCCCATTTCTTCCTCACTCATGATTTCATAAAGACGCTTGAAGCAGTTTGCCTTAGAAGCATACAGCGGCTGTGCATTAAGGCCGAAATGCTTCTGAAAAGCACTCTTGTATCTTCTGCATTTTTCACGAATTTTATCTTCATCGAGAAGATATAACGGAGTGCCGTATTTCTTTGCCAGTTCCACTGTATTTTGACCGGCAAAATACAGAATCCCGTCTTTTACTGTTATGTTATCACAGATCATAATATATGTTTCCTTTCATTTTAAATGTTAGTTTTAGTTTATAGTTCCTCATCGGTTATCTCACCTTTTGCAACGATATTAGTCGGTCCTGTGAGATAAAGATTCTTAACTTTTTTTCCTTCCATGTCAACATCAATGTATAATTTCCCTCCCGGGACATCAACTCTCACGTTTCTTCCTGAAACCTTTCCTTGCAAGGTGAGAATAGCCACTACAGAACCTGTGCCGGTTCCACACGCATATGTAAAATCTTCCACACCTCTCTCATAGGTTTTCTCTACGATACAATCGGGTGCTGCAATTTCATAGAAGTTTACATTGGCACCCTTCGGATAGCCTTCATAGTTTCTCAAAGTTCGCCCAACCTTGAAAAGATCAGCTTGGGGATAATCCAGTAACGCTTCAATTGGAACTACGCAATGAGGTATTCCCGGACTTCCCAGCTCAACATAAGAACATCTGTAAATCCTGCCGTCCACCTCTATGGGCTCATCAAACCTCAGATTGCATGGATCGTTCAGACGTATCCGATACAGTCTCTTGTCTATTCTCTCTCCTATGACGATTCCAGCCGTTGTTTCAACTCTTTGCGTTTCTCCTGCAAGACCGTTTTCATAACCGTACCTGCATATACATCTGGCACCGTTACCGCACATTTCGCCCATGCTTCCGTCTGAATTGTAAAAAAGCATTCTATAATCTGCGTCTGTACCTTCAGTGGTTTTTTCTACTACCATTAAGCCATCTGCCCCAATAGAAAGGTGTCTTTCGCAGAGAATTGTCGCCATATGTGAAAATTTCTCTGACGGGATTTTTCCCTCCATGTTATTAATAATGATGAAGTCGTTTCCAGCTCCGTTCATTTTCCAGAATTTCATTTTAGTCCTCCCGTTTTCAGGATACTTTTTAACTTTCCTCTTATCCACTTTAATGAATAAGCAAGAATAGTGCCAATATATATTGCACCGGCCGCAAAAGCTTTGCAAAGAAAAAAGAACCTTGAAAATTCAAGGTTCTTAGATAGTCGGGTTCCTCAGTTCGGTATTGTTCTCTTCCGGTATTGAAATCATTCCCCCATGTTGCCCTGTAATTTCACGATTTTTATTCCGTTTTCGGGACTGTCAATCTCAAATACAGGACTATCTGCTTATCTCATATTTCTTCAGTTTCTCGTAAAATACAGTCCTTGACAGTCCCAATTCCTCCATAGTCTTCTTGCGATCATCGTTGTTCTTAAAAAGAGTATCCTCGATAATCTTTCTTTCGTCGGCTTCAATTCGCTCTTTAAGGGTGGAATTAATCCTGGCATCTGACTTTATCATAAGGTTTTCCGAATAAATCATCCTGCCTTCGCATACGGTAATTGCACGTTCCACAATATTTTCAAGTTCTCTTACATTACCCGGCCAGTCATAGCCCGAAATAATCTCAAGAGCCTCCTCCGAAAACTGTTTCAGCTCCATGTCGTATTTTCGACAAAGGTCCTCCAGCACTGAATTGGCAAGAATATAAAGGTCACGCTTGCGTTCCCTCAGAGCCGGTATACGAATAGGGAAAACATTGATTCTGTAATAAAGATCCTGTCTGAATCTGCCCTGTTTTACCTCTTCTTCGAGGTCACGGTTTGTCGCGGTGATGACTCTCACATCCACGTCTATAGGCGTAGTAGAGCCTACCCTGTAGATTCTTTTATTCTGCAGGACATGAAGCAGCTTTACCTGTATTTCAGGCGGTATCTCACCTATTTCATCTAAAAAGATTGTACCGCCGTCTGCTTTTTCAAAAAAGCCGATACGGCCTCCCGGATCAGCTCCGGTGAATGCCCTCGGAGCATAGCCGAAAAGCTCACTTTCTATGAGCGAAGGTGCAATGGCATTGCACACCACTTCTACAAACGGCCCCTTCTGGTTTCCGTTGTTGTGGATTTCTCTTGCCAGTCTGCTCTTACCTGTTCCGCTTTCACCGGTAATTATGACGTTGAACTTGGTCTTGGACGCCTTATATGCCAGCTGCTTCACTTTTTCCATGGCCGGAGAATTGCCGATAAAGCCTGCAAAGGCGGCGGAACCCTTCTCGTCAGGCAGATATGACTTCATTCTTGCTCTCTTCTCAACCTCTGCCGTAAGAGGATTTGTTTTTCTTGATGTGTTTTCTGCCACCTCATTGTCCTGAACGAATACGTAGACTCCGTCACATTCACAGTTCTTCTTGATTCTGATAAGATAGCAATATACCATCCTACGGTAAATTTCATACACACCTTCCAGATAATCTCCGTCTTCGCCTTTCATAAGTGATTTCAGAGTGCTCAGAAAATCGTCACCGTTCAATATCTTATCCGCCTGCATTCCGATTGTAGGCATCAGTTCATTCACCTGTCCCGAAACATTTTTGCCGGCAAACTTTTTGCCGCGAAGCAGTTCTCCTGCTTCCTCGCCTCTGTAGCCATAACCCTTTGCCTGAAAAAACTTGACATTACCTGTATGGCCGTCGATGGCAACCATGTAGCCGATGCTCTCCAGATAGTTCATGTAATATTCCTTGCCGTTTAATGTCACACTCATCCGGCGGTTCTCAAAATCTATAGCTGCATCTATACTGAAGCCCAGATAACGGTGTGAAAGCTCGATTCTGCTGTCAGGTATATATTCTCTGAAAGTTTTGTAAACAGGCTGTATCTTTTTATTGTTGTATACACCGATGGCCAGAACTATGCTGCCCGGCTTTATTTCTCTGCTGTGAATATTGAGAACTTTAAGGTCTTCGGGCGTCATCTTGTCATCGTTTCCCAGATCATTATCCAGAAAAACCACTATGTCTCCGCTTGTCAGCTTTCCCTCCGGATGGCTTTCGCCTTCAGGCAGAGTTACTCCCATCATTTCCTTTGCCAGAGGACTGTATTCCCCGATTTTCCCGTCTTCTTTCACATAAATAACGCCGTATTTCAAACCTTCAGCGGCTGTTTTCATAATTTCCGTGCAGATATGCCGGTCTGTTGTTTTGGCCATAGTACTGCTCCTCTTACATTTTTTCAGTATCATTTCGCTTTCCACAGAAGCTGACTCCTCCGGCGCCCGCAAGATGTCCCTCTGGGCCGCCTCTCTTTTACCTGCATTGTAGCACACTTTTTTTATCAATTCAACAAAGGGTATTGGGTAGAAGTCGACATTGGGTGGTATAATAACGGTATAACAAAATCAATATATGTTTAATTCGAGGAGTATCAGTATGGATAAAATTTACGATATGATAATAATAGGCGGAGGACCGGGAGGCTATACCGCAGCCCTTTATGCCGCCAGAGCAGGCCTTAAGCCTCTGCTCATAGAAAAAATGTCCGTAGGCGGTCAGATGGCTCTCACCGAGCAGATAGACAACTACCCCGGCTTTGAAACGGGAGTTGACGGCTTTTCTCTGGGAGAAAAAATGAAGCAGGCTGCCGAGCGTTTCGGTGCAGAGACAAAGTTTGCATCGGTTCTGTCGGCAGACCTTAAATCAGAACCTAAGGTCATAAAGACATCCAATGATGTTTTTTACGGAAAAACCGTAGTGATTTCAACTGGCGCAGACCCCAGAGAACTGGGTGTTGACGGGGAAAGAGAGCTGAGAGGCCGCGGCGTAAGCTACTGCGCTGCCTGCGACGGAATGTTTTTCAAGGGAAAGACGGTAGTGGTAGCAGGCGGCGGCAATACTGCAGCAGCGGATATCATGGTTCTCAGCCGTATCGCCGCCAAAGTCCTTGTGGTTCACCGCAGAGACAGCCTCCGTGCTTCCAAAGTCTACCATGACGCCCTGATGAAAGCCGAAAATGTGGAGTTTTTCTGGGATGCACAGGTGACGGAAATCCTATCCGACGGCGGCAAGGTTGCGGGAGTGCGCATAAAGAACTTAAAGACCGGCGAGGAAACCGCCGTAGACTGCGACGGCATTTTCGTCGCTATAGGCAGAAAACCGGCTTCGGAGCTCTTCGCAGACCAGCTTGACCTTGATGAAAGAGGCTACATCGTCGCCGGCGAGTCTACCGAAACCGCTATCCCCGGCGTATATGCCGCAGGAGATGTGAGGACGAAGGTGCTTCGTCAGGTTGTAACGGCGGCTGCAGACGGCGCCGTAGCAGCACATTATGCGGAGGAATATCTGGCAGGTCGAAAATAGAGAGGGTGTTTCCATCCCTCCTCTGATTTATTTATCCATACCGCACGGGTAAGAATATTCTGCAATTGTTTTCTCCTTTGACACAGCTTCGTAAAATCGGTAGCCACCGGAAAAGTTGCAACAATCAAATCCGTTCTGCATTAATATCCTGCATGATATGTAACTTCTCAGACCGCTCTGGCACATCACATATGTCGGTTTTGTCTCGTCAATCTCTCCCAGACGTTCTCTCAGCTCATCTACCGGAATGTTAATAAAACCATCTGCATGGCCATTCTCATATTCATACGACGTTCTCGTATCCAGCAAATTCACACTGCCGTCTCTCGGAAGGCAATCAACCTCATCCCAATGGAACTGCTTCATTTTGCCGGTCGCAATATTTTCTACAACAAATCCCGCCATGTTTACAGGGTCTTTTGCAGATGAAAACGGCGGTGCATATGCAAGATCAAGGTCCTTCAGTTCATCAGCTCTCATCCCCGCACATATTGCTGTTGCCAGAACATCCAGGCGTTTGTCCACACCTTCATATCCCACAATCTGTGCTCCCAAAAGCTTGAGGCTTTCTTTTTCATACACAACCTTCATAGTCATAACCTTGGCACCGGGATAATATCCTGCATGAGAAGATGGCGAAAGCACGATTCTGTCGCAATTTATGCCTGCCGTTTTAGCCGCTTTCTCGGTAAGTCCTGTAGATGCCGCTGTCATATCAAAGAGCTTAATTACCGAAGAACCCATAGAGCCTTTATAGTGACTGTCATATCCGCATATATTGTCCGCAGCAATCCTTCCCTGTTTATTTGCAGGTCCTGCCAGAGAAATCACAGCATCCATGCCCGTGACCCTATGTTTAACCTGTACCGCATCACCTACAGCGTAAATACCCTCTGCCGAGGTTTCCATCTTATCATTTACAATGATTGCACCTTTAATGCCAAGTTCCAGACCTGACTCTTTGGCAAGGGATGATTCAGGAACAACACCGATTGCCAGTAAAACCATGTCCGCTGTCAGAGGCTGATCGTCCTTAAGCATCACTTTTATCTCGTCATTTACAGTTTCAAAGCCGATCACATCGCCGCCTAGTTTTAATTCAATTCCTTTGGAACGAAGCTTTGCATGAACCAACGCCGCCATATCGTAATCCAGTATATTCAGCAGCTGTTTTGGTCTTTGAACGATTGTAACCTTTACGCCCATGTCGCACAGATTCTCTGCCACTTCAAGACCGATAAAGCCTCCGCCTACAACAACTGCACTGCCTGGCTTTTTCTCTTCCACATACTGTCTGATGCGGAATGTATCTTCCACTGTCCTGAGCGAAAACAGTCTGTCGCTGTCAATCCCCGGCAAATCAGGTATAATCGGTCTTGCTCCCGGGGAAAGAATAAGTTTGTCGTATGACTCTTCGAATACCTGACCTCCATCCATGTCAAATACTGTAACTTTTTTTGTCTCAGGATGAATTGAAGTAACCTCATGTCTTGTCTTCACTTTAATGCGGAACCTTTCCCAGAAGCTTTCCGGCGTCTGCAGGGTGAGTTCTTCCGGATCTCCAATTACGCCGCCTATGTAGTATGGCAGGCCGCAATTTGCATAAGATACATATCCGGAGCGTTCAAATACAATGATTTCCGCTTGTTCATCAAGCCTTCTTATTCTGGCCGCTGCTGTTGCACCTCCTGCAACTCCGCCGATGATTACAACTTTCATATGACTACCTCACAATCTTGCCGCGATATCCACCGATACCACCTATGTTAATAACCTTTTTATATCCCATTGCCTCAAGAGCAGCTGCCGCCTGACGGCTTCTTGCCCCACTTAGGCAATACGTATATATTGGTGTAGAAATGTCCTTAATATGCTGCCTCGCATTACCGATTGTCTGAAGAGGAACATTGATACTGCCCTCAATGTGTCCTTCTTTATATTCTTCTTTTGTTCTTACATCAAGCAAAACCGCACTCGCCTCTTTCTTGTACTGTTCTACCCCTTCATTGATATCTGTTCTTCTAAATAAATCCATAAAACTCATTTCGCCAAGTCCTCCTATGCTCATAGCCTACTAAAAAACCAGTATTTTTTCTGTGACCGGGTCACATTCAGGAGAAAATTTATTTTGCTAATTTTCTCAGTGCATCCAGGTCTTTAATATTGATTGCTCCTCGTTCCACTTCTATCCACCCTTCATCAGCGAATTGTCTCAGCATTCTGGCAACTACTTCTCTTGCGGAATTTACTTCCTTAGCAATTAGTTCCTGGGTCATCCGTATCTTTTTAGTGCCCGTTTTTCCATATTCGTTCAAAAGAAACCTTGCCATACGTTCATCAAAATGTGCATATAAAATCTGCTGCAGCACCCATGGCATGGCCGCCGTCAAGACCCGAGAAATTCCATATCTCATAAACCTCCCCAAAGACCAGCCCCACCGGCACTGTCATAATGAACGGCAGTGCAAAGGGCATCAGGAAGAATGCTCCGTTCTGCTTTCGCAGTGCAGACTTCTGCATCCTTGTATCTGCATCCGGACGATGGTTTTAAAATAGCTGACCCGGAAGTTTCAGTTTTTCCTTAGTCGGAAACTCCTTGTCGAAGGCTTCCGCCTCTGCTTCATCCACGAAATATCCCTGCGGCGGCGCATACTCACCTGTAATGCCATCTAAATATCCCGGAATCAATTCCTTCACAAATGCCGGGTCATCACGAAGCTGATTAAGCACATAGTGCTCCAGACAACCCGGGCGATATACATTCCAAAAGCTTTCTCTTACCATATTTTCCACCTGACGATATTCTTCTTTTTTCTCTGAACGAATGTTAATGTTGTTTGTATTCATTACTTTCCCTCCCCTTAAGCTATAACATGGCTCTGAATAAACTGGTTCGTATGATTGCTGAGAATTTCAACGTAATCCCCATTTTCTCCTGTATTTCCCTTTTTATCAAACATATTGATCAGCAGGAAAAGGGGCGCGTAAAATTCTATAGCAAGCATTCCGGGATCTTCACATTTTAATACACCTTTCTTTATCAGTTCGCGAAACAAATCTTCCATATATGCAACCGGTCCTGCGACAATACAATCACTGTAAAGCTGCGCCATTTCTGCGTTGCGGTATTGCTCCAAAGTCAACATCTTGCGGAAGTGAGATGCAAATTCATCCTCTGTCCAAAACTTGAATTGCTCAATTGTATACTTCTGAATATTCTCCACAGTTGCATTTTCATAGGCATCAGGCATTGTATCATATTTTTCTGCCGACATTTGATGGGCATGGGCTCTTTCCCCATCAATCCGTATCATCCTCTCCACAATGCTGTTAAAGATGTCTCGCTTGTTTTTATAATGCCTGTACAGAGCTCCTTTAGTCATGCCAAGCTCCTCTGCAATAGTTCTGACGGATACAGCCTCATAGCCATCCCTCGCAAATAGGCGCAGCGCGGTCATTAAAATTTTTTCCTTCGTGTCAGCCATGTTTAGTTCCTCCAAAGCGTATGTGCATGTATTTATGTTTCGATGTTTGTGAACGGTCGTTTACATTCATTATAGTTAACGACCATTTATCTGTCAAGTGCCGGCATAAAAAAGCAGGGACGCTCTTTTGAAGTATCCCTGCTGTTCTATCGTCCTTATCCTGCAGTGCTTCTATAATAACTGTCTTTTCCGGCATATCCGTCATCTGGTCTTCTCCCTTTCACAGAATGATTTCAGCCCACTCTGCTTCTTTAAATCCAACAAGAATCTTATCTTCAGTGACAAGAATCGGGCGTTTCACAAGCATTCCGTCTGTGGCCAGCAGTCTCAGCT
>JAEDNK010000068.1 GCA_016302545.1 Bacillota bacterium
CCTTCCTTGCCCGGCAGGATTTCAATGAATGCGCCTACAGAGCCTTTGGCAGTTGATAAGATACGGGTAACCTTGCCTTCGTAAACCTCTCCAACTTCAACATCCTTGGTGAGGATTTCAATTTCCTTCTTGCAGGCCTCCGTCATTGCGGCATCTGTGCCGTAGATGGAAACGAGGCCGTCATCGTTGATGTCAATCTTTACGCCGTACTTTTCTACAAGGCCGTTGATGGTTTCGCCGCCCTTGCCGATGACGATTCTGATCTTGTCTGGGTCTATAACCATGCTGATGGCTCTAGGAGCCCACTTGGACAGCTCAGGACGAGGTGCAGGGATTTCTTCGAGCATTTTGCCCATGATATACATTCTGCCTTCCTTGGCCTGATTGAGAGCCTTCTCCAGAATATCTCTGGAAAGTCCGTGTACCTTGATATCCATCTGGATAGCGGTTACGCCCACTTCAGTACCGGTAACCTTAAAGTCCATGTCGCCCAGGAAGTCTTCCATGCCCTGAATATCTGAAAGGATTGCGAATTCTGATGAACCGTCTTCCTTAACTCTCTCGATAAGTCCCATGGCGATACCTGCAACCGGTCTCTTGAGAGGAACGCCTGCATCCATAAGGGCAAGGCATGAGCCGCAGGTTGAACCCATGGAGGTTGAACCGTTGGAGGACAATACTTCGGACACCACTCTGATGGCGTACGGGAAGTCCTCAAGTGACGGAAGCACAGGAATGAGGGCTCTTTCTGCCAGAGCACCGTGACCGATTTCGCGGCGTCCCGGCGAACGTGAAGTCTTGGCTTCGCCTACGGAATAGCCCGGGAAATTGTAGTGGTGCATATATCTCTTGGAGGTCTGCTCTGTGATGCCGTCGATAGTCTGAGCTTCGCTGGCAGGAGCCAGTGTGCAGACTGACAGAACCTGAGTCTGTCCTCTCTTGAAGAGACCTGTGCCGTGGGTTCTCGGCAGAATCTCTGTTTCGCACCAGATAGGTCTGATTTCGTCGGTCTTTCTGTTGTCCGGACGGATTCCTTCGTCCAGAATCATAGTTCTTACGGTTTCCTTTGTGATATTGTAAAGGACGGAGTCGATGTCCTTGGCGCCTTCAGGGTAGATTTCCGCGAAGTGCTCCTTGGTTTCAACTTCAACAGCGTCCATGTTTTCAAGTCTTTCAAGCTTGTCCGCAGTGTGGATGGCCTCTCTCATCTTAGGTGATGCGTACTCCCTTACCGCTGCGTCGATTTCCTCTGACGGCTTGTAAAGAGTAACCTCCTGCTTAGGCTTTCCTACTTCTTTCACAACCTCTTCGATGAACTCTACGATTTTCTTGATTTCCTCGTGAGCGAAAAGGATTGCATCCAGCATTTCCATCTCAGGCACTTCGTTGGCTCCGGCTTCAACCATCATGATGGCATCCTTGGTGCCGGAAACGGTCATGTGCATGTCGGATTTTTCTCTCTGCTCCAAAGTAGGGTTGATGATGAGCTGACCGTCAACTCTGCCTACAACTACTGACCCTGTCGGGCCGTCCCACGGAATGTCGGAGGTTGCCAGTGCAACGGAGGAACCGATCATACCGCAGATTTCAGGTGAGCAGTCAAGGTCCACAGACATAACCGTGGCAACAACCACTACATCGTTATAGTAGCCCTTTGGGAAAAGGGGACGTATAGGTCTGTCGATAAGTCTGGAGGAAAGGATGGCGTGCTCGCTGGGTCTTCCTTCTCTCTTGATAAAGCCGCCCGGAATCTTGCCTGCGGCGTACATTCTTTCTTCATAATCTACGGACAGCGGGAAAAAGTCGATGTCCGGTCTCGGCTCCTTGGAGGAGCAGGCCGTTACGTTTACGACGGTATCTCCGTATTTAACCATTACCTGGCCGTTTGCCTGTTCGCAGACCTTGCCGATTTCCAGCTGAAGGAGTCTGCCTCCCACCGCCGTTCTGAATACTCTGTAATCTTCAAATCTTGACATAATTAACAACTACCTCCTGTTAATTTTCTCTTCGCTTTAAACTTCTTTTCAGTACAACGAAAGCGGGGACTTTTGCGCCCCGCTTTGCTATTACTTTCTTAATCCTAAACGTGCGATCAGAGTTCTGTATCTCTCCAAGTCATTATCCTTAAGGTATGCAAGAAGGTTTCTTCTCTGACCTACCATCTTCAAAAGACCTCTTCTTGAGTGATGGTCCTTCTTATGAACTTTCAGATGCTCATTGAGGTCGTTGATTCTGTAAGTTAAAATAGCAATCTGAACCTCAGGGGAACCTGTGTCGCCCTCTTTTAACTGATAGTCCTTGATGATCTGTTCTTTCATTTCTTTAGTAATCATTTTTAATTCTCCTTTTCTTAATTCGCCTAAGCCGAGTCGCGCGCCGGAGTAGCGTCAGGACGCAGCAAAGGTAATAATTTCAACAATTTATGATACCACAGGCATCTTGGGTTGTCAACAGTATTTTCCTACAGCCCACCCGGCCCATGCTACAGGCTCATGCTACAGCCCATGGTACTCCATTGCCTGGCGGCAGTCTTTTGCAATCTGGGCGGAAAGCTCCTCTACGCTGCCAAACTTAACCTCGTCCCTGGTCATTTTCACAAACTCTACCTTTATGTATTTGCCGTAGAGCTCCTTGTCGAAATTAAAAATGTGAGTCTCCATGTTCTTCTTGAAAGTGCCGATTGTAGGCTTTACACCCACATTGGTAACGCTCGGATACCTTACGCCGTTGTATAAACAATAGGTGATATATACTCCATTAGGAGGGGTCACCATAGTCTCGTCTATCATAATGTTGGAGGTAGGAAAACCGATGGTCTTGCCCAGACGGTTTCCCACTACAACCTCGCCTCCGATGTCGTAGTTTCTGCCAAGGTATTTAGGGCATTCGTCCACCTCGCCCGCCTTGATAAGACCGCGAATGAGGGTGGAGCTTACCACATCTCCGTCTATGATAACCGGCGGAATCTGATTTACACCGAAGCCATACTTTTCTCCCAGCTCCTTAAGCAGCCTGTCGTCTCCCGCCGCCTTATATCCGAAGCGGTGATTGAAGCCGCAAAAAACTTCTGCGGCGTTAATCATATCCACCAGATATTTCTTTACATATTCCTCCGGCGGAGTTGTCATGATCTCCTTTGTAAATTCAATGTTGAAAAGATAGTCTACCCCCAGCTTTTCGATGAGGTCTGCCTTTTCCTCCTGATATATGATGTTTTTCACCGGTTTCTGCCCGGGAATAAGATTTTTAGGCAATGTGGAAAAGGTGAAAACGGCGCTTTTAATACCTTTTTCACGGGCTTTCTCCACCGCCGCTTTTATCAGCGCCTGATGTCCCGCATGTACCCCGTCAAAGTTTCCCAGGGCCACGCAGCAGGGCTTTGTATCTTTAATTTCTTCTACAGTATTAAATGTTTTCATAAATCATCGCTCCTTGCAAAGACCTTGTCCGCTACCAGCTTCTTATATTTGTCGCTGTGATGTGCCACACCGAGGAAAATTTTGCCCTCAGGTGCGTAAGGTGCCTGAGCGTACATCTTGTACATCCTGCCTTCGCCTCCGGGCTGCACCACCGAAAGGCACTCGCCATAGGCTACGTGCCAGCCGTCGATAAACCTCCTGCCTGTTTCCGGAGCCATTACGGCCTCTCCGAAACGCACCAGCGGATAGTCTATGTCTTTTACATATTTTTCAAAGATTTCAGGTATCTCTTCGCCGAATTTTCTGTCAGGGGAAAGGTCTGCCGCTTCGGCTGCCCTTCTCAGCTCGTCCAGAGTGACCGCATCCTCTACTGTAAATCTGCCGCTTGCAAGTCTTTCCAGACTTTCCATGCATGCTCCGCAGCCCAGCTCCTTGCCTACGTCCTGGCATATAGTCCTGATGTAGGTTCCCTTAGAGCATTCCACCGTAAAGGTCACCTTTTTTGAGCCGACGTCGTGAGAAAAATCCATAACCTCAACTTCCAGCGAGCTGATGAACACCTTTCTGGTCTTGACCTCCACCTCTTCGCCGGCTCTGGCATACTCATAAAGCCTGCGCCCTTTCACGCGGACAGCGCTGTACATAGGCGGTTTCTGGTCAATCCATCCGCTGAAGCCTTCAAAGGCTTTATACACGTCTTCCGGCCTGATGCCCGAGACATCTGCCCTTCTTATTATCTCGCCGGTAACATCCTGAGTGTCGGTTTCAATGCCAAGCACCATGGTGCATCTGTACTTTTTAAAGTCGTCGTCAAGATATTCGCAGACTCTGGTAGCTTTGCCGATGCAGACGGGCAGCACACCTGTAGCCAGAGGATCTAATGTGCCCGTATGTCCCAGCTTCTTGATTCCTAGGATTTTACGCAGCTTATAGATAACATCGTGGGAGGTCATGCCCGCCGGTTTGTATATATTTATAATTCCGTCTTTCATAGTGCCTCGATTGCCTCGCTGAGCTTTTGCTTAACCATTGCGGTTGCTTCTTCTATGGTCATGTTCAGTGTGCAGCCTGCAGCCTTGATATGACCGCCTCCGCCAAGAGCGGCTGCAATTTTCGCCACGTCGCCCATGCGCTTTGCTCTCAGGCTTACTCTGATAACCCCCGGCTCCTTCTCCTTGACAAAGGCTGCGTATTCCACTCCCGCAAGGCTTCTCAGAGTTCCGATGACGTTGTCAGTCTCAAAGGGCTTTGCCCCGATTTCTGCCATGTCACTGAGAGTAAGATATGCGATAGCTCCCTTGCCACCTCCGAAAAGTTCGATGGTTGAAAGAGCTTTGGTTGTGATCATGAGTTTTTCCGGTCTTTCGTTCTCATATATCTGCACGCTTACCTTATTGGTGTCCACACCCAGATCAAAGAGCTCCGCCATGATGAGGTGGCAGTTTTTGGTGGTGTTGGAATACTGGAAATTGCCCGTGTCGGTGGTTATGGCCGTAAAGATAGCCTCTCCCGTCTCTACATCGACTTCAGGTACCAGCTCTTTTATGATGGCATAGATAAGCTCCCCTGTGGCGGCAGCCGATGGGTCAACATAGTTGTAATCACAGAAATTCTGTGTAGTGCCGTGATGGTCCACGCACAGGGTGGTTTCTGCCGAAAGAAACTTTTCCTTTCGCTTTGGGAGCCTGCCGAAATCACCGCAGTCCACGCACACGGAAACGTCGGGATGCTCTATCACCTTGTCATCAAAGGTGAAATATCCTTTATCCATAAATCTCAGATTGGAAGGAAGCTCATCCTCCACGAGAACATATGCTGTTTTTCCCAGCCTTCTGAGAGTATGGCAAAGAGCCGCTGCCGAGCCTACCGTATCACCGTCAGCATTTATATGAGGATATATGAGAATTTTCTCCGCCTTAAGCAAAACCTCTGCAATTTCCTTGAAAGTATTATTAGCCATTATTCCTCCGGGTCCTTCTGATAGCTGTCAAAGTCTATGTTATCCAATATTTCGTCTATGTGTCTGCCGTACTCCATGGAGTGATCAGCTTTGAAAATCAGCTCCGGAATGTGGCGAACCTTTACCTGTCTTGATATTTCTTTTTTCAGAAGCCCTCTGGCGCTGGAAAGACCGGCAAGAACCTCCTGTTCCTGCCTTTCCTTTTCCTCAGGGTCCTTGCTGAAACTGAGCACGGAAACATAGCAGGTGGCGTAGCTTCCGTCGCTTGTTACCTCCACGCCGGATACGCTGACCATGTTTTCCGTCAGTCTGGGGTCCTTGATGCCGCTTATGAGCATTTCGCTGACGATTCTGCGGATTTCCTCCCCCAGTCTGCCGCTCCTGTATCCTTTACCCATATATTATTTCCTTTCTGTCATTTCGGAAATATCCTGACGGATATTTCCTACATTCCGTTCCCGCAGAAGTTGAGTGCAAGTAATTGCGAACTTTCCGCAGGAGTTGCTGAAGCTGCCGATAAAAGTGCGAAGCAGAGTGGCTAAGAGCGGCGGCACTGTCTGAGCCTCCGGCAGGAGGTGAGTTTGCCGCGCTCTCCGCGATGCGAGCACTGTATCGATACAGCTTCCAACGACGAGGACTGAGAGCAATTACTTGCGCTCAACTTCAACCATGTGGAAGCACTCAATAATGTCATCCACCTTGATGTCGTTGTAGTTTTCTATGCCGATACCGCACTCATAGCCCTGGTTGACTTCCTTGGCGTCGTCCTTGAATCTTCTCAGGGAAGAAATCTTACCTTCGTGGATAACGATACCGTCACGCACAAGTCTGATTTCGGCATTTCTGATAACCTTGCCTTCCTGAACGTAAGCACCGGCTATGATGCCCACATTCGGAACCTTGAAGGTCTCTCTGACCTGAACTTTACCCAGAACCTCTTCCTTGAACTCAGGATCAAGCATACCCTTCATAGCATCTTCAACATCGTTAAGAATGTCGTAGATTACTCTGTAAAGTCTGATCTGGATGTTTTCTCTGTCAGCAAAGGTCTGCACTGCAGTAGTAGGTCTTACGTTGAAGCCGATGATGATGGAGCCTGTAGTTCCTGCCAGCATTACGTCGGATTCCGTTACTGTACCTACGCCTGTGTGGATTATCTTTACTCTTACGTTTTCGTTGTTCAGTTTTTCAAGAGAGGATACAATAGCGCCGATGGAGCCCTGTACGTCACCCTTGATGATGAGGTTAAGGTCCTTGACCTCGCCTTCCTGAATCTGGCTGAATAACTGTTCCAGAGTAGTGCTTGCGTTTCTTGCAAGAATTTCTTCCCTCAGCTTAGCCTTTCTGTTTTCGGCGATTTCTCTTGCCAGCTTATCTTCCTTAACTGCGTTGAATTCGTCTCCGGCTTCCGGTACGTCGGTAAGTCCGAGGATTTCAACTGCTGTGGCAGGGCCGGCCTTTTTGATGGTGTCACCCTTGAAGTTGGTCATAAGTCTGATTCTGCCGGAGCAGGTTCCCGCTACGACGCTCATGCCTGTCTTTAAGGTTCCGTTGGTTACTAATAGTGTTGCCACAGGACCCTTGTTTTTATCCAGTCTGGCTTCGATAACCGAACCCATTGCCAGTCTTGACGGATTTGCCTTGAGCTCGAGCACCTCTGCCTGCAATAAGATCATTTCCAGAAGGTTTACGATACCTTCTCCTGTCTTGGCTGATACAGGAACGGAGATTACGTCGCCGCCCCAGTCTTCTACCAGAATTCCGTGCTCTGTCAGATCCTGCTTAACTCTGTCAGGATTTGCGCCCGGCTTATCTATCTTGTTGATGGCAACGATGATAGGTACTCCGGCTGCCTTGGCGTGGCTGATGGATTCGATTGTCTGCGGTTTTACGGAGTCGTCTGCCGCTACCACCAGTACAGCGATATCGGTGATATGAGCTCCGCGGGCACGCATTGCTGTGAAGGCTTCATGACCCGGTGTATCCAGGAAAACAATTTTCTGTCCGTTTATCATAACTTCGGAAGCACCGATATGCTGAGTGATTCCTCCTGATTCGGATGCTGTTACGTTGGTCTTTCTGATGGCGTCAAGAAGGGATGTCTTACCGTGGTCTACGTGACCCATTACAGTGATGATAGGGGCTCTAGGCTTCAGATCCTCTTCCTTGTCTTCAAAGAGTTCCAGACCCTCTTCTTCCACTTCTTCCTCAACCTTGGCAACTACTACGCTTATTCCCAGCTCATCTGCCAGAATGAGAACGGTATCCTCGTCGATATTCTGATTTATGTTTGCCATGATGCCCATTTTCATAAGAGCCATGATAACCTGTGATGTGGAAATGCCTGCCTGTTCGCAGAATCCTGCAACTGTGATAGGCACTGTAACTGCAATTGTTCCTGTCGGAAGTTCTTCCATGATATCCTCTTCTTCGACGACAACCGGCTTCGGCTTGTTATGCTTCTTAGGTTTAGCCGCTTTTTCAAGAGAACGCTGCTGCATTCTGTCCTTGTTCTTTTTGCCGGTGCTGCTGCCGCCTTCCAGCTTAGCAAATTTATTTCTTTCCTTTTCGTGATGATCGCGTTTCTCGGTGTTTTTCTGGTTAGGCTTTGTTTCCATCCTATCCAGCTTAGGGCCGTCGTTTCTGTCTCTTCTCTGAGGTCTGCTGTCGCCCTGACGCTGCGTTCTGCCGCCCTGTTCTCCGCGGCTGCCCTGACCGTC